>DATBAU010000104.1:0-3175 GCA_036271355.1 Rudaea sp. | reverse complement strand
ATGCGACGGCGATCCGCTCGCGCTCGGCGGTGACCTCGCACGGTCCGCGCGAATGGCTCGACATCGATGCCGGCGCGACGACCATCGCGCGTTTGTATCTGCTGCCCGACACCGATTATCTGGCGTGGGATTCCATGCGCGGCGTGCTCGACGGCGATCGTGCGCCGGCCGAATCGAACCGCCGCTGGCAGGCGCATGGGACGTTCATGCGCTGTGCGTTCGCGCGGGCGCGCAGCGCGTGGCAGGCGCGAGTCGTCCGAATGCCGTTGCTGCGATTGCCGTGTCTGCACGTGCTCGGCGTGCGCGACGCCGACGCGATGTCATCGCTCGGGCGTCAGCTCGCCGTCGCCATCGTCGGCGACGAATACGCGCGCATGGCGTGAGTTTCAGTCTTCGTAATTGCCGCCGCAGGGTTCCGTTGTCAGGTCGGACGACGAGCCGCTGAAATAGCGCGAGTACATGTCCTGCGCCCAGGCGTCGCTTTGCGCGATCTGTTCCGGTGTGAGGTCGTTCGCGGCGTCGTTGACACTGTCGGTAATACCCTTGATGAATTCGCTGTTCGTGCCGAGCTGCTGCAGCTTCAAGTATTGATAGGCACGTACCGGATCGGTGCCGGTCAACTGGCCGAAGAGTCCCGCAACGAACGACCCCGAATACGCGTTTTCGTACAGCATCACGGCGCGCCAATCGCCGTTCTTGAATGCCTGGTCGGCGAGCGGAAGGGCGTTCTGCTTGAAGTCGTTGAGCCATTCCGGGTGATCGAGCACACCCGGCATGTGCAAAAGCATCCCGCTGATATAACAATCGAGCGCTTTCGAATCGCCGAGCTGCGCGGCTTTCAGCGACGCGGGCGCGAGCTGGTCGATCATCTCCGGATCGGCGTCGTCGCAGAACGGTGCATTGCGCTGCACGAAATCGATCTGATGCTGCATCGTTTCCATTGCCCGTTCATTGATTTTCAATTGTTCATCGGTCGCACCACTGACGTCGTGATTCAACGTTTCGCGAAGCCACTTCGGAAGCAATTGCGCGGATACCTTTTGTAATCGACAGCGACGCAGATCGTAGTAAAGCTCCGCGGCGGCCGCTGCGTCGTTCGCATCCGCGCTACTTTTGAGGTCGGCGTACACATCTCTCAGCGTCGGCGATGTTTTGTTTTCCGATGAGGCGGATTGTTTCGTTGCGCTGGACGCAACGATTCTTCGCGTACGCGCCGCCTTTCACGTTCGCTGTTTTTGGTGGCGATTTCGCCGAGACGGCATTGGAAAGCGCGTCGAGTTGCGGCGCGCGTCCGATCCAATATCCGGTCACCAGCGCTGCCGCGATGATAAGAATGACGAGAAAAACGATTCGTTGGTTCCGCATTCACGCATCGTCGTTGCGATCGATGCGCGGAAGTCTAGCTCAGCCGCCGTCGCTGCACGTGTTCACGCCGTTCGACAGTTCGTTCGACGAGGTGCCGTTGAAATAACGTTCGTACATGTCTTTCGCCCACGCGTCGCCTTGCGCGATTTGCTCCGGCGTGAGTCCTTCGGCCGCTTCGTCGACTTGTTGCTGGATTTTCGTCGCGAAGCTGTCGCTCGCGCCGAGCGCCTGCAGCTTCGTGTATTGATACGCCTGCAGCGGATCGGGTTTCACCGCTTGCGTGAACAGCGATGACGAAAACGTGCCGCGATAGGCGAACGCGAGCAGTCCGGCGGTTCCCCAATCGCCGTGCTGGATACCGTATTGCGCGAGCGGAATCGCGTTTTGCTTGAAGTCGGAAATCCACTCCGGATGATCGATCAATCCGGGCACCATCTCCACTTCGTTGCCGATGTAGCAGCGCACCGCGTGGAGATCGCCGAGCTGCGCGGCTTTGAGCGTCGAGGGCACGAGTTGTACCAGCGCATCTGGATTCGCATTGGCGCAAAACGCCTGATAGCGTTGCACGAAATCGACTTCCTTCTGCATAGCGTCGAGATATTTTTCGCGTCTCGCCAACTCGTCGGGCGTATCGGCGGACGTATCGCTGTCGAATTCGTTTTTCATCCACTGCGGAAGGGCGTCGCTGAGTTCCTGTTGCATCTGGCAGCGGCGAAGATCGCGAAACAATTCGGCGGCGGCGTTGGGATCGTTCGCGTCGGCACGTCGCTTGAGATCGGCGAATACGTCGTTCAATGTCGGCGCGACCACCTTGTCTTTTGACGACAACGTTTTCGCATCGGTCGATGTCGACGACAGCGTTTTTCGCGAGCGATTTGTAGTCTCGCGCGGCGCGCTTGCCTTCGGTTTAGGTCTCGCGGCGGTCGTCTCAGCACCATCGAGCGCAGGCCCGCGCCCGATCAGATAGCCCACCATCAGCGCCGCCGCGATGACGAGGACGACGAGAAAAACGATTCGTTGGTTCCGCATTCGCGCATCGTCGTTGCGATTGATGCGCGAAAGTTTATCTCAGCCGCCGTCGCTGTCGTCGTCTTCGGTCGAAATCGTGATGGCCGACGTTTCCGTTACCGTCGGCACCGGCGCGATCACGGTGACACTCATCGACTTCGGCGCTCGCGGTGCGGGCGGCGCAGGTGGAGCAGGTGGCGCAGCCGGAACGGGCGACACCGGCGGAGCAGGCGGCGCGGGTGGAGCGGGAGGCGGCGGCGGAATCACAAACACGCTCGACGATTCCGGCGCGCGCAACGTCAGCGTGAGCGGTTTGTGCTGACGGAGCACTTCGACTTTCACCTCGGTTCCGGCGGTCTGCTCACGCAGCAGGCGGAACGCGTCTTCCGGGCGTTCGACTTTCTTGCCGCTCACTTGTTGCAACACGTCGCCGGCTTTGAGTTGCTTGAAATCCTCGTCGTCGGACGACAGCACGAGCACGCCTTTGTCGGTGCCGAAATAACTGCCGAGATCCGCGTTAAGACTCGCAAGATTCACACCCCACCACGGCGCGAATACGCGCAGGTTGCCGAGCGATTTCATGTTCTCGCCGGCCTTCGCGTAAACGCGTTGCGCTTCACGCATCGCGCGCTCGGTTTGTTCCTTCACGCGCTTGTCGTAATCGGGCGGCAGCAAATTGCCGCCGTTCAATTTTGCGAGCGGCGCGAGACCTTCGCCGAACGCGTACGCGAAATTGTACGGATCGCGGCGCTCGGCTTTCATCGTGTAGTCGTGCGTCTTTCCGTCGCGCTGAACGCTCAGC
>DATBAU010000103.1:0-7456 GCA_036271355.1 Rudaea sp. | reverse complement strand
GATCATCCGCGATCTGCGCGTCGTCTTCATCCTGCTCGCGCGCCAGCTCGCCGCGTTGCGCGGCGCCGCGAAGGCATCGCCCGAACGACAGGTCGAACTGGCGCAACTCAGCGCCGACATCCACGCGCCGCTCGCCAATCGTCTCGGCATCTGGCGATTGAAATGGGAACTCGAAGACCTCGCGTTTCGCCATCTGCAACCGGATGTGTATCGCCGCATCGCCACGCTGCTCGACGAACGCCGCGACCAGCGCCAGCGCTACATCAGCAGCGCCACGGAAGCGTTGAAGTGCGCGCTGCAGGAATCCGATATTGAAGCCGATGTCGCCGGCCGGCCGAAGCACATCTATTCAATCTGGAAAAAAATGCAGCGCAAAGGCGGCGATTTTTCGTCGCTGTACGACATCCGCGCCGTGCGCGTGCTGGTGCAGGACGTGCCCGCCTGTTATGCCGCGCTCGGCGTGGTTCACACGCTGTGGCCGCCGGTGCCGAGCGAGTTCGACGATTACATCGCGCGGCCGAAAGGCAATCACTATCAATCGCTGCACACGGCGGTGGTCGGGCCGGAAGGCAAGACGCTCGAAGTGCAGATCCGCTCGTTCGACATGCACGCGCACGCCGAACGTGGCGTCGCCGCGCACTGGCGCTACAAGGAAGGCGGCGGCAGTGATCAGGAATTCGAACGCAAGATCGCCTGGATGCGGCAGCTGCTCGAAACCAAGGAAGACGCCGACGACGGCTTCGCCTTGCTTGCCGGTTTCAAGACCGACATTCTCGAAGACCGCGTGTATCTCCTCACGCCACAGGGCCAAGTGATGGATTTGCCGCGCGGCGCGACCGTGCTCGATTTCTCGTACGCCGTGCACACCGATGTCGGCCATCGCACGCGCGGCGCAAAGGTCAACGGACGCATCGTGCCGCTTAATTTCCAGCCGGCGAGCGGCGATCGCGTCGAGATTCTTACCGGCAAAACCATGGAACCGCGGCGCGACTGGCTGTCCACGCATCACGCTTTCCTCAACACGCATCGCGCGCAGCAGAAAGTGCGCGCGTGGTTCAAGCGCGTCGATCTCGACGCGAACCTTGCCGCCGGGCGCGCGATCCTCGAAAGAGAATTGAAGCGGCTCGCGCTGCACAATGTGGATCTGGATTCGCTGCCGCCGAAATTCGGTCAGAAAAATCTCGACGACTTCCTTGTCGCGCTCGCGCTCGGCGAAATCACGGCCGGCCACGTCGCGCGCGCTTTGCACGAAACGACGGCGCCGCCGACCGAAACGCCGGCGACGCCCACACTGCGTCCGCCCAAGCGTGGCAAGGATGCGGTCATCATCGAAGGCGTCGGCAATTTGCTAACCGTGATCGCGCGCTGCTGTCAGCCGCTGCCGGGCGATGCGATCGCCGGCTACATCACGCGCGGCAAAGGCGTGTCGATCCATCGCGCCGACTGCGGAAGTTTCGCGCGCCTGCGCGCCCGCGACGTCGCGCGCGCAATCGACGTGGAATGGGGCAATCAGCGCGATCAGGCGTACGAAGTCGACGTGCTCGTCAAAGGCTACGATCGCAAATGGCTGCACAAGGATGTCACCAACGTCATCGCCGCCGCCAACGTGCACATGCTCGCCGCGAACGCGCGCGTGGATTCCTCGAGCGGACTCGCGACGATGAATTTCGCGCTGCGCGTAACCGACTACGAGCAGCTTTCGATGCTGCTCGGTCGGCTATCGGGTGTGCCAAATGTCATCGAGGCGCGGCGGCTGGCCTGATGTCGCAACAGCAACGCATCCGGCGTTTTCCGACAGCACATGCTCGGAGATCGTCATGCCGATTCCGTTTCGACACCATGCCTTTCATCTGGCCGTCTGCGCCGCGCTGAGTCTCGTCGCCGAACACGTGATCGCCGCGCCGCTGAGCGTGACGAACTGTTACGACGATGGCAGCAGCGGTTCGTTGCGCACCGTCATCGGCGGCGCGGCAAGCGGAGATACCGTCGAACTTTCCGGGTTGTCGAGTAGCGATCCGGGTTGCGCCGAAAGCACGATCACGCTATCCGACGGACAGATCGCGGTCGGCGGAATCGATCTGACGATCGTCGGTCCCGGCGCGAACAAGCTGTCGATCGTCGGCACCGGCAATAAGCCGATGTTCAACGGCACCAGCGCGTCGGGAAAACTCACCTTCGAAGACATCACGGTGGCCGGCGGAACGAACACGACGTCGCATCTCGGCGGCTGCATCTACTCGATGGGCGAAGTCGATCTCGACGCCGCCACCGTGAGCGGCTGCAATCTCTCGGCTACGGTCAGCGGAAAATACGGCGGGCTGCTTTCCGGCGCCGGTCTTTACGCGCACGTCGTGCGGCTGAGCAACGGCAGCCTCGTTTCCGGCAACACCGACACAATCGGCGGCGGTCTTATCTACACCTTCGGCGGCGGCGTCGGCGCGTACGATCTGTATTGCAACGACAGCACGGTTTCCGGCAACTACGCCACGCACGGCGGCGGCGGCATGACGGCGCACGTCGCGACGATTCAGGGTTGCACCATCTCCGGCAACAGCACCGCCTTTTTCGGCGGTGGTCTGATCGGCTGGACCGGCAGCAATTTCACGGTGAACGAAAGTACGATTTCGGGCAACACGTCAAAGCAGATCGGCGGCGGTGTGTACGCGGCCGGTGCACTCACGATCAACAACAGCACCGTTGCTTTCAATTATTCGAAAGAAGGCGGCGCTGGAATCGAGACGCAATCGGGCTTCACCTTGCGCAGTACGATCGTTGCGCAGAACAGCGATTCCTACGGTACCAACATCGACGTCGGCGTGAACCACAGCGGCGAAATTGCCGGCAGCTACAACCTGATCATGAACTCGGGAACCGCGCAGACGATGCCCAACACCATCATCAGCAGCGCGAATCCGCATCTGGTTCCGCTCGGCAACCACGGCGGACTCACACGCACGCACGCGTTGCTCAGCGACAGCCCCGCAATCGATACCGGCAGCAATCTGTTGAAGGCGACGACCGATCAGCGCGGCACCGGTTTCGCGCGCGACGTTCCGGCCGGTTCGCCCGACATCGGCGCCTACGAACGGCAGGCCGTCGACGACGAGATCTTCTACGACGGCTTCGACGACACATAGCGAGCGCCGACCCGGCCGGGACCGCGTGATATGCTTGCTGCAACGCCCTGTCTCGGGGTTGTTCACACCCTTTTATCGTGATCGAAATCCCCGGCTACAAGATCCTGCGACAACTCGGCCGCGGCGGCATGGCCACGGTGTATCTGGCCATGCAGGAATCCGTGCAGCGCGAAGTGGCGCTGAAGGTGATGTCGCCGACGCTATTGGCCGATCCGGATTTCGGCGAACGTTTCCTGCGCGAAGCGCGCATCGCGGCGAAATTGCATCACCGCCACGTCGTCGCTATCCACGACGTCAGCCGCGCGGGCGATTACAACTACATCGCGATGGAATACATCGGCGGCGAACCGCTGCTCGCGATGGACGGAACGCCGCGCGTACCGACCTTCGCGCTGAAAGTGGTGCGCGAAATCGCCACCGCGCTGCATTACGCGCACTCGAAAGGTTTCGTCCATCGCGACGTAAAGCCCGACAACATCCTGCTGCGCGAAGATGGATCGTCGGCGCTGGCCGACTTCGGCATCGCACGCGCGAGCGACGCATCGACACACGTCACGCGCACCGGCACCGTCATCGGCACGCCGCATTACATGAGTCCGGAACAGGCGCGTGGGCGCACGCTCGATGGACGCGCCGATCTCTACAGCCTGGGCATCGTGCTGTACGAACTGCTGCTCGGTCGCGTGCCGTTCCACGCGGAAGATTCGCTCGCCGTCGGCATCATGCACATCACGCAGCCGGTTCCGATGCTGCCCGAACCATTGGGCGCGCTGCAGCCGCTGCTTTCGCGCATGCTCGCGAAACAACCGGAAGAACGTTTCCAGAACGGACAGATTCTCGCTGACACCATCGAGCAGCTCGAATTCCAGATCGCGCAAGGCGCGCACGCGGAATTGTCGATGCTGCGCGAACCGATGCACCGCCAGCCCGGCGACGATGCGACCCGTGCAATGCCGATCACGCCGCTCGTCGGCGCTTCGCGCATGCGCGCCGACCCGAGTCTCGGTCGCATGGACGACATCGCCGCCGCGCCGTCGCGCCGCGCGAAACCGGCGAAGCGTTCGTCGGCTGGATTGTGGATTGGCGCGGTCATCGCGATCGTCATCGTCGCCGCCGGCGTGGTCGCGTACATGTATCAGAACCGGTTGCGCTCAATGTTGCCGCGCACCGAGCTCAACAGCCTGCTGGCCCGCGGCGACAAGGCGCTCAGCGACGGCCGCCTCACCGGCACGCAAAACGACAGCGCGCGCGAGTTGTATACCGCCGCGCGCGCCATCGATCCGGACAACGATCAGGCGCGCGAAGGACTGAAGAACGTCGGCGCGCGATTGGTCGAACGCGCCAACACCGAAATCGCGCGCGGCGAAATCCCGATCGCACGCACCGATCTCGCCGAAGCCAACGACGTTCTCGGCGGCGGTCCGGAAATCGACGAACTGCGCTCGCGTCTGCGCGGCGCCGAAACGCGAGGCACGAAAACATCGGACCTCATCGACCGCGCGGCCCAAGCGCTGGCTGCGAACAAACTCGTCGGTCCTGCGAGCGCGGCGGATTTGTACAGCCAGGTGCTGCAAGTCGATTCGGCGAACGGCATCGCGCTCAAAGGCTTGAACGACGTCGCCAAAGCACTCGCGCAGCAGGCGCGCGACGCAATCACGAGCGGCGACATCGACGCCGCCAATCAGCACATCAACGATCTCGCCGCGCTCAATCCGAACAATGCCGCAATCCCGGATTTGCGCGCCGCCATCGCGAGCCATCGCCCCGACACGCAGACGCGCACCGACACCGGTCCGTCCGTCGCGCAACTGATGACGCGTGCCGAAGCCGCGCAGCGCGCGAACAATTTCACCGGCAACGATGGCGCCATCGCGCTGTATCAAAACGTGCTGCGTCAAAACGCCGACGATCATCGCGCGCGCGGCGCATTGCGCAAGATCGCGCAAACCATGATCGGCCAAGCCAACAACGCGATGGACGTGGACAACGTCGCGCAAGCCGACAAACTGCTCGCGCAGGCCGAAAGCGCCGCCGCCGATGCGCCCGAACTACTGCCGGCGAAAAAGCGCCTGCACGAGCTGCACGAAGGCATCGACATCGACAACAAGCAGCAGGCGCAAGTCACCTCCGTCGATCAGGCGCGCATCGGTCCGATGCTGCAGCAAGCCGATCACGCGATGGACATCGGCGATCTCAACCACACGCCCGGCGACAGCGCGTTCGACAAATATCGCGCCGTGCTCAGCATCGACGGTAACAACGCCAAAGCACTCGCCGGCCTGCAACGCATTCCCGCGCGCGCCAAGGAACTGTTCGAGGAATCGATGAAGAACGGCACGCCCGGCAAGGCGCGTGATTACGTCGAAGCCGTCAGCCAGTCCGATCCGAACGACGCCGCGTTGCCAGCGATGCGCGACCGCCTCGCCAACGCCTATCTCGACAGAGCCGAATCGAGCATCGGCGAACATCGCGTCAACGACGCGGCCTCCGCGCTCAAGGCCGCACGCCAGCTCAATCCCGGCAACGCGCGCCTGCCGTCGCTGGAAGCCAGGCTGCAGTCGTCCAGCGGCTAGTATACTTTTCCACAAAACATCATGTGCCTGATCCTGCTCGCCTTGCACACCGTGCCATCGCGGCCCTGGCTGCTGCTTGGCAATCGCGACGAATATCACGGGCGACCAAGCGCGCCTGCCGCGCATTGGCATGACGCGCCGGATGTGGTGGGCGGGCGCGATCTCGAAGCGGGTGGTTCATGGCTCGCGGTTTCGCGCGACGGACGTTTCGCGACCGTCACGAATGTGCGTTCAGGACCGCCGCATCGCGGTAAGCGCTCACGCGGCGCGTTGGTTGCGGATTTTGTGCGCGGGGACGCGACGGCGGGCGAATATGCGCGGGCTGTTGCGCGGACGCGCGACGAATTCGGACCGTTCAATCTCATCGTTGGCGATATGGACGGTGCGTGGGGTGCGAGCACGTTGAGCGAGTCGGCGTGGGAATTTTCCGAGAGCGTGCACGTGCTCAGCAATGGGCCGCCGACCTCGCGCTGGCCGAAAGCGCGACGGCTTGATGATTCGTTCGAGCGTGCGCTCCGAGCGGATGCGGACGATGCGGCGATGCTCGATCTACTCGCCGATACGTCGCAACCCGATGATGCGGAACTTCCGGAAACAGGTGTCGGGGTTGAACTGGAAAAGTTTCTTGCGCCGATCTTCATTCGCGGGAATGAGTATGGAACGCGGGCTAGTACGCTCGCTTATGCGTGGGATGATGGCTCCGTGATGTTGTGTGAGCGGCGCTTTGGGCCGCGTGGATTTGCGGAGGGTGAAGTCGGGTTCGTGGCATGAAGCTTGGGGTTGTTTGCTCCTTATTCCTGCGGACGGGGAGAGCTCGCTTGTTCGTCATTTCCGCGAAAGTGGGAATCTAGCGACTTTGCTTTTGATCTTCTTCTTTTGAGCAAAGGCTTCCGCTCCAAGGAGCGGGTAACTTTTTGCTTAACGGCAAAAAGTCACCAAAAAACGTTTTTGATTGGTCGCTTAGGGTGTTGTCCGCAGACAGCACGTCCGTGCTGCTGGCTGCGGACCGCGCGCATCCCTGCGCGCGATCACCGTTGCTTCAGCGTGCAGGTGACCGGTATCAAGCTTCTTGTAAACGATCACTGCACGCCGTGCTCTCGCGGCAGGTTAAAAGCAAGAGAGAGGCAAAAGATCTTGCTCTTAAACCTCACCGCCCTTGGCTTCGTGCAGTTAAGAGTTTCAAGAAGCTTGATACCGGTCACGCGCAGTCTGCTACGACGGTGATCGCGCGCAGGAAGCGCGCGGTTCGCGCACGGATCAGGGATGTCCGATCGCGAACAGGAACCTATGTGAGAAAAAGAAACGTTTTTTGGTGACTTTTTGCCGTTTAGCAAAAAGTTACCCGCTCGTCCCGAGCGGAAGCTTTTTCTCTAAAAGTCACCGAAAACAAAACTCCGCAATGACAACACTCACTCACGAGGCACGCCATCAAGCACGCCCCGCAGCGCCGACCGCGCTGCTTCGAACGAAAAATGCGTCCTCACATTCGCAACTCCGTTATCGGACAACGTCTGCCATAACGTCGAATCCGAATACCCACGCACAACTGCGTCGGCAAAGTCCGCCGGCGAATCGGCTACGAGCAAATCCACTTCATCGCGGACGTGCATCCCTTCCGCAGCGGGCGACGTGGCAACAACCGGCAACCCGTAACTCATCGCCATATTCACTTTACCCTTCACGCCTGCGCCATAACGCAACGGCGCCAGCGCGAGCCGACATCCATCCATGAACGGCGCGATGTCC
>DATBAU010000102.1:0-14950 GCA_036271355.1 Rudaea sp. | reverse complement strand
TTCGTCGTAGCGCCAAAGCTGGCGATCGACGATCTGCCGCTCGGCCTGCGTGTTGATGTTGAGGATGCCGATTTCGACGATCTGCGAAACCTCGTGCGGACCGGCCGGCACCGGATTCTGTTCCATGTACGAAACCACGCGTACCTGCTTGTAGCGTTCCAGATCCAGCGGCGTGACTGGATGTTCCTTGAGCGTTTCCGGATCGACGTATTTCACCGCCTGGTCGAATCCCTGCCAGCGCAGCGCGTTGGCGTAGGCGACCATGGTGACGCTCATGTCGTTGCCTTCCGAATGCGGGCTGAGGCTGCAGCCGGCGCACGCTAGCGTGATCAGTAGGAAAACGGTTTTACGCAACATGATCCAACTCCGGGCAGGACAAACCGATTCTGCCGCAAATCCGCTCAGCGCGACATCTCATTCGATGCGATCGCAACGAAACGCGCCTGCATCGTGCACGCGTCGCCACCGGTTTCGAGCGGGACCTGGCAATGCACCGTCGCCCGCGCGCGGCCGCGTTGCGCGAGACTTTGCGCGAACGCGTCCCACGTCTCGCCGTCGGCAAGCTGCGCGACGGCCACGATATCCGACCACACCGGCGCGAGATAACGCACGGCGCTGTCCTGCACGTACACATCGCATTTGCGGCCGAGATCCTTCAGCTTCAGCACAACCACGCCCCAGCCCGCGAGCGTCATCAGACTGACGAGACTGCCGCCAAACGCGCAGCCTTTGTCGTTGATGTTCGGTGCGAGCGGCGCGCTGATCGTCAATCGATCGGCATCGTATTCGCGCAGTGACAATTGCATCGCGCGCGCCATCGGAATCTCGTTCACCATGAGCGTTTGCAGTTCGGCAAGCGAAGTCGACATGGGCGCGCAGTGTGCGCAGTGCAGCGTCGGCTAGCAAGCGATCGAGGAGTACGATGCAGCAATGCGCACGAAGAATGCGACCGTTTTGCACAGCCCGCTGGCCGGTGCGACGATCGTCGTCACGCGGCCCACCGCGAGTGCGACGGCGCTCAAACGATACGCGCGCAAGCTGGGCGGCAACGTCGTCAGCCTGCCGGGCACGATGCTTAAAAAAGCCGACGATCCGAAAGCCGTGAAAGCCGCGTTGGTCGCTGCGCGATCCAGCGACATCGTCGTCTTCATCAGTCCCGCTGCCGTGAAACACGCGTTCGCGCTGGCTCGCGTTCGTTTCTCACGCACGACGCACATCTGCGCGATGGGCGAAGCGACAGCGCGCGCTCTGCGCCGCCGCGGCGTGAAGAAAATATTGACGCCGATCGACGCGCAAACGTCCGAAGGATTACTCGCACTCCCAGAACTGCAACGTCTGCGCGGCAAACGCGTGACCATCATCGGCGCGCCCGGTGGACGCGAGATCCTGATCGACACGCTGAAGTCGCGCAAAGCGCGCGTGTCGTCCGTGCACGTCTATCACCGCGCGCCACCGCGATTCCGGCGCGACCAACTCGCCGCACTCGAAAATGCCGAAGCACCGCTAATCACCCTGCTCACCAGCGAAGAAATCCTCGACAACCTGCGCGCCGTGCTGCCGTTGCCGCTGTTCGGTAAGCTCGCCGGCGGCGAACTCGTGGTCAGCAGTCTGCGCTTGGCGATGGCCGCGCGGCGCAGCCTGTTCGGATCGGTGCACATCGCCGCGTCGCCGGCACCGGTCGATCTGCTGCACACCGCCTCTGGCGCACTCGCGCAACATCGTTTGTGACGCAGGCAATGGCCATAACTTTTCGCTAGCATGGGCGCATGGACGAACCCACAAACCCGGTCGTGGCCGTGCCCGACGAACCGACGCGCCGTTCCGGCGGCGCGCTGAAAGGAATTCTCATCCTCATCGTGCTCGCCGCCGGCGTCGCGGCCGCAGGATGGTGGTGGACGACACGCGACGCCGCGCCCGCACCGAAGACCGCATCACCGCTCGATGCGCAAATCGAATCGCTGATGCATTCCGTCACGCAATTGCGCGGCGCGACCGACACGTTGCGCGCGCGCATCGACGACGGCGACAAGGTCGACAAATCCGTCCGCGATCAGATGATTTCCCTGAGCGAACGCACGCGCCTGCTCGAAGACGCCATCGGCAATCTCGCCAACAAACGCCTGTCCGGTCACGATTCGCTCGCGCTCGACGAAGCCGAACTGCTGCTCACGCTCGGCGGCGAACGCTTCGATCTGTTCCGTGATGCGACTGGCGCGATCGCCGCCTATCGCGCCGCCGACGGCGCGCTCGCCGAAGTGGAAGATGCGACGTTTTCCACAGTGCGGCAAAGTATAAACGCCGAGATTTTCGCGCTGGCTGCGTTGCAAGGCGCGGACCCGACGCTGCTCGTCAACCTGCTCAGCCAGTTACGCACGCGCATCGCGAGTCTGCAGGCTCGCCGCGGTCTCGCCGACGCGGCACCCGCGCAAAACGAGTCGCGCCTGATGCGCGTGCTCGGCGCGCTCGTGCAAGTGCACCACGACGATCCGCCGAGCGCGATGCCGGTGACGGACGTCTATCTCGCGCGACAACTCGCCATTCTCGACCTACGCGATGCGCAAGCCGCCGCGCTCGCGCGCAACGACGCGACGTTCAAAGTCGCCATCGCGACGGCTCGCGCTCAAGTGTCCGCTGCGTTCGATCCGAACGCGCCGGACGTCGCCGCCACGCTCGCGCAATTCGATCCGCTCGCCAAAGCGCAACTAGCGCCGCAACCGCCGTCGATTCTCGGCGCGTCGCTCAAGGAATTGCGCAACCTGCGCGCCTCGCACGCGTTGCGCGCATCGACCGGCACGGCGATTCCGCCCGAAGTATTGAAAGCCGAAGGCACGAAACCGTGAGACCGTGGATTCTGTTGCTCGTGCTGCTGATCGTGGCGTTTGCCGCCGCGTTCGGCTGGCAGATGGTGGCATCCGATCCGGGTTACGTGCTGATTCGTCTTGGCCAGTGGCGCGTGGAAACGTCGGTCGTATTCGCCATCGTCGCGCTGTTCGTCGCGTGGGGTTTGCTGAGCGTGTTAGTTCGACTCGGTCGCTGGCCGTTTCGCGCGTGGTCGCATCGCACGCAGCGACGCGGACGCGAACGCATCGCCGCCGGTCTCACTGCGCTCGCCGAAGGTCGCTATGGCAAAGCGATGCGCGATCTCGAACGCGCGTCGCACCAAACTGGTTTGCGCGCTCCCGCGTTGCTCGCCGCCGCGCGTGCCGCGCATTCGAGCGGCGAATCCGCGCGCGCCGACGCGTCGCTCGACGAAGCCGCCGAAACCGAACCCGCCGCCGCGCTCGCGTTGCGTGCGCGATTCCTCATCGAGCAGGGCAAGCCCGACGCGGCGCTCGATCTGCTCAAGGCCGCGCAATCCGCCGCGCCGCTCGCGCCCAGCGCGCAGCGTCTGCTTGCCGAAGCTGCGTTGCTGTGCGGCGATCACGCTGCCGCGGTCGATTCGCTCACCGCGCTGGGTCGCGGCGGCCAACTCGCCGAAGCGACGTACGAATCGTTGCAGGCGCGCGTCGTCACCGCCGCGCTGCTCGCCGCGCCGGATAGCATTCGTCTGAACACGTTGTGGACCAGCCTCACGCGCGCGCAGCGAAACATGCCCGAGGCGATCGAAGCGTATGCGCGCCGCGCTGCCGCGCTCGGCGTGATGTTGCCCGCGCTCGATGAAATCGAAAGCGCGCTGCGCAAGTCATGGTCCGAACCGTTGGTGCGCGCATATGGCGAACTCGGCGAAGCGGATGCGGACACGCGTTTGCGCCGCGCCGAAGGCTGGCTCGACGCGCATCCGAATAGCCCGGCGTTGCTGCTGGCGCTCGGACGTCTGTGTCTACAAGCGCACATCTGGGGCAAGGCGCGCGAATATCTCGAACGCGGATTGTCGATCGAACCGTCGGCCGAATTGTGGGAAGCGCTCGGCGAATGTTTTCTCGGACAGGGCGACGAAGTGGAAGCCGCGCGTTGTCTGCGTAACGCGTTGCGCATCGCGCGCGGCGAAGCGGTGGAGACGCTTTCGCGCAACGCGCTCGACACGCGTGCGAGCGCCGTCGAACATCGCACCGAACACGGTGTGCCGCGACTCGCTTAGTGTCCTTGCAAACCCGCGCGCCCGCCCAGAATTTGCGCTAGGACATCCGGCGCGTAATCGAACGAGTCGTAGTACAGCCGTTCTTCCGGCAAGCCAGCCTGCACGAAACTGCGGCGGCCCGCGTCGATCAATGCGGGCGGTCCACCCATGTAGACGTCGACGTCGGATAAATCCGGATGATCTTCCAGCACGGCCTCGTGCACGAAACCGCGGCGCAGCGATCCGGATAGTTCGTCGTCCGAAATCACGGCGTGGAAAATTAGCGGCGCTTGTCGCGTCCAGAGTTCCGGCAGCGAACGCATATACAAATCCGCCGGCGTTCGCGCACCCCAATACAAAATCATCGGCCGTCGCGTGCCGAGATGTACGAAGTGTTCGATGATCGCCTTGATCGGCGCGAATCCCGTGCCGCCGGCGACGAGAATCATCGGTCGTTCCGAATCCTCGCGAGGCACGAACGTTCCGAGCGGGCCTTCGACGCGCAAAATCGCGCCGATGGATAAATCGGTGAACACGTGATGCGTGAAATCGCCGCCCGCGACATGGCGCACGTGCAATTCGATGTCCGATCCGAGATGCGGCGCATTCGCGATCGAGAAGGCGCGACGTCGGCCTTCCGGTAAAAGAATATCGAGATATTGTCCGGCGAGACGGTTCAATCGCTGATCGCGCGGCGGACGTAGAATCATCTGCATCACATCCGGCGCAAGCTGATTCTTCTCGACCAGTTTCATCGCCAGCGTGCGCCGCGGCATGTCGGCGACGGACGCGACTTCGCGCGCCGCGATCACGATGTCCGACAACGGCGACGCCTGACACAGCAACACCTGATGCCGCGCCACTTCCGCCGCATTCAGCGCGCTCGGCGGATTGCGCGGATAGTGGCATTCGCCGGAAATCAGCGTCGCCTTGCAACTGCCGCACACCCCCGACAGGCAGCTATACGGCAGCGCCAGTCCGGCGCGGCGCGCGGCGTCGAGAATGCTTTCGCCGGATTCGACGTCGAAGCGGCGGCCATTCGTTTGCAGAGTGACGGAATACGACACGATGTCCGCATTGTCGCCGATGCGGCCCATAAGGAAATAGTCGGCTTGCTATAGTCGTCCGCCCGCCCGACGAGACCGCACGATGGCCATCTGGAAACAGAACGGATCGCTCGATCAAATCAATGCATCGAGCCGCGACACGATGGTATCCACGCTCGACATCCGCGTGATCGAGGTCGGCGACGATTTCCTGCGCGGCACGATGCCGGTCGACGCGCGCACGCGGCAGCCGTTCGGATTGCTGCATGGCGGCGCGTCGGTGGCGCTGGCAGAAACGCTCGGCAGTCTCGCGGGAAATCTGTGCCTCGATCCGGCGAAGGAAGTCGCCGTCGGGCTCGACATCAACGCCAACCACATTCGCGCAGTGACGAGCGGACTTGTTACCGGCACCGCGCGTCCGCTGCACATCGGGCGCAGCACGCACGTGTGGGAAATCCGCATCGAGGACGCGCAGCAGCGGCTCGTGTGCATCTCGCGGCTGACGCTCGCCGTGGTGCCGAAATCCGGATGAGCAATGCGGCGCCGTACGCGAATTTGAGTCCGGATGCGGTGATCGATGCGGTCGAGTCGACCGGCATTCTCACCGATGGACGCCTGCTGGCGCTGAACAGTTTCGAGAATCGCGTCTATCAGGTCGGCGTCGAAGACGCTTCGCCGATCGTCGCGAAGTTCTATCGCGCCGGACGCTGGAGCGACGCGGCGATTCTCGAAGAACACGCGTTCGCCGCCGAACTCGCGTCGGCGGAATTGCCGGTCGTCGCTCCGATAAAAGTGGAAAATTCCACATTGCAGCATCATGGCGGTTTTCGTTTCGCGCTGTATCCGCGACAAGGCGGGCGTGCGCCGGAACTGGAATCATCCGACAATCTCGCGTGGCTCGGCCGGCTGCTGGCACGCATTCATGGCATCGGCTCGCGCGACCGGTTTCATGCGCGCGGCGCGGTCGATCGCGCGACGTTCATCGAAGCGCCGTCGAAAGTCGTGCTCGCATCTGCGATGTTGCCGGACACGGTGCGCGATCGTTATTCGCGTGTCGTCGCGCAACTCGACAATTTGATCGCGCAAATCTGGGCGACAGTCGATCCGCTGCCGACCTTGCGTCTGCACGGCGATTGCCATATCGGCAATGTGCTGTGGACCGACAGCGGACCGCATTTCGTCGATCTCGACGACGCGCGCATGGGTCCGGCCGTTCAGGATTTGTGGATGCTCGCCACGAATGCGCGCGCGATGGATGCGCTGCTAGAAGGTTACGAAGAATTCCGCGATTTCGATCGCCGCCAACTCACGCTGATCGAACCGCTGCGTCTGATGCGACAGATCCATTACGCCGGATGGATCGCGCAGCGCTGGGACGATCCGGCGTTCCCGCGCGCGTTCCCGTTCGCGAGCGAACCGCGCTGGTGGGAGCAGCACGTGCACGATCTGCAAGAAGCGGTTTCGACGCTCGAAGAATCCGCGTAACACGCCGGTTGCGTTGCGGCGTCAGGCGTCGCTGGCTACCATCGCGCGATGAACGAACGTGCCGAATCCGCCCCCGCCGCTCGCCGCGATCCAATGCGGCCGCTGCGATACGTATGGCGCGCGCCGCTGTTGCTGCTACTCGCGATCATCGCGTTCCCGCTCGCACTGTTCGTGTTCTCGCCGCTGGCGCGCGGAATGACCGTGAAAGGCGAACGGCTCGCGCACTGGATGCAGCGCTGGTGGTCGGGACGACTCGTGCGGTGTTTCGGATTCCGTACGCGTCGTGTCGGCGAACCGTTGCCGGGCGCGGTGATGTTCGTCGCCAATCACGTGTCGTGGCTCGATATCGAACTGATGCACAGTCAGCGCGTGATGGCGTTCGTCGCGAAAGAAGAAATCTCGCGTTGGCCGCTGGTCGGCTGGCTCGCGACGCGCGCCGGCACGATCTATCACCGCCGCGGCAGCACGCATTCGCTCGGCGCGGTGCAGGAACAGATGGTCGACCGGTTGCGCAGCGGTATGGCGGTCGGCATTTTTCCGGAGGGCGGAACGGGTCCCGGCGATCGCGTCCGCACGTTTCATGCGCGGATTTTTCAGGCGGCCGTCGAAACCAACGTGCCGGTGCAGCCGGTCGGTTTGTGTTACGGGCACGGCAACACGATGGACCTGAGCGTGCCGTTCGCGCCGAAGGAAAATTTCCTGTCGAATTTCCTGCGCCTGCTCGGCGGACCGCCACTCGAAGCGACGGTGTATTTTCTCGAACCCGTCCCGCTCAGCGAAGAAGGGCGTCGCCACACCGCCGAAGCCGCGCGTCAGCGCATCGCCGCCGCATTGCAATTGTCCGCCGAATGATCGACGTGTTTCAGCCGCGCGGTCTGCTGCGCAATCCGCATGTGCAATCGATTCTCGCATCGAGCGGCGTGCGTCGATTCATGTTTCGCAAACGGCGCGTCGAGGTCGAGCGCGAGTCGGAAGAACATATCCTCGATTGCGGCGACGGTGTGCGGCTGCAAGGATTTCTCACGCGGCAACACGTCGCCGATACGCCGCACGCGCTCGCGATTTTGCTGCACGGTTGGGAAGGCAGCGCGCAATCGAGCTACGTGCTCAACACGGCGAGCCGTCTTCTCGACGACGGCTGCGACGTGTTTCGGCTCAACTTCCGCGATCACGGCGCGACACATCATCTGAATCGCGAACTGTTTCATTCGTGCCGTATCGATGAAGTGGTCGGCGCGGTTGCGCAGATCGTGCAGCGGTTTCCGACGCGGCCCGTCGTCATCGGCGGATTTTCGCTAGGCGGAAATTTCGCGTTGCGCGTTGCGCTCCGCGCACCAAGTGCCGGCATTCCGCTCGCGTGGACATTCGCGGTGTGCCCCGTGATCAGTCCGCGCGCCGGCTTGACGTCGATCGAAGAGGCGCCGTGGTTCTACGAATACTATTTCATGGTGAAGTGGCGCGAATCGCTGCGTCGCAAACAGGTGTTGCATCCGCAGTCCGAATTGTTCACGCCGCAGCAACTGCGCGGCAGCATGCGCGATCTGACGCGCGACATGGTGCTGCGCCACACCGATTTCGGCACGCTCGAAAATTATCTGGACGGCTATTCGATCGCGGACGCCACGCTGGCGAAGCTGCAAGTGCCGGCAACGATCCTCACGGCCGAAGACGATCCCGTTATTCCGATCGCCGAATTCCGCGAACTCACGCTCGCGCCGGAAACAGAACTAGTCATCACCCCGCACGGCGGGCATTGCGCGTTCATCCTCGACTGGAGCCTGCAGAGCTGGACGGACGAATTCATCGTCGCGCACCTGCATCGCGCGCTGAACGCGGATTCGCCACGCGAACAGGGCGTGAGAACCGCATCTGCGGCATAATTCGCGGTCTTATGTCGCTCGAAACCGCACTGGAAATGCATCGCAACGGCCAGCTCGAATCGGCCGAGGCGGCCTATCGCGAAATCCTCGACGCCGATGACGACGCGAACGTCGCGTATCTGCTCGGCGTGTTGCGTCATCAGCGCGGCGATCACGTGGAAGCCGAGACGATGCTCCGCCGCGCCATCGCGCGCGACCATGATTCGGCGCGCTATCACCTTGCACTCGGCGGCGTGCAGATGCATCGCGGCGAAGAATCCGCGGCGCTCGCGAGTTTTCAGCACGCGCTGGAACTCGATCCGAACAGCATCGAGGCGCATGGCGTTCTTGGGCATCTGAGTTTGCTCGCGGGCGATGCTGCCGGCGCCGAAAATCGCTTTCGCATCGGACGTCGCGCCGAAGAAGACGATCCGATGATCCTGCTGGGTCTCGGCAACGTCTATCTCGAACGCGGCGATGCGACCAACGCGGCGAAATTCCTCGCGCGCGCCGCCGAGCGAAAGCCGGACGACGCGGCGATCCAGCAAAGTCTCGGGCGCGCGTTGTTCGATCAAGGCGCGTACAACATCGCCGAGCAGGCGTTCGAGAATGCGTTGAAAGTCCGTCCGGATTTGAGTCTGTCGAAACTGTTTCTCGCGCGCACGAAAATGCGCCAGGACAAACTCAATGATGCGCAGACCGCATTCTCGGAGCTGCTCGCGAGCGGACAGCAAATGTTCGGCGCGAATGCAGGACTCGGCGACATCGCGCGTCGTCGCAAGCAGATCGTGAAAGCGTTCAAGTATTACCGGCGCGCACTGGAACTCGATCCGACGCATCCCGGCGCGATCATCGGGTGCGCATGGTGTCTCGACGTATGCGGCGATGCGGCCGGCGCCGAACGCTATCTGACGGAAGGTCTCAAGCACGCCACCGACACACTGCCGGTGCGTGCCGAATTCGCGAAACTGCTCGATGCGCAAGGGCGCACGGAAGAAGCGGAGCGGATGCGCTCGGCATGAACGTGCTGACCGATTTCGAGGTCGATGCCGCATTGCTGTCGGCGGATCAGTTGATCGGTCAGGATCGCGCGGTCGAAGCGCTCACGATTTACGAAGGTGTCCTCGAAGCCAGGCCGAAGTTTTTTCTCGGTCGGCTGTATTACGGCCGCACGCTCGAGATTCTGCAGCGTCCGCGCGAAGCGACGTTGAACTACTACCGCGCCATCAACGACGCGCAACAGAAAGGACGCTGGCTCAGTCCCGAAACCACCGCGCCGGCGCTGCACGAACTCGTCGTGTACGCGATGAAATTCATCGACACGGAGCGTCGCCGTTTGTTCGAGGAAGCGCTGGCGCCGGTGCGCGAACGTGCGTCGCTCGACGAGTTCGCGCGCATCGACGAATGCTTGGCGATTTATCTTCTCGAGCAAAAGCCCGCGTATCCGGACGCGCGCCAACGACCGAAATTTCTCTACGTTCCCGGCATTGCGGCGACGGCGTATTTCGCTCGCGCGCTGTTCCCGTGGTACGCCGATCTCGAACGCGAAACCGCGACGATCCGCGACGAATTGCTCGGACTGCTCGGCGACGGACACAATTTCGAACCGTTTCTCGCGTTCGATTCGCCGGAACAGGTGCCGCATTTCCTGGGCGGCGAGAAACCGAACTGGAATGCGTTTTTCTTCTATCGCCACGGCCGCCGTTACGACGAGAATTGCGCGCGCTGTCCAGTGACGACGGCGATCCTCGAACGTCTGCCGCTCGTGCGCATTCCCGAACACGCGCCGGAAATCTGCTTTTCGGTGCTGACGCCGGATACGCACATCCTGCCGCATCACGGATCGACCAACGCGCGTTTGGTGACGCATCTGCCGCTCATCGTGCCGAGCGATTGCGAAATCCGCGTCGGCGGCGAACCGCACGTGTGGGAAGAAGGCCGCTGCATCACGTTCGACGACACGTTCGAACACGAGGCATGGAACCGCAGCGATAAAACCCGCGCGGTGCTGATCGTCGACGGCTGGAATCCGCATCTCACATCGATCGAGCGCGAAGCGCTGACGGTGTTGATCGCAGCGATCCGCGCCTTCAATCGAGAGGCCGGCGTCACTGTCGCGGAATGATCGGCCGCGGGATTGTCCGCAAACGGTCCGACAGTTTCTCTTTCAATCCGTTCTTCGTGGCGGGATGCTAAGCGCGAGTCCAACGGTCCGCGAGGGCGATATGGCGCGTTCGATGTTCCTTATTCTAGGCGTCGTGTTCGTGGCGCTGCCGCTGTGCGCCGCGCAGCCATCGCCGTCAACGCCGCACGTCGACAGGCCGAGCGCGGATTTGACTGAACTGGTTTCGGTACTGCGCAATTATCGGCGCGCACTCGCCGATCGCGACAGCGCGTATCTCACCGCTCACACCGCGCTTCCACTTCGATACACCGACGCGGATCTCGATATGGAAGCCAAGCCGGTGTCGCGTCGTATCGCGTCGATCGCGAATCTTCTGCGCGTACGCGACAACCTGAGTTGGCCACCCGCGCTCGTGCCCGACACATCGGCTGGACTCGACACACTCAAACGCGGCGCCGAAAAATGCAGCGACCCCACGCACTCCGACATTCCGGATTGGGGAAAAGGTGAACCCGCGTTCGAGCAACACGGCGATATCGTGACGCTCACCTATCTCGCCGCGCCGTGCGAAGCGACGACGCACCTCGTGACGCTGACGTTCGAATCGTTCGGGAACACGTGGCGTCTGAGCGAACGCGCCATCCGGCTCGGAACCCACTAACCCGATAACGGTGCGTGGGTTTATAGATATGCACCAAACTGAAGCAATTCGATAACCGATTTTCCCGTAAGTGCTTGAAACGTCGGCGATTGCGACATGGCATCGTCCTTGCGATAGAGCGCCCCAATCCAACGGGAGTCGCCCATGTCCGACAAGGTTTTCGATCTCATCAAGAAGAACAACGTCGAGTTCATAGACCTGCGGTTCGCCGACATGCTCGGCAAGCAGCATCACGTCACGTTCCCCGCGCACGCGGTCGATGCGTCCACGTTCGAAGACGGCAAAATGTTCGACGGGTCGTCGATCACCGGCTGGAAAGGCATCAACGATTCGGACATGGTCCTCATGCCCGATGCCACGACGGCGGTGCTCGATCCCTTCTCCGCGCATCCAACGCTGATCCTGAGCTGCGACGTGCTCGAGCCGAGCACGATGCAAGCGTATTCGCGCTGCCCGCGCTCGATCGCCAAGCGCGCCGAGTCGTATCTGAAATCCACGGGCGTCGCCGACACCGCGTTCTTCGGTCCGGAACCCGAATTCTTCATCTTCGATTCCGTGCGCTGGCACAACAACATGCGCGGCGCCGGTTTCGAAATCGAATCCGAAGAAGCCGCGTGGAGTTCGGGCGGGTCGTTCGATGATCGCAACTCGGGTCATCGTCCGGGCGTGAAGGGCGGTTATTTCCCCGTCGCGCCGGTCGATTCGTTCGGCGATCTGCGTGGCGAGATGTGCAAGATTCTCGAAGCGACGGGCATGACGGTCGAAGTGCACCATCATGAAGTCGCGACCGCGGGCCAGTGCGAAATCGGCACGCGCTTCAACACGCTCGTTCACAAGGCCGACGAACTGCTCACGATGAAGTACGTGCTCAAGAACGTCGCGCACGCCAACGGCAAAACCGTCACGTTCATGCCGAAACCCATCGTTGGTGATAATGGATCCGGCATGCACGTGCATCAGTCGCTAGCAAAGGGCGGCACCAATCTGTTCGCGGGCGATCTGTACGGCGGACTGTCGCAGACCGCGCTGTATTACATCGGCGGCATCTTCAAGCATGCGCGCGCGATCAACGCGTTCACCAACTCGACGACGAACAGCTACAAGCGCCTCGTGCCGGGCTTCGAAGCGCCGGTGATGCTCGCGTATTCCGCGCGCAACCGTTCGGCGAGCTGCCGCATTCCGTTCGTGCATTCGCCGAAAGGTCGCCGCATTGAAGTGCGATTCCCTGATCCGATGAACTCAGGCTATCTGTCGTTCACCGCGCTGATGATGGCCGGTCTCGACGGCATCTTGAACAAGATCGATCCCGGCGCACCGATGGACAAGGATCTGTACGATCTGCCGCCGGAAGAGGAAAAGAACATCCCAACCGTATGTTCGAGCCTCGACCAGGCGCTCGAATCGCTCGACAAGGATCGCGGCTTCCTCAAGGCCGGCGGCGTCTTCAGCGACGACTTCATCGACGCCTACATCGAAATGAAAATGTCCGAAGTCACGCGCTACCGTGCGGCGACGCATCCGGTCGAATTCCAGATGTACTACTCGTTCTGACGGGCGCGCCCTGTCGATCGGCAGGGCGCGCCTCTCGACCAATCGCTACCACCCTTCCGCGCCGGTGCGGCGTATGCTGCACCGATTCCACGGGAGGACTCGTCATGCGTGAAGTAAAACTGATCGTCGCCGCGCTCGGTCTCGCATTTGCCGCGAACGCTTTTTGCGACGACGCAAAACCCGAAGTGAAACGCGCCATCCTCGAACGCCACGATCAATCCGGCGTCGAGGGCAAGGAAATCGTCACCGGCACCGCCGAATTCCCGAAGGGCGGCGTCATCGGCTTTCACACGCATGACGGCGACGAAGCCGGCTATGTCGTCAAAGGCGAAGTGATCTGGCGCGTCAAAGGGCAGCCGGATAAAACGCTGAAAGCCGGCGATCATTTCTTCAATCCGCGCGGATCGGCGCACAGCGTCGTTGCGAGCGGCCACGGTGGAACCGTGTTTTCAACATGGATCGTCGATAAAGGCAAACCGCTGGCGACACCGGCGCCGTAGCCCTGATTGTGCAAGCGTACGGAATCCCGTACGCTTGCCGGATGGTCGATTTCACCGCAACCGATGCCCGCGCGAATCTCTACCGACTTCTCGACGAAGCGGCGGAGAATCACGAGCCCGTTCACATCACGGGCCCGCGCAACAACGCCGTGCTCGTGTCAGAGGAAGACTGGAACGCCATTCAGGAGACGCTGTATTTGCTCTCCGTTCCCGGCATGCGCGAATCCATTCGCGACGGTCTGAAAACACCCGCGACCAAGATGGCGAAGGGACTTCGCTGGTGACGTGGAAGCTGGTGTTTTCGAAGTACGCGCAGAAGGACGCCAAGAAACTCAACGCTGCGGGGCTCAGGCCGAAATGCGAAATCGTGCTAGCGCTGCTTGCGCGCGATCCGTTCGGGATTCCGCCGCCGTATGAAAAGCTCATTGGCGATTTGTCCGGGGCGTACTCGCGCCGGATCAACATTCAGCATCGCCTCGTTTACCAAGTCGTCAAGAACATCAAGACCGTCAAGGTGCTGCGACTCTGGTCGCACTACAAATAGTAGTTGCACTAGAATGGTGCAATGCCAGCAACCCGACGAATCCCAGCGCCTTTTGCCGACTGGCTATCGCAGTCGGCAACCGGTATCGCGGTCGTCGATCGGCGGTTTTGCTTCGTGTACGCGAATCCGGCGTTCGTGGAACTGACGCATGCTTCCGGCTGGCGGGGCGCGCCCTTGAAGATCGTCGGTGAAGCGGAACCGACGCTCGCTTCGATGATCGAGCGCGCGCGCGACGCCAATGTGCCGGTGATGGCGCGGGGGGCTGACGTGATGTTCGGCGGCGCGATGCAACGCGTCGACATCGCGGTGAACAACGTATCGGACGACTGCGTGCTGATCGAGTTGCACACACTCGGCGCGACGTTCGACGACGGGGTTGCGCCGCGCGTCTCCGAAAGTTTGCGCGGGCTCGCGCACGAAGTGAAGAATCCGCTCGCCGGATTGCGTGGCGCGGCGCAATTACTGAAACGCCGCATCGACGATCCGGATCAGCAATTGTTGGCGGACCTCATCATTTCCGAAGCCGATCGCCTCGGCGCGCTCGCCGATCGGCTGTTGCATCCGCGCGGCATAGCGAACATGCGTACGGTGAATCTGCACGAAATCGCCGAGCGCGCACGCGCGCTGATCGGAGCGGAAGCGGGCGCGGAGATCAAACTCGATCGCGACTACGATCCGAGTCTGCCCGACATACGCGGCGATGCGGACAGCCTTCTGCAAATCGTGCTGAACCTTATGCGGAACGCGCTGCAGGCGGGCGCGAAAACCATCACCGTGCGCACGCGCGCCGAACACGGTTCCGCTGTCGGCGGGCTTACGCTGAAACGCGCGCAGCGTCTGGATGTCACCGACGACGGCAACGGTGTTCCCGACGAACTGCGCGAATCGTTGTTCATGCCGTTGGTTTCCGGACGTGCGGACGGCACAGGTCTCGGCCTCGCGCTCGCGCAGGAAATCGCGCACGAACACGGCGGACAAATTTCGTTTCGCAGTCGCAAAGGACACACGACGTTCTCGCTGACGTTGCCCGCGGAGTCGCGCAATGGCTGACATCTGGATCGCGGACGACGACGCGGCGATTCGTTTCGTACTCAGCCGCGCGTTGCACGACACCGGCGCGAA
>DATBAU010000101.1:0-19562 GCA_036271355.1 Rudaea sp. | reverse complement strand
CTTCTTCATGATCCGCCTCGTCACACTGGATTGCAGCCGCACGTTTCCACTCGGTGGCAAACGTCGGAACCTGTATAAATTCGTTTGAATCGCGCGCGCAAACTCGCCGTCGCGCCAAGATTCGGTAATGGAGCGATCGCTTCAGAAAGGATTTTCTCGCAAGCGCGCTCGATGACCGGCGCCGCAGACGTTGAGAAATTGAAAAGCGGATGGTCGGTCGAACGCACGCGGCGCGAAGCGGCAACAACCCTTGCCGAGACCGGCATCTTCTGTGCGTTCAACGTACTCCCCAGGACTGCGGTCGATCTTGCAAACGGCGAACTGGACGCCGGAATTCGACGCTGAAAATGTAGTCCTGCGCGCGGGCGCCTGTCAAGGCGCTTGCGGGAACGCCAACAGCACAGCTTCGGCAGCATTGATTGCACCCGGCAATCGCTCTCGACGGTTCGCGATGAAAGCCGCGAACCTAATGGTTTCTGGAGCCGGCAGAGCAAGCCTTCGCCCCCAACGCTCGCAAACACCCACACTCGCCCTACAAGCATTGTCTAAGTCTAGACGTCCATACGTCCATACGTTTATACGGATAAACGAACGGCGGTTTTAATGGTGCCGGCAGCAGGAATCGAACCCGCGACCTACTGATTACAAATCAGTTGCTCTACCAACTGAGCTATGCCGGCGCGATGGGTATTTTTGCACGTTATCGACGAATCAGAAACACGTTGCCGGCTGCTGGCGCAAATCGCCCTGCGCGAGCACGTGTCCGCGCCAGTTCACGGGGGTGCGCGAGTCTTGCGCGTAGTCGATCCAGTAGACCGGCAGTTCTTCGGTGCGCGCGATCACTTGCGGATTGAAACCGAGCGCGACGATTTCGTTGCGGCGTTTGTCGGCGTTGCCCTGATCGCGGAACAGGCCGAGCGAAATCGTGTTTTGCTGATCGCCAGCGGTGACCACGTAATAATCGCGCACGCCTTTCGTCGACAATTGCCGCGCCATTGCGAGTGCCTGTTCACGACTCGATTGCGCGGGCAGATAGACCCAGTAACCGCGCGTCTCGGTCGCGCGTGCTTCGCGATACTGAATGCGCGCAACGAGCGGCGTGAGCGAATTCAATGCGGCGCGCATGTCGGCTTGCGTCGCGAACGGCCCGATGCTGAGGCATGTGTCGTTCTGCAGATCCGCCGCGCTTTCCGGCGCGCTCGCGAGTTCCGCCGCGTTCGCTTCGCCGCCGTGATCGCGTTCGGATAGCAGCACCAGTTTGGCCACGCCCGGATCGGTCGCGGCGAACGCGTGCGCACGCGGATGCGGCGCGAAATACAGCCAGCAGCCGACGCCGATGTTCAACGCCAGCATGAGCAGAAACAGGATGCGCGCGAGCATCAGCGCGTGCGGGTGCCGAGGATCATGCCGTCATTCTAGCCGACGGCGAGCCGCGCCAGACCGCGCAGGACAAGGTCCGTCTCGACCACGCAAGGCAATTCGAGCAACGCCGCCAGCCTTTCGCCGCCGCCGCCGGTGACGACGAGTCGGGGCGCGACGCCGAGCCGCGCGAATACTTTTGCGACGAAACGCTCCGTCAACGCCGCTGCCGACAGCCACGTGCCGGAGGTGACAGCGGCACCCGTATCGACCGCGATGTCGACAATGGCCGCGTCATCCACGTCGCGAAGTTGCGCGGCGCCCGCGCGCAACGCTTTTTGCATCATAAGTGGACTCGGCGCGATCAGCCCACCCAAATGTTGGCCGTCTGCGCGCAATGCATCGAGCGTGAGTGCCGTGCCGCAGCTCGCGATCACTGCCGCGCCATGGCGTTGCGCGTGAACGGCGACGAGCGCGAGAAAGCGGTCGACGCCCAGGCGTTCTGGATGCGCATAAGCGTTGCGAACGCCCAATGCTTCGGCGGTGCTTCGCACGATGTGCGCGTCGGTACCGAACCTTTCGCGGATGTGGCGCACGACGCGTTGCGTGATTTCATCCGACGCGACGGACGCGATCCAAACCGAATCGGGCTTTTGTATATTTTTCCACAATGCGTCATCGATATCCGCGACGGTAACGGCGTCGATGGATTGCCAACGCTCGCCGTCGACCAGCGCGGATTTCAAACGCGTATTGCCGATGTCCACGAGCAGCTTCATGCCGCGCGCACCGACACGTCGGCGCTGTCGTACGCGACGATGTCGGCGCCGTGCCGCACACGGAGTGCGCCGCGCGCGTCGATGCCGGCGGCGACGCCCTCGCGCATCGTCGCGGCGGCATGTACGCGAACCGGTTTGCCGGCCAGCGCGTCGAATTCGGCAAACCCACGCTCGAAACCGGCGAAACGTTGTTGCGCGAACGTCGTCGTCGCTTCGTCGAGGTTTTCGATGAGCCGCGCCACGAGACGATTACGCGATGGCGGCGTTCCGCACAGCGTCGCCAGATCGGTCACGGGCTGATCGATCTTCATGTTCGGCGCGCGCACGTTGATGCCGATGCCGATCACCGCGTAGCACGGACCCAAAAATTCGCCGCCGAGTTCGACCAGGATGCCGGCGAGCTTTCGCCCGTCGACGACGACATCGTTCGGCCATTTCAAACCGACATCCCTTACACCGAAATCACGCAGCGTGCGCGCCAGCGCGATGCCGGCGACGATGCTCAACCCCGCCAGCGCGCCCATCGCCGCGTCGAAGCGTTTGAGCAGCGAAAAGTATACATTTCCACCCAACGGCGATTGCCAGCTTCGCCCACGACGTCCGCGGCCGTCGCTTTGCGTTTCGGCGACGACGACGGAAACATCCGCCGCACCGTCGGCAGCCGCTCGCAGCAAAGCCGTGTTCGTCGAGTCGATCTGCCAATGCGCATCGATGTGGACGCGACGGCGCAGCGACGGATTCAGTTCGCGCCGAATGGTTTCTTCATCGAGCGCTTCGAACGGCCATTTCAGGCGATATCCGCTGCCCGCCGCCGCCGTGATCGGCGCGCCGAGATCGCGCAGCGATTCGATCTGCTTCCACACCGCCGCGCGCGTCACGCCGAGCCGGCGCGCCAGATCCGCGCCGGAAACGGGCGCGTCGGCGGAGAGCGCGGCGAGCAGCGCGGCGGCTTCGATGGTCATTGCCGAAGTTTAATGGCTCGCCGTCGGAGGCGGGAAAGTGTCCGCTGCCGCCCGCAAAAGTGTCCGCGGACACTTTTCCGCACGAAACGCCGTCGGCGCGCGGCATGGCAACGTCGCATGACGAGTGGCACGGTTACTGCTGCCTTGGCGCCGGTTCACTGGCGATGGAGAGTTCAACGTGCGACCATTGGCGTCTCTCCAGCGTCCACATCTTGCTTGTCCGTTAGGAAAGAGCATGACACGGATTTCGACGTTCGCTTTCGCCCTCGCCGCTCTGTTCGCGTTCACTGAAGCGAGCGCGGCGACGTCCGTTCCGATTGCCGAAGCCGGCTTCGCGCTGGCGAGCAATAGCGGCGACACGATTGCCGCGCCCGTATCGACCGATCAGGGCGGCGGCGCATTGCATCCGACCGAAGCGGCCGTCGAAACACCCGACCGCGATTCGTCGCACAGCGAAGCCGCTGGCGGTTCGTCATCCACTCACGACGAACACGCGCAAAAAGCCGCGCCGACCGACAGCACCACGGCCACCAACTCGAGCACGACGACGCGCAAGTCGCGCGGCAACGTGCATTGGCAAGCACTGCTGCCGGGCCTCATGCGCTGATCAGAGCAGCATCGAGAAAAAATCTGGCGCAACTGCAGCCGATACGCTGCGATCCAGACCGCTTCATTCAGAACAACAGCATTGGCCGAATCAGCGACAGAAGCTTCGATGGAGCTGCGTAGTGCGCTCGATGTCGGCGCGTCGACTCTTTCCGTTCGTCACGATGTGCCGATCAGGCCACCGGTTCGATCGCGAGCAGACGAGAGAGCGTGTCGATCCACGCGTTTCGAAAGTTTTCGTGGGAATAGTGTTGCGCAGTCTCGCGACCGCGTTGCGCGATTCGTTCGCTGTTCTCCGGCGACGCGATCGCGTCGATCAGCATGTCGGCTACGCGCTCGATTTCCGGATACGGCGCGACGAGGCAATTCTCGCCGCTGCGCAAGTATTGCCGGCCGCTGAAACCGTCGTAGCCGACGACCGTCGCGCCCATCGCCATCGCTTCGAGCGGAACCAGTCCGAAACCTTCGGCCGCCGAGAGTGTGAGCAGGAAACGCGTGGCGCCAAGACGCATCAACAGATCGCGGTGCGCGATGCCGGACGACGGCAACGGATCGTCGAACACGACGTGCGGCGCGCGCGCGGTGACGATCGTTCGCAAGCGCGCGAACGACAGGTCCCACACTTCCGATATGCCTTTGCGATACGGCAACACGCGCATCGCCGGACGCTGCGACCACGCCGGCGCTGCCGGCATCGCATCGAGATCGATGAAGGGCGGGATCACCGGCGCGTCGAGCGCGTAAACCGTACGCAGGAAATCGCGTACGAAATCGCTGACCGCAACATAATGATCGATCTTGCGGTCGAGCAACGCGAACGTCTTGAAATCCTGCACGTAACTCAGCTTCGTGCCCGGCAGACGCCAGCCGAATTGATGCGGCGAAAAACTCGGATTCACGATGAGCAGATCGCGCGGCGAGATCTGCGCTTCCATCTCCGCGACGGTTACGCAAGGCATGCGCAGGTCGTAGGCGTGGACGCCGTCGTCGAATCCTTCGGCGCCGAGCGTTACCGCGACCGCGCGGATGCCGAAATCGCGCTCGAGGATGCGGCCGATGTGATACGCCATCAACGTGCCGCCGTTGGGCAGATAAGCGCCGATGACGAACACGCAGTCGAAACGTCGGTGAGCCATGCGGTCGGCGCGATCGGTCAGGGTTTGGGCGCGGATTCGTTCGGCGGCGTGGCCGCGTCGAAATCCGCGTCGGAGATATCATCCTTCGGGTTGCGCGTCCGCGGCAACTTCGGCTTGATCGGAGCGGTCGGCGCGACGATTTTCTTCACTTCGGGCGGCGGCGCGGGCGGCGGGCGCACGTCGGCGGTGCCGAACGCGGCGCGCCCGTCGCGTGCATCGCTCGCGTAGACGCGGACTTGCACCGCCTTGTCGAGAATCGGCAGCGCGAACAGCGTGTCGCGCGCCTGAAATTTCAGGCTGTCGATGATGCCGCCCTTGTCGTCGATCCAGTCGACGTCCACGTCGCCGCCGAAATCATAGGCGGGCACGCGCACATACAACTGCGGGTTCCATCGATCGCCCGAGCGCGCGAACGCGAGTTTTTCCTTCGGCTGCACGAGCACGATCGCCGGATCGCCGAGCAGGTTATACATTTCCACAAGTACAGGATCCTGCGTCTTGCGCTTGACCGACAGGATCGCCTCGCCGATGGTCGTGCCGGGTTTCAGAAGCGCTTCAACGAGCGTTTTGGAGTTCTCGGGATTCGGCCAGTTCGACCACGACGCGGCAAACACCGCTACCGCGCCCTTGTCGGATTCGCGCAGGAAACGCTCGCCGATCGAATCCTCGGTCGGATGATCGAACGGCGCGGAGAAGCACGTCATCGCCAGCACCATTGGATAACGGCCGGCGTTTTTCAGCGCGCTCACGTCGTCGAGCGAAAACAGATCGCCGATCGGCCCGACGCGCCAGATGTACTGCCCGCCGTGACCGAGGAAATGCACGAGCAAGTTACCCGCATCGAGATCGCGCTTGAGCGTTTCGCGCACGTTTTCGTAGTGCTGCGCGTCTTTTTCGCGCGCGTCGGAATAGACGTTGTTGACCACGAAACCGCGGCTCACCAAATCGCTCGCGATTTTGTCCGACGTGCTTTTGAACGAAGGCACTTCACTCGTGCTGACGAACGTGACGTCGCGCCGCCATTCACCCGGCGTCGGCGCGGTGAGATACGCGAGCGTCTTGTCGACGATCGCTTTCACTTCGTCGGCGCGCACCACCGGCAGACGGCCGACAGCGAGTTGTGGATGGATGTCGTCGCCGTCGAGCGCGACGAAACTGTTGTCGCTGGCCGATTGCCCGTCGCTGGTCGGATATTGCCAGGTCGGAATGAGATTGCGATTCGGCAACTGTTTGCTGAATTCGGCGTACGACGTCGAACCCAGCGCCCAGAATCCATCGGGCCGCGTCATCTCGGCTTGGGGCGGATTGACGCGCGACGCATACATGTGTTTGTCGGGCCTGTTCGTGCGCTGATCGTGATGGATGTCGAAGCTGGCATCGCCGACGAGCAGCAGATATTTCGGTTTGGTGGACCAGCGCGATGTGCCCCACGCGACGAGATCGCGGATCGCCGACGGATGCACGATGCCGCCGTTGAACTCGTCGTAGATCGTGTCGACGTCGATCACATTGACGCGCATTCCGTGCGCGCGATGAAATTCCGCGAGCGGTTGAATCGCATCGATCAACGACGGATGCGCGACGATGAGATAGTCGAAACCCTGCGTTTCGCTGCGCAACGAATCGTCCGCGATCGGACGCGCGAGAACCGGCGCATGCGGCGCCTTGCGATCGGCGAGGAAATAGTCGATGTCCTTGCGCAACGCAACGCGCGCTGCCGGCTGAACGGTGCCGTCGCTGCCGAACACGTCGGCGTTCGGCTCGCGCATGTCGATGTTTCCGTCGCGCACCGCGCGGAATGCGCTCGTGCGATCGGTCGGATCGTCGCGCAGCGGAAACTCGGCTTCGAACCAGTTGACCATCACGACATCCACTATGAACGTCGTCGCGTCGTTCGGTTTGTCGCGTTTCGGCACACGGATGACGATCGTGTTGCCTTTCGGTTTCAGCGACGCGAGCGGCACCTCGAGCGTGCTTTTGAATTCATGGCGGCCGTCCCATTTCAGCGGCGCGAGCGATTTGCCGTTGATGGCGATCTCGACGACGTGATCCGGTGCTTTCGCTTCGTTCGGTTTGGCCGGCACGTTCGACATGCCGCGGAAGTTGAACGTGAATTCAGCCGTGCGCGCACCGTGCAAATCCGCGTCGGGCAAATCGAAATCGAACGAAAAAGGTTTCGGATCGATCGGCGTGAGCTTCGCCCACTGCCACACATCGGGTTCTTCGCCTGGTTTCATTTCCTGATCGCTGACACGGAGCATGAAATTTTCCTGCTCGAAGTGCAGCGTGCGTTGCAACGATGTCGTCGCATTCGCGGCCAGCGTGTCGACAGCGCGCAATCGCGCATGCGAACCCGGCGCCGCGCCGAGCTGATAGACATTCACCGCCGAATACTGATCGAACCAGCTCTGGGGACCGTGCAGCATTGTGCCGATCCACGCGATCGATTGTCCCGCTGAAAATAGTCCGGCCGCGTCAGCCGATACGCGAAGCGGCACTTCTTTTCCGCGATTGAGCAGATACAACTCGTCCGCGCGGCAATCCGAAAGCGTCGGTTGCGCAGCGATCAACGTCGCGTAATCGAGCGTGTAAACGCCGCTGTCCTTGATCTCGATGTGCGCGCGGCCGGAGCACGCCGCCGCATCGAACGCCGCGGAAGACAAAAGGACACCAGCCACGGTGACGGCGGCTCGAATGAAATAGCGGGTGATCACTATCAAATCAGGCTGAAAACCAAGCTGCACAGCGAAATTCCACGGTTTTCGCGTGGCGGCGCGATGCTACGGAACCCCCGGCGCAAAGGCAACCGACTCAAGGCGCTACAACGGACCCGAATGCGGCCAACGAGTTCCACGTCGCCGTCGGCGAACCCATCGTCACGGGCACTGATGCCGAAGCGCCGAGCGCGCGCCAGCGGTCGGCGTCGCGAGCGTCCATGACGGCGATCAGTTCGATCGCGTGATCGACGAGGCTCGCGGAATCGATGTCGCCGACCGGTTGCCACGCGGAGTCGACGCAACAGAAGATCGAGTTTGCGTCGGCACGGAACGTATCGAAACCATCGAGCGGTTCGCCCTGCCCGACCATCAACACGCGAGGCAACGGCGGCTGCGACGCATAGACGTTGTCGCTATCCGCGTAGATACGTCGCACGCGATAGTCGAGCACACGGCGCTCGAACGAAAAAAGTATCGCACCGACTTTTTCTTCGTAATCCGGATAACGTTGACGCAACACGTTCATGCCTTGCGCACCGAGCGCCGCACGGCGCGCATCGCCGAAACTCGCGCTGCGCGCGTGCGCGACGAACACGTCGCCGGCGATCACATGACGAAATCCCGCGCGCTCGGCGCGCTGACACAGATCGTTTTCTTCACCGTAGCCGGATGGAAATGCATCGGCATCGAGTGCGCCGACGGCATCGAGCATCGCGCGTTTGATGAACATGCAGAAACCGTTGCCCGTCGGCAATTCCGGATGCGGGCACGCGGTTCGCTGCAGCAACGCGCGCTGTGTTTGTTCGAGTGTCCACGCCGCAGGAATCGGACAATACCGTTCGAGTTCGGGCACGGTGAATGCGCCAGCGTTGTCGGACACGGCCGTCACCGTGCCGATCGATTCGTCGCCGTATGCAATCGCGCGGAAGCGATCGAGCCAGCGCGGTCCGACCTGCGTGTCGCTGTTAAGTAGCACAACGTCCGCGTCGCCGGCGGCGGCGATGCCGAGATTCGACGAACGCGTGTAGCCAAGATTCGACGTGTTGTGGATGATCGAAATGCCGCCGCGCGATTCGTAGCGCGCGAGCACTCGCGCAACGTCGGATTCGGTGCTCGCGTCGTCGATCAGATTCAGGCGCGCAGGCGCGGAGGTCCAGCGCAACACCGCTTCGATGCAGCGTTCGGCGAGCGCGGCGGCATTGAAAATCGGAACCACGACGACGACCGGTCTATCCACGCCGCGCGGGATCGACGGACGACTAATCGCTCGCATCGCGTGCATGTCGCCAGACCACGCGTCGACGCCAACGGATGTGGATTCACCGATACGAATGCGCCACGTCGCCGCGAGTTCGATATCGTGCTCATCACGCAATGAAACCGCGATGTCGGTATTGCCCGTCGGCGAAAATGCTAATTCGCGTTCGCCATCGCACGCTGCGGACAGCCGTTCGTAAACGATGCCGTCGATCAGCAACTGCGCGTCAGCGCGATCGCACCGCCAGCGTAGGCGGCGACCGTCCCATCCAAGCCACGCGCTGCTCACGAATTACTCGGCGGCCGCATGCGGCGCAGCGTGATAAGCCTGCAGCACATCGTCGACCGCGCCCTCCATCATGCTGCGGCCGTGTTCTATCCACACCAATCGATCGCACACTTGCCGCACCTGCGCGTCGCCGTGCGACACGAACACCACCGTCGTGCCGCCGTGAATGCGCTCGCGCAATGCGTTGCCGGATTTTTCCTGGAACTCGGCGTCGCCGACGGCGAGCACTTCGTCGATCAGCAAGATGTCCGGATCGACCTGCATCGCGACGGAGAAACCGAGTCGCATCAACATGCCCGTCGAATAACTCGAAATCGGCTGATCGAAGAACGCGCCGAGTTCGGAGAACTCACGGATTTTCGGCAGGCGTTGAAGAATGTCGCGTCGTCGCAGACCGAGCATCAGACCTGAAAGAATTGCATTGTCGCGACCCGACAGATGCTGCATGAAGCCGACCGATAGCGACAGCAACTGGCAACTCACGCGTGCGCGCGTGATGCGCCCGCGATCCGGCGCGATGATGCCGGCCAATGTGCGTAAAAGTGTACTTTTACCCGCACCGTTGCGGCCAACCACGCCGAGGCGCTGTCCGCGTTTCAATGTGAAACTCACGTCTTCGAGCGCCCAGAATTTCGGACTGCCCACGCGCAACTGCGCGTTGAACGCGACGCCGACGTTTTCGAGCGTGATCAGCGCGTCGCTCATGTCACACCGGCAATTTCACGTAGCGCGGCGTGAGGCGCGTGATGAGGAACGAACCGAACGCGAGCAGCACGACCGAAATCGCGCCGACGCGCGCGAGCGCCGCCCAGTCGGGCCAGTGACCGTACATCATGATTTCGCGGCCAGCGGTGATTAGCTGCGCAACCGGATTCAAGGCGAGCCAGTAATGCATCACCGGCGGCAGGTTTTCGAACGCGACGACCACGCCCGACAGCCACATGAGCACCGTCAGCATCTGTTCGATGACGAATCGCAAATCCGGCGCCAAGGGCATGATCGCCGCGAACACGAATCCAGCGCCGGTGGCGAACACGAATTCGATGAGCAATACCGGAATGAGGCCGAGGTACGCGATGGTCGGTCGATAACCCGTGGACCACAGGATAACCAACAGGAGCAAAAGTATAAAAATAAACTTCGCCGTGTCCGCGAGAATCTGCACGGCGGGGAAAACCTGCGGCGAAACGTGAACCTGCCGGATCAGGCCGAGCTGGTTCCAGATACCGTAGCCGGCATGCGTGACGCACGACTTGAACCACTGCCACAACGTCAGGCCCACCAGCAGAAACGGCACGTAATCTTGCTGTTGAACGCGCAATAGCACGCCGAACACGAGATAGAACACGGCCATGTTCATGGCCGGCTCGAGCACCCACCAGATCAGGCCGAGGTACGAACGCGAGCGTTCCGCGCGCAATTCGGCGTAGGTCGAGAACAGAACCAGCTCGATGTAATGCAGCCGCATGCGATCAGAGAAAATCGTGTCGAAGGGCGCGCGATGCGCTCAATGTTTGTCGCCCGTGGATTTTTCGACCGGCACGCCCGCGTGGCGTTTGGCGGGAGAACGGATCACCGGCGTGAACTTCTCGCGCTGACCGTTCGTGCCTATGGATTCGACGTAATACCAATAATCCTTGCACGGATCGATGGCGTCGTCGGGGAAACGGTATTCGTGGGTTTCGTCGGTGGTGCCGTTGCCGAGGATCGGCTGCTTGGTGAGTTTTTCGAACGGACCTTTTTCGCCGACGCTGCTGCGGAACACGTCGTAGCCGAAATTTTCTTCCTCGCTCGCCGTGGTCCAGTGCGTGGTGTTGACGACGCGCTGTGCCGCCGGAACGCCGGCCTGGCTGCCGCAACCATCGGCGGCCGCGAGCACAGGTTGGCATACGGCGATCAACGCCGCGACGGCAATACGATTCAACGACACGAACGGCTCCTGGGCCCTGCGATCCTGCGCGCGAACGATAACGGCAGCGCGCGCGCCGCGCAATCGAAAACGCTTGACGAACCGCACCGTCGGCAACGGACAATGCGCCGATGTCCTTTCGTTTTCGTTGGCCGATTCTCGCACTCGCTGGGTTCACTTCCGCGTCCGTCGCCGCCGACTGGAGCGTGCGCGTGACGCCGTTCGGCGGCATCTATCCGTCGCTCGAACTGTCGCAGGCGCGGCGCACGAGCGCGGCACCGGAAACGTACACACTGGGCGCCGGAAGTGGATTGATTGCGGTTGTTCTCACATCGCGTCGTGCCGGCGAACGTGTCGTCGTCACCACGCGCATTCCGGAATTCGATCGCACGCAACGCTTGGATGCGGATCTGGCGCAGGCGACTCATCGCTATGAACTTTATCCGCCGCTGCAATGGAACGATGCGCTGCAATCGCAGAAAAAACCGGTGCCGGCGCATATCGAATTTTCGCTGGAACGTGACGGTATGCCGAGCGGCACGCGCGAAGAACGCGTGACGATCCATCCGTTCGACGAAGCGCTCTATTTCGTCCGCGACGGTGCCGAGACGGTGGACCTGTCGTGGATTTTCGCGGCGTACGTCGACGAAAACGACGCGGTCGTCGACGACATTATCGATCGCGCGAAGGCGAGCGGTATCGTCGACGATTTCAACGGTTACGCACGCGGCAGCAGCGACGCCGTTTTGGCGCAAGCGTGGGCGATCTGGCATGCGATCAGCGAACGTGGCATTCGTTATTCGAGCGCCGATCCGTCGATCCAGCGCGGTCCGCATGTTTTCAGTCAGCACGTGCGCTTGCTGAGCGAAACGTGGAACGATCGCTCCGCGAATTGCATCGACGGCAGCGTCTTGATTGCGTCCGTTTTGCAGCGAGTCGGCATTCGCAGTTTTCTCGTGCTCGTGCCGGGCCATGCGTTTCTCGGCTTTTACACCGACGCCGACGCGCAGCATGCGGCGTATCTCGAAACCACGTTGCTCGGTGCGAACGTGGCGACAGCATCGAACTCACCGTCGTTTGCGCGCGACGTCGCAATCACGCCTGAAACGCAAAAAAGTCGTGCGAGTTTTACTGCCGCGCTCGCCGCGGGTCGGGCGCATCACATGCGCGTCGCGGCGAAACTCGATGGCCGTCACGCACCCGACTACGCGGTGATCGATATCGCGGCAGCACGGGAATTTGGAATTCGTCCAATCTCGGCGCCCAGCGAAACGAAATAGTATTCCGGCTCGATCAATTCGGATCGAACGACAACATGAATCGCGCGCCGCCGAGTGTTGACGAACGCGTGACTTTCATCGATCCGCGATATGCCTTGTTGAGTTGCTGCACGATGGCCAATCCGATGCCGTAGCCTTGCACGCGCTCGTCGCCGCGCACGCCGCGTTGCAGGTAGTGCTCGACTTTTTCGTCCTGAATGCCCGGGCCGTCGTCTTCGATGATCAGTTCCAATCCCGAACGCTTCGCGCCACGCAAATCCAGCGAGTGCGCCGTGAATAGCACACGCGATTTCGCCCATTTGAACGCGTTCTCCAGCAGATTGCCGAGCAATTCGAGCAGATCGCCCTGCTCGCCGTAAAACCGCGCCTGTGGATCGATGTCGAATTCGCAGAGGATTTTCCGCGACGCGTAAATCTTTTCGAGCCCGGCGACGACTTCCTCCGCGCACGGACCGATCGCGATCGGCGCGGCGAAGGTGGTGTGTCCCGTCGTCGCTGCGCGCGAAAGCTGGTAGGCGACGATTTCGTCCATGCGTCCGACTTGCTCGACCACCGTCCAGCGCAATTGCTCCGGCGCGCCGGTCGATTCGAGCTGGCTTCGCAGCACCGCTAGCGGCGTTTTCAGACTGTGCGCGAGATCAGCCAACGTGTTGCGATAGCGCTGCAGATGTTCGCGCTCGCTGTCGATGAAATCGTTGAGGTTGCCGGCGAGTCGCGCCAGTTCGGTCGGGTAATCGTCGGACAAGTGCGCGCGTTCGCCGTGTTCGACGCGCATCAAATCCTGCGTCACGCGGCGCAGCGGTCGCAAACTCCAGCGCAACGTGGCGAGCAGCAGCGCGAGCAATCCGATGCCGAGCGCGCCGAGCAACACGAACAAGGTGCGGCGGAATGTCGAGCGCTGTTCGTCGATGAGTCGCGCATCTTCGGCGACGTGCAGCGTAAGATCGACCGTGTTGTCCCACGTGATACCGAGGCTGTAGATGTACAGCGGTCCGCGCGGCGTGTCGATCGGTCCTTCGAACATTTCCTCGCCGCGCGGAAGCCGCGTGTCGAGTTGCATCAATCCACCGCTTTGCGCCGACGGCGAGCGCCAGTGTTCGGATAAACCGCCGTCGGTTTTCACCGGACCCACCACACTTGCGAGCAAAGCGCCGTCGGGACGATCGAAGCGAGAATCCGGACCGACATCCGGCGGCAGCCAGCGCTTTTCGCGCGATACATCGGAGGTCGCGAGATACGAATACACGTAACTTTGCAGACGTTCGCGCAGCGAAATCTTCAGCGTCTGATAAATCGCCGTGTCGAGCGCGAAACCGGTGAGTCCGAGGAAGGCCGCCAACGCAACGCCCGCCGCGAGCAGCGAACGGGTCTGCAGCGACAGCGGGCGACGATCCATGTCCGCCGGTTTATTCGGCGGCGACGGGTGGCGGCGGCGTGGTATCTACGTCGTTGCGCGGGATGGCGAAGCGGTAGCCGCGTCCACGAACCGTCTCGATGGGTTTGAGTGCGTTGTCGGGATCGAGCTTGCGGCGCAATCGGCCGATGAACACTTCGAGCACATTGGAATCGCGGTCGAAATCCTGCTGGTAAATGTGTTCGGTGAGATCGGCTTTCGAAACCAGTTCGCCCGCGTGCAGCATCAGGTATTCGAGCACTTTGTATTCGTAACTCGTCAAATCTACCGGCTGACCGGTGATGCTCACCGTTTGCGCGGTGGTGTCGAGCACGATCGGTCCGCATTCCAGCGTCGGTTTCGTCCATCCGCTCGCGCGGCGCACGAGCGCGTTCAAGCGCGCGAGCAATTCCTCGACGTGAAAAGGTTTCACCAGATAATCGTCGGCGCCCTGCTTCAGGCCTTGCACTTTGTCCTGCCAGCTGGTGCGCGCGGTGAGGATGATGATCGGACAGCGCTGCCCGGCGGCGCGCAAATCCTGGATCAGTTCCATGCCGGATTTCTTCGGCAATCCGAGATCGATGATGGCCACGTCGAACGGTACTTCGCGGCCGAGATACAGACCTTCTTCGCCATCCGCCGCCATGTCCACAGCGAAGCCTTCGCGCTTGAGCCGCGCGGCCAGCGTTTCGCGCAGCGGTGCCTCGTCTTCAACCAGCAGTACGCGCATGTTCCCTTCCTTTTTATACTTTTCCGTGTAATGCCGCCGATTGTACGGGATCAGCCTTCGGCGGGCACTTCGATGACCTGCACGCGCCCGTCCCGCGTCAGCACCTTGATGCGGTACACGGCGCCGTTGCCGGTGCGCTTGGTTTCGGCCGACAGCACCTTGCCGTGCGTGTCGCGTTCGACCTTGGCGATGGCGTCCTGCAGCGACAACGTCGCCGCATGCAGCACCGGCGCCGCGGCGAGGCACGCGCAGCACAGCAAAACGGCCCTCAACGCTGATTTCATCCGGTGCACGACCGCGGCGACTTCGCCGCACCTTGGAAAAACGCGTCTACTATGGAGAGCGCGATTTAATTGCACCTGAACCGCCGGCTAGAAAATTTCTCCCACGCAGCAACGCAGGCTGCCGCCGGCCTTTTCGATCTCGGCGAGCGGCACGCTGCGAACGGCAAAACCCCACGCCGAAAGCGCGTCTTTTTGCGCGTCGGAAAGGCTCGATGCGGCGCGTTCGCTCATCCAGACCGCGTCATCGGACAGCGTGATCGCGTTCGCCGCGAACGCGGACTTCTGATGCGGATCGAGCCGGATCACACGTTCGCCGTAAACCTGCGCGATGGCTGTTGCGGCTTCGGCGTCGGCGAATCCATCGGGCGCGATCAACAGACCGCGCGAGGCCAAAACCGCGAGCACGACGTTCGTGTGATATTCGCCCGGCGCGAGATCGAAGCAATACGTGAGTTCAAGGCCAAACGCGTCGTGCATGGCGCGCGCGCCGTCGCGATCGCAGCGTTGCGACAACCCGCAAAAACCGATGCGGCGCGCGTGGTCGATCACGAGTGAGCCGGTAAGTTCGGCGGGAAATTCGTGCGACGAAAGATCAACAATGGTGTAGCCGAGGATGTCGGTGAAGAATGCGCGGATATCGGCGCGTTCCGCTTCGCGCCGCCGCACCGAATGCCGCATCGCGCCGACGATGAGCCGATCGCGCACCGTGCCGAAAACGTTGTTCGGGAATACCGCATCCGGCGTCGACGGATCGCCGGGAAACACAATCGTCGGCAAACACGTGCGCAACGCGGCGGCGAGTTCGGCATGCTCGACGAGCGCGCGTTCGGCGCTCGTGCGTTCCGTCGTCGCCATGTAGCGGTTGTCGCGGGCCGATTCGGCGGCGAGCGAAAAACCGATCGGCGAAACGAGAAACGCGGCGCGCGCCGTCGGCGGATGCGTCGCCGGAAAACGTTCGGTCGAATAGGCGTCGAGAAATTCGCGCGCGCTGAAAACGATCATCACGCCGCCCGCGCGTGCTGCCGCATCGATGCAACGGCATCGCGCAACACGGACGCATTCGCTCGCGAATCGCGCATGTTTTCACTGAGATGCCGACGGAACGCACGGGCTCCCGGCTCGCCGAGATACAAACCGAGTACGTGGCGTCCGATGTGATGCAGCGCATTGCCGCGATCAAGTTCTTCAGCGATGTACGGTTCGAGTCGGCGCAGGATGTCGTCGCGATCCGGCAGCGGCGTTCCGAACAATGCGTGCTCGACGCGCGCGAGCACATACGGATCGTGATACGCGGCGCGTCCGAGCATCACGCCATCGACATGCGCAAGATGTTCGAGGCACGCATCCGCCGTGACGACACCGCCGTTGATGACGATCGCCAGCTGCGGAAATTCCAGTTTGAGTCGGTAGACGCGTTCGTACGCGAGCGGAGGAATTTCGCGATTCTCTTTCGGACTCAATCCCTGCAGCCACGCTTTGCGCGCGTGGACGATCAGCGTTCGCAAACCTGCCGCGATCTGCATTTCGACGAAACGTTGCAGATCGTCGTATTCGTCCTGATCGTCGACGCCGATGCGGCATTTCACGGTCACCGGAATATCGACCGCGCCGCGCATCGCCGCGACGCAATCGGCGACCAGCGCCGGCTCGCGCATCAGGCACGCGCCGAAACGTCCGGACTGCACACGATCCGACGGACATCCCACGTTGAGATTGATTTCGTCGTAACCCATGTCCGCGCCGATGCGCGCCGCGGCGGCGAGATCGATCGGATCGGATCCGCCGAGCTGCAGCGCGAGCGGCTGTTCGGCCGCGTCGAATCCGAGCAGACGCTCGCGATCGCCGTGCAACGCCGCACCCGTCGTCACCATTTCAGTATATAAATGCGCGTGCGGCGCCAGCAGACGGTGGAAGTAACGGCAATGCCGGTCTGTCCAGTCCATCATCGGAGCGACGCAGAAACGCCAGTCGGTTTCGGTTTGCGGTGTCATCGTCGGCATCGAACGTGAGGCGCCGATTTTAATCGACCCTCGCGTTTCGCGCGCGAAATGCAGTCAGGCGATTTCGTTGAACAACTGGATCAGCGAATCGGCATCTCGCTCGCCGTTGTAACGCACGCCGTTGACGAACAGCGTCGGCGTGCCGTTCACGCCGCTGCGAACGCCGCCGGAAAAATCCTTGCGGATGCGTTCGATGTACGCGTCGTCGAGCGCGCTGCGGATCAACTCGTCGCTCAATCCGATCGCTCGCGCGTAGCGATTCAAACTGTCGTCGTCGAGCGCGCGCTGGTTTTCGTACAGCGCGTCGTGCATTTCCCAGAACTTGCCGATGGTCGCGGCGGCTTCGGCGAATTCGGCGGCGCGCTCGGCCTGCGGATGCGCTTGCGTGAGCGGAAAATTACGAAACGCGAAACAGATCTTGTCGCCGAAATGTTTCTGCACCTTTTTTAATTGCGGATATTCCTCGCCGCAATATGGACATTGATAATCGCCGTATTCGACGACGACGATCGACGCATCGAGCGGACCTTGATGATGATCGGCCGCCGTAACCGAACGTCGTAACTGACTCATGCGTTGCCCGCCTTCGGTAACGTGTCGAGCGCATCGAGAATGCCGTCGGCCCCCGGATTGATGCCGACCGGCGAAACGTATTTCCAGCGCACGATGCCTTTGCCGTCGATGACGAACAGTGCGCGTTGCGTCGTGCCGGAGGAGGCGTCGTACACGCCGTATTTTTTCGCGACCGCACCTTTCGGCTCGAAATCGGCGAGCAGCGGAAAGCGTAGTTTGCGGTCTTTCGCAAACGCGGTGTGGCACCACGCGCCGTCGACTGAAATGCCGACGATCTGCGCGCCGTATTCCTGAAACTCCGACAACATTTCGTTGTAGAGACTCACCTGATCGCCGCACACCGGACTCCAGTCGGCCGGATAAAACACGAGAACGATGGGTTTGCCGAGCAATTGCCTGAGCGTGATGGTTTGGTCGGGCGTCGCCTTCAGCGCGAAATCCGGTGCGCGATCGCCGACGCCGAGTTGCGACGAATTATCGACGTGCGTAACGCCAGGATCGACCGGCAACGGATCGCTCGCCGGAAACGATTCTTCGAGCGCTTCGTCGAGCATTTGCTCCTGATGTTTGCGAACCTGCTTTTTCGCCGGTTTCGCTGCGCTGCTCGCGCGTGAGGTTTTTTTCGGAGCGGTCTTTTTATGCGTCGCCATGACATTCCTTCGCCGAGCTGACGAAATGAATTGTAGACCTTCGGCGCGCCGAGCGACACGACGCCCGCGCGTTTTGCACGGGCCGCGATTTCTGAAACGTGCAGTGCTGCGCAATGTGCACGGCGGTTTCACGCAACTCGCCCGACGTATCGCGGAAAGACTCATGGCGCGTGCTTTGCTGTGTACACCGACTGGGCCAGCATTAGTGATCGAAAGGGAATTCGAATGCCGAATCGGCGATTGCGGGTTGTCGCGTGGATCGCGCCGCTGGCTGCGCTGGCCGGCTGTCACGTGCCCACGAAAAAACCGCCCGACATCGCGTTGCGAACGCACGCGCCGCTCGCGGGGATTTCCGAAAACGTGGCGGGCTGGCCGGATCAGCAGTGGTGGAAATCGTTCGGCGATAAGCAACTCGACACACTGATCGATCTCGCGCAAAAACAATCGCCCGCGCTCGACGTGCTCGATGCGCGCGTGCAAATCGCTGCTGCGCAGGTCGAAGCTGCGCGCGCGAATGCCGGACCCGAGGTGACCGGACTCGGCTCCGCATCGCGCACGCACTTCGGCATTTCGCCATCGCCGTCATCGAGTGGTTCGTCGCAAAGCGGATCGTCGTCCGGCGGTTCGTCGAGTTCGAGCGGTTTGATGCTTCCGAGCTGGTCGTCAGCCGGCATCGTCGGCGCGGATTTCCGCTACGAGTTCGATTGGTGGGGCAAGAACCGCGCGGCGATCGAGGCCGCGATCGATTCGCAGCATGCCGCCGAAGTGGAACGGAGCGCGGCGCTGTGGCTGATTCAATACGGCGTCGCGACGGTGTATTTTGATTGGCTGACGCTGCAGCATCGGCTCGCTGATGCCGACGAGGCCGTCGCCATCGCCGAAACGGAATTGAACATCGCGCACGAGCGCGTTACGCGCGGCGTGGATGCGCCGCAGACCTACGAACAGCAACGACAGAGTCTAGCCAGCGCGAAACAGCAGCGCGAGATGTTGCGCGGTGACAGCCGCGCAGACTTGGCGGAAGTTGCGGCGCTGCTCGGGCTTCCTTCCGATCAACTGCCCGCACTAACCCTGCAACCGTCACCGCACACCGACACCAAAGTGCCGGACGACGTGAGCGTCGCGCTGCTCGAACGTCGGCCGGATGTGGTCGCGAGTCGATGGATGATCGAATCGGCGGCGCGGAGTGTCGACGTGGCGCGCGCGTCGTTCTTTCCCGACATCAGCATCAACGCGCTCGCCGCATTGTTGCGTTCGTTCCCGACACCGGGGTCGCCGATGACGGTGAAACTCGGCAATGTCGGCGTTTCCGCGACGCTGCCATTGTTCGATAGCGGACGATTGCAAGCGCAATACGACATTAATCGCGCGCAGTGGGATGCGTCGGTCGCGCAATACAACGCGTCGGTGGTCGCGGCCGCCGAAGATGTGGTGCGACAAAAAGTGTCGCTCGAATCGCTGCACGGCCAGCGCGTGCAGCAAGACGAACAGCTCGATGCGGCCGACGCGGCCTATCGCCAATCCGTGCAGCGCGTGAAGCAAGGCGTGGACGATCCGCGCGTCGCACTCAACTCGAAAGCGCAGCTCGTGCAGCAACGCGACGAAACCGTGCAGATGGATGCGCGCGTATTGGCGGCG
>DATBAU010000100.1:0-3130 GCA_036271355.1 Rudaea sp. | reverse complement strand
TACACCGTGTCGCTGCTGCAACCGAAGGTGATGCGCGATCTCGATCTCGCCTCTCACGGATTGAAGATCGTTCTGCGCAAAGCCAGCAATTTCCTGCCGCTGCCGGACAATCGCTATCTGCTGACGGGCGAAGGCCGCACGTACAACGAAGTCGCGAAATTCTCGACGCGCGATGCGGAACGTTTAAGCGATTACGACCGCCGGCTCGACGCGATTGCCGACGAACTGCGCGCACTCGCGATGCAGGCGCCGCCGAACATCACGAATCGCGGATTGTTTCCGGCGATCGGCGAAATGCTGCATGCCGGCCGCATCGGTAAGCGGCTGAAAAAACTCGACGCGGGACTTCGCACCGATCTGCTCGATCTGTTCGCGATTTCCGCCGGCGAATATCTCGACCGTTTCTTCGAAAGCGAACCGATCAAAGCCGTCCTCGGCTTCGACGGCATCGTCGGCAACTACGCGAGCCCGTACACGCCGGGCAGCGCGTATGTATTGCTGCATCACGTGTTCGGCGAAGTGAACGGCGTGAAAGGCGCGTGGGGACACGCGATCGGCGGCATGGGCGCGATTACGCAGGCGATGGCGAAATCGGCGGCGGCATCGGGCGTCGAAATCCGCACCGGCGTAGGCGTGCGCGAAATCGTCGTCGAGAACGGAAAAGCCGTCGGTGTCGTCACCGATAAGGGCAAATCGATTCGCGCGCGCAAAGTCGTCGCGAACGTCAATCCGAAATTGTTGTACGAACACCTGCTCGATCCATCCGCCGTGCCCGCGCCCGTTCGCGAACGCATGGCGAACTGGCGTTGCGGGTCAGGCACGTTCCGCATGAACGTCGCGCTGTCCGAACTGCCACGCTTCAGCGCGATACCAGAGGTCGGCGATCATCTCACCGCCGGCATCATCATGGCGCCGAGTCTCGACTACATGGATCGCGCCTATCTCGACGCGCGCGCGAACGGGTGGTCCACAAATCCCATTGTGGAAATGTTGATTCCATCGACGCTCGACGATTCGCTCGCGCCGAAAGGTCAGCACGTCGCGAGTTTGTTCTGCCAGCACGTCGCGCCGGAATTGCCCAACGGAAAATCGTGGGACGATCACCGTGACGAAGTCGCCGACCTGATGATCGCCACCGTCGATCGTTTCGCGCCGGGTTTCAAGAATTCCGTGCTCGGCCGCCAGATCAAATCGCCGCTCGATCTCGAACGCGATTTCGGTCTGATCGGCGGCGACATTTTCCACGGCGCGCTGTCGCTCAATCAATTGTTCAGCGCGCGCCCGATGCTCGGTTATGCCGACTATCGCGGCGCGCTGCCCGGCCTGTATCTCTGCGGCGCGGGCACGCATCCCGGCGGCGGCGTGACCGGCGCACCCGGCCACAACGCGGCGCAGGCGATCATCGCGGATTTTCGCGGCGGGCGCTGAAGCTCAGCCCGACGACAGCACGAAGGTGTTGCCGTCCGGATCCTTGAACTTGGCGAACGTGCCCCACGGTTGCGGCGTCGGACCTTCAACGAATTCGACGCCGCGTTGCGACAACTGCCGGTGCGTGGCTTCGACGTTGTCGCACTGAAACGAGCCGTTGAAGAATGTGCCGATGCGGTCTTCGTGACCGTCCGGTGTGAACAGCACGACGCGCGTCGGCGAGTTCGCGATGCGCAATTCGATCCAGCGTTTCCCCGGTCCCATCGGCTGATCGGTCGAGACTTCAAAGCCGAGCTTCTCAGTGTAAAACTCGAGAGCGCGTTGCTGATCGCTCACGGGAATGCCGGCGAATTTGAGTTGCGTGATCATGCGCGATTTCCTGTTTGCACCGAGTGCAATTGTCCCGCAAGTCTGGCCAGGCGGCAATAATCGTTGCTATAGTAATCGTTAGCATGCAACCGCGATTCGCCATCGACACCTACGTCATCGATACGCTATTGCCCGATCTGATCGGGCACGACCGTCGACCGTCGGCATTTCTCGTCTACCTGTATTTGCTTCGTGCCTCGGCGCGTTCGCGTGATGATTCCGTCGTCGTCAGCCTGCAGACGATCGCGGTGCGGACAGGATTGTCGAAAGCCTCGGTCCAGTCGGCGTTGCGGCATCTCAAAAGGCGCGGCTTGCTCGATGACAAAGTGCAGGCGACGACATTGCGTCCGCTGCGTCGCGTGCGGCGTCCGTGGCGGCGCTGACGCGCGCTCCCGCATAATGCGGCATACCTTTTCGTGATGCCGCTCATGTCCGATCGCAATCTGAATTCCGAAGTCCGCGCGAACTCGACAGCGCGCGTTTTGTTCGCCAGCCTCGCCGGCACGACAATCGAATTTTTCGATTTCTACATCTACGCAACGGCGGCCGTCATCGTTTTTCCGTCGCTGTTTTTCCCGACGAGTAACGCAACGTCGGCCACACTGAATTCGCTCGCCACCTTCGCGCTCGCGTTCTTCGCGCGCCCGCTAGGATCGCTGATCTTCGGACACTTCGGTGACCGCATCGGACGCAAAGCAACACTCGTCGCCGCACTGCTGACGATGGGAATTTCGACCGTGTCGATCGGCGTGCTTCCGACGTATCAAACCATCGGCATCGCGGCTCCGGCGTTACTTGCGTTGTGTCGCTTCGGACAAGGGCTCGGACTCGGCGGCGAGTGGGGCGGCGCCGTTTTGCTTGCCACGGAAAACGCACCACCGGCACGTCGAGCGTGGTTCGGCATGTTTCCGCAGTTGGGCGCGCCGCTCGGCTACATTCTTTCCTCTGCGTCGTTTCTGTTGCTGAGCACCGCGCTCACCGACGCGCAGTTCTCCGCGTTCGGCTGGCGCATTCCGTTTCTGATCAGCACCGTGCTCGTTTTAGTCGGCCTGTATGTACGGCTCAAACTCACCGAAACGCCGGCGTTCCAGCGCGCGATCGAAAACAACGAACGCGTCGCGCTGCCAATGGGCGTGATATTCGCGCGGCACGCGTCGGCGCTTATCATCGGAACGTTAGCTGCGGTGGTCGCTTTCGTGCTGTTTTATTTGATGACGGTGTTCGCGCTGAGTTGGGCGACGACCGCGTTGCACCAGCACCGCAACGCGTTCCTCGTGCAACAGATGATTTCCGCGCTGTTGTTCGCCGCGGGCATTCCGATCGCGTCGATGGC
>DATBAU010000099.1:0-7051 GCA_036271355.1 Rudaea sp. | reverse complement strand
GTGGGAATACGATCTTTATTACTCGCGCTCGCAAACCAACCTCGACGACAAACTGCACTGGCCGATCAATTCCGCGATCGAGAATTTCTTCACGAGCCGGATCCTCGGACCGCAACTCGGCACCACCGTCGGATTTCCCGTGTATCACGAGCCGAATCTCGCCAACCTGTACAAGGCGCTCACGCCGCAGGAATACGCGAGTTTCATCGGCATCGATCAGACACAGTCGAATGCCTGGACGCAAAACATCAATCTGCAATTCAACAACACCGAAGTCTTCAGCCTGCCGGCCGGCGCGGTCGGGATGGCGGGTTTGATTCAGGTCGGCAATCAGGCGTGGAACAATCCTGTCGATCCAAATGTGGCCGCCGGCAATTTCTACGGATTGACCGCTACCGCCGGCAGCGGCACGCGCAACAACTACGCCGCGGCGACCGAAATTCGCGCGCCGATCCTGAGCACGCTGACGGCCGACGCATCCGTACGCTACGACCACTACGGCAACCAGAACGTCGGCGGCGGCGACAGCAAGGCGACGTACAAACTCGGACTCGAGTACCGGCCGGTGGAATCGCTGCTCATGCGCGGCAACTACGCGACCGCGTTCCGCGCGCCGGACATGGCCTACACGTTCGGCGGCCAAAGCGGTTTCTACGATCCGCAGCAAACCGACTATTACGTCTGCGCGAAGTATTACCCGAACCTCGCGTTGTCCAACTGCCCGGACTTCCAGTCGCAAACGGTTTTCACCATTCACCGCGGGAATTCGGCGCTGAAATCGGTGACTGCAAAGTCGTACGGTTTCGGCACGGTGTGGTCGCCCAACAGCAACTTCAACGCGAGCGCGGACTACTACAACATCCGCATCGCCAATGAAGTGGAATTGCAGAATCTCGATCAGATCCTGCGCACCGATTCGCAATGCCTGCTCGGCAATCTCGATCCGACGACGCCGACGTGCCAGGCCGCGCTCGCCGAAGTGGTGCGCGGGCCGGTGAGCGGCAATGCGGCGAATTCGGAAGCGATCCAGAATCTCAACGTGCTGCCGATCAACATCGCGAACGAGCACGTCTCGGGCATCGTCAGCAGCCTGAAATATTCGTTCGATCTCGGTCGGTGGGGTAACCTCGGTTTGCAGTCGCAGTACAACGTCACGCTGACGCATCGTGCGCAGCAGTATCCGGACGATCCAACCAACGACCTGCTGCACAACCCGTTCTATTCGTCGGAATTCAAGACGATCGCGAACGCGTCGGCAACGTGGACGATCGACAAATTCTCCGGGACCCTGATCGCTACGCGTTTCGGCCGTACGCCGAATTATTACGCGGGACTCGACCCGGCTGGATATGCAGCACCGTGTTCCACCACCGCGCAAGGCTACACCTCGTGCCCAGGCACGGTGGCGCCGTGGATTCTCTATAACGCCACGCTCACCTACGGCGTCACCGACGACATCACCTTGACCGGTGCCGTCAACAACATCCGCAACAAGATGCCGCCGTACGACAGCACCGCGGTGAATTACGCGTATTACAACCTGGTCAACTACAACCCGTACGGCCGATCGTATTGGCTGGAAGTCGACTGGCGCTTCGGACGCAGCAAAGGCTGAGGACGTTCAAAGATTTTCGAGGTGGACCAGACCGGCGCGCAGGCACACGGTCACCACCTCGCTGCGGCTCTTCAGGCCGAGCTTGCCGAGGATGCTTTTCATGTGCGACTTCACCGTTTCGGTGGTGATGCCGAGCGCCTCGCCGATCGAATCGTTGCTGCAGCCGCGCGCGAGCCAGAGCAGCACTTCGCGTTCGCGCGCGGTCAGTTCGGTCGCGTTCGGCAATTGCTCGGCCTTGCGGCCGACGACGGGCGGCACGTAGCGTCCGCCTTGCGCGACCGTGCGGATCGCTGCGAGCAACTCTTCGCTCGCCGTGTCCTTGAACAGATACGCGTGAGCGCCGGCGCGCAGCGCACGGTTGATGTCGTCGCCGCCGGTGCGCGTGGTGAGCACGAGGAAATAGGTCTGACCGCCGCTGCGGTTGAGCGTGGCGATGAGATCGATGCCGTCCATGTCCGGCAGCGAAAGATCAACGAGCACGACGTTCGGCCGCTGCGCCTTGAACAGCGCGATCGCTTGCGCGGCATCGGCAGCTTCGCCGACCAGATCGAAATCGTCCTGATCGGAAATGATCGCGGCCAGTCCTGATCGAACGATCGGATGATCGTCGACGATGAGCACGCGGGTTCTCGACGACGCGTTGATCATGCCGACGCCTTCGGTGCGCGCAATTCGCGCCACAACCGGTTGAGCATCGCGATGCGCGGCAGCGTGACGGTAATCCGCGTGCCGACGCCCTGCGCGGATGCGATATCGAGCCTGCCGCCGGTCGCCGCCGCGCGCCGGCGCATGTTGGCCAGTCCGAAACCGCGACCGGGCGTCGTCCGCGCGGCCGCCGGTTCGAAACCGGCGCCGTCGTCGACGACGGTCAGGATAAGCTGGTTGAAAGTATACATTGCATCAATGTGTATTTCGGCCGCACCGCCGTGATGGATCGCGTTGGAAACCGCTTCCTGACAGATGCGCACGAGATGATTTTCCGCCGACGGATTCACCGCCCACGCGTGACCGCGTCCTTCCACCGACACGCTAGCGCCATGGCCGTACGCGATCTGCTCGCACGCGGCGACGATCGCGGCAACGAGTGTGGTGTGCGACGGCGGCGGCGATTGCAGATTCCACACCGAGCGCCGCGCTTCGGACAAACTCGTGCGCGAAACATCACGCGCCAACTTGAGATGGCTCACGGCCAGATCCGGCGCGCGGTCGAGGCGGCCGAGCGCGGCTTCGATCTGCACCGAAATCGCGCTGAATCCTTGCGCGAGGCTGTCGTGGATCTCGCCCGCGATGCGACGCCGTTCGTCCGCGACCGCCGACTGCATGTGCAGCCATTTCACGCGCAGGTGATGCAGGAACCACAACAACGCGGCGAACAGTGCCGCGCATGCCGCGGCGAACCACCATGTTTGATAGAACATCGGCGCGACGTCGAACGTGAGCGCGGTCGCTGCGCCGCTCCAGCCTTCGTTGTCGCGGCGCGCCTGCACTTCGAATCGGCGCGTGCCGGGTGGTACGTTCGAATAGCGCGCGGTGCGTTCGGCGCCGACGTCGATCCAGTCGGAATCGACGCCGTCGAGCCGGTAGCGGAAGCGCGTGGTCTCCGCCGCCATCAAATCGGGCGCGGTATAGCGGATTTCGAGTCGCGACGTGCCAGCGGCGAGATCGATGTTGCCGGCGCGCGCATCGACCAACCGGTCGTTGGCGCGAACCGATTCGACGAAGGTGTGCAGCGGCGTGCGCGCCGTCGCCAGATGCGTGGGATCGATCACGACGGCGCCTTGCACCGTCGCAAACCACAAGCGGCCGTCGCTGCTACGCCACGCGGTGGGTTGCGAACCGGCGCTGGTTTCGGCGCTTTTCATACCGTCGTCCTGACCGAAGCGCGTTACATCCATCGTCGCGCGGCGACCGGCGGCGACGTCGTCGATTTCGTTGCGGCGAATGCGGAAGATGCCGCGGTTCGAACCGAGCCACACGTTGTCTTCGGCATCGGTGAGAATGCTGTTGATGGTTTCGTTCGGCAATCCTTCGCGCATCGTGTAGTGCGTGAGATGTCCGGCGGAATAGCGCCACAGGCCGTGTCCCATCGTGCCGATCCACAACGCGTCACAGTCGTCGACGTACAACGAGAGGATCGCGGAGTTGCGCAGTTCGTCGTCGTGCAGTGTGTTCGCATCGAAGCGGTCGCCGTCGACTTTGCCCATGCCGTTGTTGGTTCCGATCCAGATCGCGCCATGCGCGTCCTCCGCGATCGCGCTGATGAAATTTTCCGGCAAACCTTGCTGCGTGGTGAGGTAGTCGGTCTTGTCGCCGGCGATGCGCGCGACGCCGGCGCCATCCGTGCCCGCCCACAAGGTGCCTGTGCGATCGGCGACGATCGCGGTGACGATCGACGTCTGCAGTGGCGGCTTCAAACTGATGTGCCGATCCACGTTTCCATTCGTCAGATGATCGAGTCCGGTTCCGCCCAGACCGACCCAAATGCCGCCGGCGTTGTCGTCGCCGAGTGCGGAGATGTAATTGCCCGACAAACCCGTCGCGCGCGAATAGCGGCGCACTTCGTCGATGCTGATGCGCGTGAGTCCGTTGAGTGTGCCGGCCCACACGTCGCCGTGACGATCCTCCAGCACGGAAAACACGCTGTCCGCCGAGAGGCCTTCGGTTTTCGTGTACGCGGTGAAGCTGCCGTCGCGCAGGCGGATGAGTCCGCGGCCGAGCGTTCCGATCCACAAATTGCCGCCGCTGTCTTCGAACAGCGTTTGCGTGCCGATGTCGCTGAGGCCTTGTTCGGATGTCGTTCCGCTGAGTACATGCTGCCACGTGCGGAACACGCCGTTGGCGTCGGTCGCGATCCATATGTTGCCGTCGCGGTCTTCGAGCAGATCGCGAATGTGCACGTTTTCCGGTACGCCGTCCGGCCACCATTGCTCGAAGTGGTCGCCGACACGTCGGAAAAATCCGGCGCCGCTACTCAGCACCACGATCCTGCCGCCGCGACCGGCGAACAAGCCGGAAATCGTGTGGCCCTTCAGACCGTCGGCGTCGGAAAAATTTTCCACTTTTCCACTTTTTATACGATTGAGGTGTCCGCGCGAAGTGACCCAAAGCGCGCCGTCGGCGTCGATGGCGAGATAGCCGATCACGTCGCTGGCCAATCCGTCGGCGACGCCGAACACGCGCTCGACGCGACCGTGGACGATGTGCGCCACGCCGCCGCGTCCGCCGACCCAGATGCTACCGTCGCCGTCAGCCACCGCCATCGACACGTGCGGGAATGGAAAACCTTGTTCGCTGCCGAACGTCGAGAATTTTCCGTCGGCGCGGCGCACAGCCAAGCCCTGCGTGTTGCCGATCCATAGCGTGTGATCGCCGTCTTCGACGAGCGTGGAGATGAAATCGGATTTCAGCGCCGGCGTGTTGACGTGATCGAACACGGTGAATTGCGCGCCATCGAATCGCGCGAGGCCTTCTTGCGTTCCGATCCACAGATAACCGTCGCTCGCTTCGACGATCGCCTGAATGGCGAGCTCGGGCAGGCCCGCGTCGGTCTGCCACGTGTCCATCGCGAATTGGGAAATCGATTTGCTCGGACTTAATCCGTGAGCAGAACTACCGGCGAACGCGGCGCACGAAAATACGCAACTCGCCGCGATCCGGCGCCACGCTGTCCCCTGAGCGATAGGCCACATGCGGCCATTGTAGGACCGGCGGTGTCAGTGCGGCATGCCTCGACAGAGGGATGCCGCGGCACCACGCCTCCAACGAGTGAATAAGCGGCCCTCTTTTCGAGGGTTTTGGCGCGGCGCGCGATTTGGCATCAATGCGCCACGTTCCCACGCCGAGCATCGCATGCACAAGTTGAGACAGGTTCGCCTGAGTTATCCCGACGCCTTCGCCGAATTGACGGCGGCACTCGCGATCGATGCCGACAAGCGGCATGTGGCATCGGCGTTTTCGATTCCCGTCAGCACGGTCTATCGCTGGCTGGTCGAGCGGCGCGAGCAGACGAGCGTTTTCGCGCGCGGCTGGACCGCGCAAATAAGCGATGCGCAACGCGTGCGCATCGGCGAATTGATCGAAACGTGCGAGCGCGACGGTTTCGCGGTACAGCCGGCGATGAATCGATTGTTGCCGGGTGCATTCACGGCGCGTGCGGTCGCGGCGCCGTCGCCGTTGCCAATAACCTCGGGCCGCATCATCGTCGGGCGTTTCGATACCTCGCGCGGCTTGCGCGTGCAGCGCGACGACAACATCCAGGAACTGCATGCCGGTGGCGCGTCGATGGAGATGGTCAATCGCATCGTGCGCGTGAAGATCGAAATCGATCGGCATTACTACACGCGCTTGTCATGCGAGATTTTGAGCGCGATCGCGAACATGACGCGCTTCAATTTGATCAAGGCGTTCAAGCACGCGTTCGGCGTGTCGCCGTATCGCTATCTCAATCAGGTGCGTGTCGATCACGCGCGACACATGCTCGCGCTCACCGATCAGCCGATGCACATGATCGCCGCGGCGGTGGGATTCGGTTCGGTGTCGTCGCTCACGCGCGCATTCAAGCGCTTCGCCGGCGCGAGTCCGTCGCATGTTCACCGCAAGCTCGCAGCGGTTCCGGCCGAGGTGCGCAGCGTCGTCAATTTCTGACGCGCATGCCTCGCAAGAGGGAACGACGACAGCCTCCACTTGGGGTTTCGGCGCGTAACGCCGATGTCGCAATGTACCTCTGCTGGGGAGCTGAACTGGAACGTGAACCCCATGCGGTCCCAGGACGGACCTGTCCCGAAGATCTGCACAAACAACCTGACGTGTTTGGAGAGAGTAATGAGACTCGACGTAAATAAATTATCGTCGGCGGTTCGCCTCGCTTTGTCGCTGGGCGCCGTCGCAACGGCCGGTTCAGTCACTGCTAATGCGCAGAATACGGATACGACCAATCAGAAATCCCAGTCCCTCGAAACCATCGTGGTGACCGGTTCGAACATCCGCCGCGTGGACGTTGAAACGGCGAGTCCCGTGGTCACGATCGACCGCGCGATGATCCAGGCGTCCGGCAAGGTCAACCTGGGCGATCTCGTGCAGGAACTGCCGTCGATGGCAGGTGCTGCGATGAACCCGCAGGTCAACAACGGCGGTACGGGTACGGCCGGCGTTTCGCTGCGCGGCTTGGGCTCCAACCGCACGTTGCTGCTGATCAACGGCCATCGCGTGCCGTTCCAGCTGCAAGACTTGAACATCATTCCGGTGAGCGCGGTCGAACGCATCGAAGTGCTGAACGACGGCGCTTCGGCGGTGTACGGTTCGGATGCGATCGCGGGCGTGGTGAACATCATCACGCGCACGAACTACCAAGGTGCCGAGTTCGGCGCCGATTACGGCATTTCGGACAAGGACGACGGCGAACGCCGCGCGATCCACATGTTGTTCGGTCAGTCCAGC
>DATBAU010000098.1:0-8114 GCA_036271355.1 Rudaea sp. | reverse complement strand
GCCGTCGACCGCCATTACCGATGATTCGAGCAGCACGCGATGCTGTTCCTGCGCCAGCGCTTTCCAGACGACGACGTTGACCTGTCCCGTCTCGTCTTCGAGCGTGACGAAGGTGACGCCTTTTGCGGTGCCGGGATGTTGTCGAACCGTAACCAACCCGGCGCAGCGCATCTTGCGGCCGTTGAGTTGCGCATCGTTCGTGGCGCGCGCGGCGACGACGCGGCGGCGTTTCAATTCGGGGCGGATCAGCGCGAGCGGATGCATTGTGAGCGACAGGCCCATGCGGGCGTAGTCGTTCATCACATCCTGGCGCAACGTAGGTCGGCGGATCGCGATCTGTTCTTCGTTGACGCCGGTATCGGCCAGCACAGGCAGTGGAAGTTCCGCGCCGGCGCTTTCCCAACGCGCGTGATGGCGATGATGCGTGAGGCTGCGCAACGCCCCGGCTTCGGCGAGACAGGCGCGTTCGCCTGCGGTGACGTGAGCGCGACGCGTCATGTCGGCGACATCGCTGAAAGCACGTTCGTTGCGCGCATCGACCAATCGGCCGGCAAGCTCTTTCGATGCGCCTTTGAGCAGACGAATGCCGAGCCGGAGTTTCGGGTTTTCCTTGATGTCGGTCGGTTCTAGCGCGCAATCCCAGGTGCTGACGACGACATCGACCGGCTGCACGATCACACCATGTCGTTGCGCATCTTGAATGAGCTGCGACGGTTGATAAAAACCCATCGGCTGCGAATTGAGCAGCGCGCAGGTGAACGCGGCCGGGTGATGGCATTTGAGCCACGACGAAACGTATGCGAGCAATCCGAAACTCGCCGCGTGTGATTCGGGAAATCCGTAATCGCCGAAACCTTTGATCTGTTCGAAGATGCGTTCGAAATACGATTCCTCGTAACCGCGTTCGAGCATGCCGTCGCGGATGCGGTCGTAGAATTTTTCCAGGCCGCCTTTGCGTTTCCACGCGGCCATCGCGCGGCGCAGTTCGTCGGCTTCGCCGGGCGTGAATCCGGCGGTGACCTGAATGAGCTTCATCACCTGTTCCTGAAAGATCGGCACGCCGAGCGTGCGGCTGAGCACGTCTTTTACTTGTGATTCGCCTTTGCCCGCGTCGCGTTCGGTCTGCGATTGCGGATAGTCGATCGCTTCGAGTCCATTTCGGCGGCGAAGGTACGGGTGAACCATATGGCCTTGAATCGGACCCGGCCGCACGATGGCGACTTCGATGGTGAGGTCGTACAGCGTGCGCGGACGCAGGCGCGGCAGCATCGACATCTGCGCGCGCGATTCGATCTGGAACACACCGATCGTGTCGGCTGCGCAGATCATGTCGTAGGTGGGCGTGTCGTCTTGCGGCACAGAGTGCAACTCAAGATCCTTGCCGTGATGCAATCGAAGCAAGTCGAAACATTTCTGGATGCACGTCAGCATGCCGAGTGCTAAGCAATCGACTTTCAGCAGCGTCATGGATTCCAGATCGTCCTTGTCCCATTGAATGATGGTGCGATCGGGCATCGAGGCATTCTCGACCGGCACGAGATGATGCAGCGGCTGATCTGAAATGACGAAACCGCCGACGTGCTGTGAAAGATGGCGTGGGAATTTCACCAGCCGCCGGACGAGTGCCTTGAGCTGTTTCATGATCAAACTGTCGGGATCGAAACCTCGGTCGCGCAATTCCTCGTCGAACGTGGCCGCGCTGGAGACGCGCGAGAACATCGATGTCAACTGATCGAGTGCGTCGTCCGGAAGTCCGAGCGCGCGGCCGACATCGCGCGTGGCGCTTTTGCTGCGATAACTGATCACCGTTGCGGCAAGCGCGGCGCGATGGCGTCCGTATTTGTTGAACACGTATTGGATAACTTCCTCGCGGCGTTCGTGCTCGAAATCGACATCGATGTCCGGCGGCTCGTTGCGCTCGCGTGAGAGAAAACGCTCGAACAGCAGATTGCCGTTTTTCGGGCTGATCGCAGTGATGCCGAGGCAATAGCACACCGCCGAATTGGCCGATGAGCCTCGGCCTTGACACAGGATGGGCTTCGGCCGCGTGCGCGCCCATTTGACGATATCCTCGACCGTGAGAAAGAAGTGTTCGAATCTCAGTTCCTGGATCAGCGCGAGTTCTTTTTCGACTTGCTCGCGCACTTCCGGCGGAACCTCGTCCGGCCAAAAACGGCGAATGCCCGTTTCAGTGAGTTCGCGCAGACGCGCGATGGCGGTCATGCCTTCCGGTACGATTTCGTGTGGATAGGTGTATTGCAATTTCCTAAGATTGAATTCGACCTGCTCGGCGATGCGGACTGTTTCTTCCAGCAAATCGGCCGGATAGATTTTCGACAAGAGGTTTTTCGTGCGCAGATGCCGTTCGCCGTTCGGAAACAGGATGTCACCGGCTTCGGCGACTGTTTTTCCGACGCGGATCGATGTCAATACATCCTGCAGCGAACGACGCGCGCGAATGTGCATGTGAACGTCGCCGGCAGCGACAAGCCGCAGATCGTGCGTTCTTCCTAAATCGCGAAATAGCTGCAACTCCGTTTTGTCGTCGGGTCCGAGGTGCAATTCGACGGTGATCCATGCGCGTCCATAAAAATGTCGCTTTATCCACTTTGCGGCATCGTCGATAGTCGCAGCATTGGCTTGGGCCAGCGTTCCGGGCGACCAGAGGATGCGCACGTCGGAACCGAGTTGCTCGACATCTTCACGCGTCAACCGGTATTCGCCTTTTTCGCTGCAACGACGGCCGGTAGTGATGAGTTTGCAGATATTCGAATAACCGTTTTGCGTGGTCGCCAGGATGACGAGCTTGATGCCGTCGACCAGCCGGACTTCGGTGCCGACGATCAACCTCAGATCAGTGTCTTCCGATGCATCCAGTGCGCGCACGATGCCGGATAACGAGCATTCGTCGGTGATCGCCAACGCGGTATAGCCGAGTTTCTTGGCGCGGCTGAATAACTCTTCCGCGTGAGACGCGCCGCGCTGGAATGTGAAGTTGGAAAGGCAATGAAGTTCGGCGTATCGAATCTCGTCCGTCTGAATGGCGGCATCGCTCTTTTCTATCGATGCGAGTTTTTCCAACGTCTCGATGCGTTTGAGCGATCGCTCGGATGGTTCGCCGATCTCCCGCGGATTGCCATCCATCTCCAAATGCTTGCCGTACCGCTTCGGCCATTCGGAATGATGACTCACGCGAACCATCCATGCAGCGTCCAGCCATCGCTGCTGCCGGATGCGAGAAACGCCCACGCGCGCTGACCTTCGCCGGTTCGCACGACGTAGTAATCGCGGCGCATGTCGGCGCCGTCCCACCAGCCGCTTTCGATGCGTTCTGGACCGGCGACAGAACGCGTGGCCGAAGTACGAAGGCAAATAGGTTGTTGCAGCAGCCACAACGGACGCGGCGATAAACGCGTGACGGATGTTTTCGCGCGTTTGGAGGTTGCGAGCGCGGGATCGCCGAAATCCCATGCGCGTTCGGGTCGATGATCGGCGATGTGTGCGAGTCCGCGCACGGCATCGTCGCCGAGATGCGAACGCAGGCGTTCGATCAGTTCGGGCCAATCGAGACCTTGTTCGCGGCGCGGTTCGAACAGGTCTTTGTGGCGCGGACGGAGTTCCGGTAAATCCTTGGCAAACACAGCGATGCCGCAGACAGAACTTGGCATTTTGGCGTGTTCGAGACGGCTGCGCGCGAGTTCGTAGAGCGCTTTCGCTTCGCGTTGCGGTGTGAGCAGTTCGATACGAACGCGCGTGACGTTGCGATCTTCGTGATCGAGCACGATTTCGTAGTGCTGCACGCCGCCGTCGCGCGCGGTGAGGAACAGCGACAGTTCGCCGCACAACCGGCGCAGCGGGAAAAGTAGTGGCGGCCAGGCTTCGACGCGGTCGTCGAGTTCGATGCGGTGATTGAAGTACGGCGGCGGTTCGTACAGCGTGAGCAAGTCGCTTTTCAGGCCGCGCATGCGGTCGAGCAGGTCGATTTCCTTGGGTCCGATGCGACGCGTGAGTTCGGGGCGCGGTAGTGCGAATACGTCGCGCAATGTGCGCAACCCGACGTTGTGGAGCAGGGAGACGGCATCGTCGGAAAGTCCGCTGAAACCGATCGGCACGTAGTTGAGCGCGGTGATGAGCGGCGTGGGTTTGTCGATGAAGTAATCGTCGCCGTGCCGCGCGAGCACGCGCGCGGCGGCGGGAATCGGCGCGACGGCGAGCGACGGTTTGAAGTTGATCTGCGCGAGCGATTCGCGAATGCGCTTTTCGAGTACGGGCCAGCCGCCAAACAGGCTGAGACTGGCGCCGACTTCGATCAGTAATGCATCGGGTTCGGCGATGCTGACCTGGCTGCTGAATTTGTACGCCCACGCGGCGAGCGTGTTGAGCAGACGTTGTTCGGCGGCGATGTCGCGCGCACGGGCTTGTACGTTCGCGCAGATCGCGCGCGCGGCGGCAAGCGGTTGGTCGGCGCGCACGCCAATGCTGCGCGCCGGCGCATTCGCCATGACGACGCGCTGACGCTGACGCGGCCCATCGACGACGGCGCAGCGTTGCGTCTGTTCGTCGTCGTCGAAAACGGCGCGCAGCGGAAGATCGGGAAAATGGAGACAGGCCCAGAGCATATCCGTGCGAGGGATTCAGCCGTTGGCGAAGTGGAAGTGACGGTAGACGGAAGGCGTCTCAAAAGCTGAGGCGCGTGCGAAAAACAGATCAGGTGTCTCGCACGCGTTGAATCAGGCGCGACATCGCAATCGCGTGAGTCGGCGGCGTTCGGTCGCGCCGCGGCATTTGAGGATTTCGATGTCGGTCTGTTCCGCATCGGCGTGCAGTTGCAGACGTAAAGCGGCGGGGCTGGTTTTCGATGCGGCTTTGGCTGGACGAAACACGAATGCGAGCGCATCGCCGCTTTCGGCGGCGAGTTGCAAGCGGCGCAACAGCGTGTAATCGGCGACGGGCAGCCAGCTCAGCACGGCGCCGCACGAACCCGAGCGAAGGCATTGTTCGGCGCTCCACGCACCGTCGTTCGGGTTGGCGTCGATCTGCACGACGTAGCGCAAGTCGAGTCCGTGTTCGGCGAGCGCGGGTGCGTAGGGAATGTACGGCGGCGTGACGAATACGACGCGTTGTCCGCGTTGCGTGAGATCGGCGAGCGCGGGCATCAGCAATGAAAGTTCGCCGACGCCGTCGTACTCGAACAGGATTTCACTCACCGCACCGCAAGGCCAACCGCCGCCGGGAAGTTGTGCGTCGAGATCGGCGAGTCCGGTCGGCAGTGCGCGCACGTGCGGCTGCGCAGAGGACGAACGGCGCCAGATGCCGGGATGCTGAAGCAGCGCGTCGAGCGCATTGTTGGAAACGACTGCGGCATTCATAAGAGATCCGTATCAGTGCTGCCGAATGATGCCGACGTACAAGCCTTCGATGGCGAAGCTGTCGACACGTTGGGGATCGACTTCGATCGGATCGAAATCGGGATTTTCCGGCAGCAGCAACAAATGGCCGCGATGATGCTTGAGACGTTTGACGGTGATTTCGTCGTCGAGCCGCGCGACGACGATTTGTCCGTCATGCGCTGTCGGCGTGCGATGGACGGCGAGCAGATCGCCGTCGATGATGCCGGCGTCGCGCATGCTCAGGCCGACGACGCGAAGCAGGAAATCGGCGTGAGGACGAAACAAGGAAGGATCGACCTGATACGTCGATTCGATATTGCCTTCCGACATGATGGGGCTGCCGGCGGCGACGCGCCCGACGAGGGGAAGCGAATGCGCCGCCGGCAGCCTTGACCGTTGCGCCGGACGCAAGCCGCGATGTTGCGGTCGGCGTTCCAGCGCGCCTTTTCGGATCAGCGCTTCGACATAATCCTGCGCTGAAGAATGGCTGCTAAGTCCAAGATTATCCGCGATTTCTCGCAGGCTTGGTGAGACGCCGTTTAACTCCATTTGTTCCTGGATGAAATCCAGGACCCGGCGTTGATTGATGGTGAGGACGTCGCTCATACGTACAAATGTACGTATTTCTGGCGCCACGTCAAGTGGTCAATTTCGTTTCGCTCTGGCCCAGTCGAAATAGGTGTACGCGTTAGCGCCGCAGCGCGCTTCCTTGATCTGCAGGTCGAACGTGTAGGTTGTTTTTCCGGTGTCTTTTCCGATCGGCGATTGAACCGTTAATCCCGTTGCCGGTTCGCGCGGGCTGATCGTGCGCGGCGTGATCGAACACGTTTCCGCTTTTGATGCGTCGAGCGCTTCGAGCAATGGCCGGCCGTCGGCTTGCGGCATGGTCAAGCCGAGAATATGCGCGATGGTCGGTGCGACATCCACATTGCCACTCGGCAATTGATCGACGAACCGCGTGTTGAAATCCGGTCCGCGCGCGAGCAGCGTGTTGTGGACGTCGATCGGACTGAAGCTGCCGTGCATGCCGTGGCTGATGTAAGAGGAGACGCCCTCGAACTCGATGCCGGGCATACCTTGAATCATGGCGTGCTCGTCGAAGGTGTAGCCGACGACGATGTCGGGATTTCGGCCTTCGGCATTTTCGAGACGCACCATCGACAGCGGCAGCGTGCCGGGAATGTCGCCGTAACGGTCGTCGACGAAGATGGCGCCGAATTCCTCGTGGCTTTGCAGGAAGCGCACGGTTTTCAGCACGCGGTCCGGATCGTGTTCCGGCTGATAGAGGTAATCGCTGCCGCCGTTGGCGATGACGACGAATGATTCGCGCGGCAGGAATGGATGCAGCAATTGATAATTCGGCGAGGTGTATGGGCCCTTGCAGTCGGAATTCGTAGAGTTCTTGTCCGGATGCAAACGCTTGCTGTCGGCGAGGATTCCGGACATCACCGGATCGAAACCGCAACCGCCGCCGTCGTAGGCGCGAATGCCGGCTTTGCTTAATTCATCGGCGAGGCGGATGTCGCCGGAAACGGAATAGCCGTGTTCGTTGTCCACTTCTCCCATTTTTCCATTTTCCACTTTGCGTAGCGGGAAAATGTCTAGCGGGCCGGAAACGTTGCTGTGGCCGTGATCGGAAACGACGATGAGATCGGTGTCTTTGTCCATGCCGAGTTCGGCGAGGCGCGCTTCGAGCTTGCCGAGTAGTTCGTCCTGCGCCTTAAGCGCGAGGTGATAGTTGGGCGAACCGACGCCGTACGGATGTTCCGTGCTGTCCGGATTGCGCAGCCAGACCACTGAAACGGTCGGCTTTTTCTTCGGCAGGACGTAATCGAGGAAGACCGACATCAGGTATTGATTCGCTTTCGTCGGCGGTGCGCCGTGGTTGTCGTCGGGATTCGGCGTGACGCGATCGTCGAGGTGCTGGATCGGCAATTGAAACGTCGGATCGCCGTTGTCGTCGGACAGTTTCAGTTCGCCGTTGCGATAGGCGTACGGTGCGGTTTCCGGCAGCGCGATGCGCGCGGCCTGCAATTCTTTCGCGAACGTCAGCGGGAATGCCGCTTTCTCGTCGATGACGTAGCCGGTGGTTTTATAGTCCTGCATGAAAGCGGGACCGGATTTGCCAACGGCGGCGGTGACGAGGCCGGCTTTCTGCGCCGTTTGCAAAAGCGTCTGCACGAGCAGCAGATGATTGTCCTGGTTCGCGTCGAGTTGTTTGAGGACGCCGTAGTCTTCGGTGAAGACCGGATTGTTCATGTCGATCGGTTCGCCGCCCGACGAACGCGCCGGTGCGCCGGGCCGCCACAACGAGTTGCCGTAAAAGCCCGATTTGCCGGAGAACGATCCCGTCGCGAACGCGGCGGCGTTCATCATCGTAAAAGTGGGATAGCTCGAATGGTTGTCGCTGAAGAAGACGCCGTCGCGTTTGAGCTTGGCGAGATTCGGCGTGTCGGTTTCGGTGATCGAATCGGGGCGCATGCCGTCCCACACGAAAAGGATCACGCGTTTGGCGTGGGCGGTGGCCACGGTTTTTTGCGGTGGGTTCTGTGCACAGGCGGCGAGAGCGGCACAGGCGAGAATGGCGGCGCAGGATTTAAGACGGTACATGCTGTAACTCCGTATGCTATTTTTAACGACTTCGGCGCTGCCAGATTCCCGGCATCGCGTTGCGGTTCGATGACCGACGGGCGAGTCCCAAACTTTAATGCGCATCACCATCGA
>DATBAU010000097.1:0-12452 GCA_036271355.1 Rudaea sp. | reverse complement strand
CGTCTCGCGCACGACGTGTTCGATGTTCATGTCCATCAGCCGAAACGCATGCTGGCGATTGCGCGCACGCGCGACGATTTTCAGGTGCGGATACGTGCGCTTGACGATGCGTGCCGTGCGGATGTTCGTTTCGGGATCGTCCGTCGCGAGCACGAACACTTCGGCCTTGTCGATGCCGGCCGCGCGCAGCAGATCGGGCCGGCTCGGATCGCCGAAATAAATATTGGTGCCGAACCGGCGCGAAAAATCGACCTGTTCGACCGAACTTTCCAGCGCCGTGAACGAAATATTCTGAGCACGCAGAATGCGCGCGACGATCTGCCCCATGCGGCCGTAACCGGCGATGATCACGCGCGGCGCGATGTCGATAATTTCATCGAATTCGCGTTCGGGTTTGCCTTTGATGCCGGACAGCCAGCGCTTCGACGCGATGACGGCGACCGGCGTGAGCGCCATCGACAAGGTCACCGCGACGGTGAACAGATCGCGTTGCGCCGCGTCGAGCAGACCATCCTGTTCGGACAGGTTGAGCACGACATACGCGAACTCGCCGCCGCCGGCGAGAACGACCGCGAGCCGGATCGTTTCCGGCAGATTGAGTTTGCGCGAAAGTTTGCCGATCGTAACGAGCACGAGCGCTTTCAGCATCAGCATCGTCACCACGATCACCGCGATTTCGACCGGCTGCTGTTTCACCAGCTGCAGATCGAGCGACACGCCGACGCTCACGAAGAACAAACCGAGCAGCAAACCCTTGAACGGTTCGATCTGCGAATCGATCTCGTGTCGATATTCGGAATCGGCCAGCAGCATGCCGGCGAGGAATGCGCCGAGCGACATTTGCATGCCAGCGAGCTGCATCAGCCACGCGGTGCCGAGCACGACGAGCAACGCGGTCGCCGTAAAGACCTCCGGAATTTCCAGGCCCGCGACGATGCGAAAAATCGGACGCAACAACAGACGGCCGCCGATCACGACGCCCGCGATCACCGTGACGATTTTTAGTCCGGCGACCAGTTCCGAACCACTGCTGCCGACCGCTTCGTGCATACCGAGCAACGGAATCAGCGCGAGGATCGGAATTGCGGCGACGTCCTGAAACAACAGGATCGCGAACGCCATGCGGCCGTGCGGCGAACCGAGTTGTTTGTGTTCGGTAAGGATTTGCAGACCGAGCGCCGTCGACGACAGCGCGAGCGCGAGTCCGACGATGAGCGCGGGCTTCCACTGAAATCCTGCGACGACCGCCGCGCCGCCGATCAACGCCGCGGACAGCACGACTTGCAGCGTGCCCGCGCCGAACACCGACTTGCGCATCAGCCACAACCGTTGCGGGCTAAGCTCGGTGCCGATGATGAAGAGCAGCAGGATCACGCCGAATTCGGAGAATTCCGACCACTGTTTCGTGTCCGGCGTGAGATTCAGCGCATGCGGCCCGATCAGCGCACCGGCCGCGAGATAGCCAAGCACCGCACCGAGTCCGAAACGTTTCGACACCGACACCGCGATTACCGCGGCGGCGAGAAACATCACCGCATAAGAAAGAAAGTGCGAGGTTTCCACAGGTCCCTCCGATGGCTCGATTATAGAGGCACAACCTGTCGCACTGACGCGATCTCATCCCGTGAGATGGCCACTCGCTACCGTGTTGCCCAACACGAGGAGACGAACATGGGCCGCACGATCACGTTACCGGTTTCCGCGTTTTCCGGCACCGAGCTTGCCTTGTGGTGCTGGCTGGTTTTCGGCGCCGTCGCCATGGCGCTGATACCGCAGGCGCGCGGGATGCAGTCGATGGTCGGATGGATGCCGTTCTGGTTGGTCGTCGCGCCGCTGCTCGATCTCGCGTTCGTGCATCGCGATCGATTGCTGTCGACGTCGCGCGCCGTCCTCGTCCGCGCGCGGCGTCGGCGGCGTCCTTCGATTCAAGCGAATCGTTCGCGTGCGACGCGGCGCTTACGCGTGCTCCGATCCGCCGCGTAGCCAGTGGCCGATCCAGGCGTGGAAGCGATGTGCGTCATCGAGAGATGGAACGCCAGCCTGATGTACGACAGGTTGTCGGAACGGCGGTGGATTCGCGAACTCCGTGTGCTTGGCAGCGAAACGTTCCGAATAGAATGTGTAGCGCGGTCCGAAATTGCCGCGTGATGCGTGCAGCAGATGCAGGTCGGTCTGGATGCGCACGCGCAATCCGGCGCGATACGCGCGATAGCTGAAATCGACGTCGTAGAAATCGAATCCGTCGAAGGTGTCGGCATCGAAGCCGATGCGTTCGACCACATCGCGTCGCGTCGCAATGAATAGTCCGTCGAGCGCGTGCGCACCGTCGATGCGCGGGCCGCTGCTGCTGCAACAGCTCGGCCAGAACAGATCGCCTTCCGGGTGCGTCACCGCACCGTGCAGATGCGGCAAACCGGCCCAGGCCAGCGCGGGTCCGTTGAGTTTGTCGACGCCGACCACGCCGACGAGGTCCGCACCGTCGTAAGCGTCCATCAAGCGATCGCGAAAACGATCGCACATCACTTCGATGTCGTCGTGGCAGAACACGACGAGTTCGCCGCGCGTGCGCGCGAAGCCGCGCGTGTACCCTTCACACAGCGACCGCGCGTCGGTGATCGGCACGAGTTCCCACGGCGCTGTGCCCATCGCGCCACTCAGGCTGGCGTGCAGACGTTCCAGTTTGGCGGGCGTAATGGTGCACGTGATGAACGAAATCAGCGGAGCCTTTATAGCGAGCGGCACGTGATCGCGCGTTGGCGCACCGACGCCGCTGCGCGCGAGATCGGCGGCGCGATCGACGGCGGTCTGCAGCGCTTTCGCCGAAGGCGCGCGACGATCGTCGGTCACTGCGCGCTGTCCCGCGTTTGCGACGACGTGCAGGTTCTCGGTCGATTCGAGATTTGCTCGCGCGTCATCGGACGGCGCAACCTGCATCGCCGCGCGATAAACAGTGGCGGCTTCTTCGAGACGCCCTTCGTGCCGCAACGCATTGCCCAGCCAGAATGACGCCGTCGCATTCGACGGATGACGCCGGCGCAATTCGTCGAGATACGCGATCGCATCGGCGAAGCGGCCTCGTTTGTACGCGACGATGCCGGAGAACAACATCGTGTTTGAATCGTCGGGCGCAACCTCGCGCAACCTCGCGATGAGTTGCGCGGCATCGTCTATGCGTCCATCGCGCAATGCAGCTTGTACGTGCCGCGCCAACGAGTGAACGGCGTCTCCCGACGTCGACATCGCCGCACTAATCCGTGATGCCGAGTCGCTTGCGTTCCATGCGGCGCAGGAATTCCTGCATGATGCGCAGGTACAAATCCTCGCCGAGATACGCGTCTTCGACGCCCGCGTCGATCGACGGGTTGTCGTTCATTTCGATCACGACGGTGCGATCGCCGACCTGTTTCAAATCGACGCCGTAAAGACCATCGCCAATCGGCGATGTCGCCTTCAGCGCGAGCTTGACGACATCGCTTGGCGCGTCGCGTACGGGCAGCGTCTTGAAACCGCCGGAGCGTTGCGCGCCGTTGCCGCCGTTGTGGTTGTAGATCTGCCAATGTCCGCGCGACATGAAATATTGGCACGCGTACAGCGGTTGCCCGTCCAGGATGCCGATGCGCCAGTCGAATTCGGTGAACATGAATTCCTGCGCGAGCACGAGCGCGGTGTGCTGGAAAAGATCGGCAGCGGCAGCCTTGAGCTGTTCGACCGTTTCGACTTTGACGATGCCGCGCGAAAACGAACCGTCCGGAATTTTCAGCACGATCGGAAAGCCGAGCAGATCGGGCAGTTCAGCGAGACGCTTCGCGTCGTCGCGATAGATGATTTCGGTTTTCGGCGTCGGCAGCTTGCGCGACTTGAGCAGGTCGTGCAGGTAAATCTTGTTGGTGCATTTCAGGATCGAACCCGGATCGTCGATCACCACCATGTCTTCCTTCTCCGCCTTGTTGGCGAAGCGGTAGGTGTGGTTGTCGAGCGCGGTGGTTTCGCGGATGAACAGGCCGTCGTATTCGGCAAGGCGCGTGTAGTCGTTCTTGTTGATCGGCTCGACTTCGATGCCGATCTCTTTTCCCGCTTCGATGAAATGCCGCAACGCGCGTTTGTTCGACGGCGGCATGGGATCGCCCCCGTCGCTCAGCATCGCGATGTCGTAACGGTATTTTTTTCGCGCGCGCGGTTTGCGCCAGAGCTTCTTGGAAAACTTATCCAATGCTTCGGCGAACGAATCTTCCTGCTGATCGCTCAGCGTGTGCAGGCTCGACGGTTTAATCGCCGCGATCTGCCAGACTTTATTGCGCTCGAACTCGATGCGCAGGATCGGGCACGGAAATGTTTCGAACACCTGGCGGGTAAGATCGGCCAGCGTGCCGTGGCTGGTGTCGCCGAAATAGACGAGCACGCCGAAATCGGTCGTGTCGCGACCTTCTTCGGGCAGGAATTTTGCGAGTTTCTGGTTGATGTCCTCGACGTCGAGGCCGTAGATCGCGCGTTTGCGCAGATCGTTGATCGTGCGCACCGACGGAATCACCTTGTGCCCGCGCGCTTCGGCCAGCAGCGAAACGTAATAGCCGATGCCGAGGTACTTGTAGCTACGGCACAGGTTGATGACCTGCACGCGCTCGTCGTCGTCGGCGACCAGTTCCTTCAGGTATTCCTGCGCGGCAACGACGTTGTCCGAGGGATAATACGAGCCCCAATCCGACGACTTTTCCACGACGATGACCAGCCGGCTCACGCGGGCTCACCGTGGAAATGTATACTTTTGGGAATGTGTGCCGGTTTCGGCATCGAGCGGGTGCGTTTCACGGGCGCATAGTCTGACACAGAGCATGTGGTTCGAGCACAAGGAAATATGAACGTTTCGAAACCTTCCGTCCGCATCCGGACGGCGCGTCACGCCGATCTCGACGCGCTCGTCGAGCTGGAGAATCGCAGCTTCGATACCGATCGGGTTTCGCGGACGCAATATCGCCGCCACCTCGACAGCGCGACCGGTATCGTGCTCATCGCCGACACGGGCGAGAAAATCGCCGGCAGCGCGCTCGTGTTCCTGCGCAGCCACAGTTCACGCGCGCGGCTGTACTCCATCGCGATCGCGCACGATTGCCGCGGCATGGGCGTCGGTGCCGCGTTGCTGCTGGCTTGCGAAAAAGCCGCGCGCGATGGCGGTCGGCAAACGCTTTATCTCGAAGTGCGCGGCGACAACACAGCGGCGATCAAACTGTACGAATCGCGCGGCTATCGGCGTGGTCCGACGCTGCATCGGTTCTACGAAGACGGCGCCGACGCGCGTCGCTACGAAAAAGCGATCGGCTAATTTTTCTGCAGTAGATACAAATCCTGCAGCACATTCGGGCGCATGCCGGCCGGCAGGAATTCGGCGATGCGGAATCCCGCCGACCACGCGCCGCGCACGAACGCTTCGGGATGATAGGCGTTGCACAGATTCGAGCCGCTCGCCTCGTCGTAGTGGACGACACGCTCGCCGCGCGTGAATCGTGCGCGTTCGTCGACGTCGAGCGCGTCGATGAAATTCGAACCTTGTGTCGTCACGAGCAACCAGCCACCCGGCGCGATGATGCGTTTCAGTTCCGTCATCCAGCGCGTTTGCAAATCTGCCGACAAATGGGTGAACACCGAAATCGCGTAGACGAAATCGAACGACGCGTCGGTGTAGCGAAGCGGCGGAACGAGTTCATTCGATTCCACGTGCGCAAACGGCAGATTCGACGCGCACCACGACACCATCGCGGGGTTGTAGTCGCACCCGCCTATCGACGGACCGCTGACCGGTTGCCACCAGCGCAACACACGGCCGCAACCGCAGCCGAAATCCAGGACGCGCTTGAGTCGCGAGAGCGGAACACCTTGTCGGCCGAGCAATTCGTCGATCGCGCCGAAGACGGCTTCGCCGCACGCGAGAAACCATGCCGCATCCGCCGAACCTGCAACTTGATAAAGCAGTTGCGCGGGCGGCACCGGCAATTTCGTTTCGGACACCGCCGTTTTCGACGTGCGGCGCGCCGAATAACGTTCGTAATGGCGGAACGCGACGTTCAACAACCCGAGCTTGCGCAGCGGCGTCACCAGTTTTCGCAGCAGGCCGCGGCGCTCGAGCGCGCGGATCATGAAATCGAACATGGCCGCATTTTCGCAGAAACACGGCGCGTTCCCTAAGGTTGTGCGACATCAGGCGACCCTCTACCATCGGCAGCCTCGCTCGCCTGGGAAACCGCACCGATGTCCTTCCGGCCGAAGTTCTCCGCGCTGCTCGCCGCTTCCTCGATCGCCTTGCTGGCCGCGTGCGCCGCGCAAAAGTCCCCGCCGCCGCCCGCCGCGCCGAAGCCGCCGGTCGCTGTGATGCATCCGTTCAATATCGAATCGCCGAACGGCGTGCGCGTCGACAATTACTACTGGCTGCGCGACGACACGCGCACCAATCCGGCGATGCTGAGCTACATCAAGGCAGAGAACGATTACTACGCCACGATGTCGGCGCACTACAAGCCGCTCGAGGACACGCTCTACAACGAGATCATCGGCCGCATCAAGCAGGATGATTCGACCGTTCCCGCAAAGTATAAAAATTACTGGTACTACTCGCGTTTCGAGGGAGGCAAACAATATCCGATCTACGCGCGTAAACGCGGTGAGAACGGCGCGGAGCAGATCATGCTCGATGGTCCGGCGCTCGCCGCGGGACATGATTTCTTCCAGATTTCCGCAATGGAAATCAGTCCGAACGAACAGCTCCTCGCGTACAGCGACGATGCGGTCGGGCGCCGCCAATACATCGTTCATTTCAAGGATCTCGCCAGCGGAAAAGTGCTGCCCGACGAATTGAAAAACACACCCGGTTCGTTCGCCTGGGCGGACGACAACAAGACCGTGTTCTATGTCGAGAACGATCCGATCACGCTGCTCACCGTGCGCGTGAAACGTCATTTGCTCGGCACCAATCCGGCGAGCGATCCGGTGGTTTACGAAGAACGCGATCACAGTTTTTACATGGGCGTGGGTCGCACCGGCGACGACAAATACATCGGCATCGATGAACGCAGCACGCTGTCGGCCGAGGAACGCTTCATTCCGGCGAACCAGCCGAAAGCCAAGTTCAAGGTCATCGCGCCGCGCGAACACGATTTCGAATATTCGGCCGAACACATCGATCATCGTTGGGTGATCCGCACGAACTGGAATGCGAAAAATTTCCGCATCATGGAATGCGACGACAAAGCCGTCGGCGACAAGAAACATTGGAAGGAAGTGGTCGGCGGTCGCGACGACGTGCTCATCAGCGGCATCGCCTTGTTCAAGAACTATCTCGCCATCGATGAACGCAGCGATGGCCTAGAACGCATCCGCGTGAAACCGTGGAAGGCCGGCAAGGATTTCTTCGTCAAGGCCGACGACGCCGACTACACCGCTACCATCGGCGAAAACCGCGAGCAGGATACCGACGTTTTACGCTACGACTTCTCGTCGCTGATCACGCCGAACACCGTCTACGATCTCAACATGAAAACCGGCGAGCGCACGCTGCGCAAACGCGACACGGTGCTCGGCGGTTTCGATCCGGCGAACTACAAAACCGAACGGGTGTGGGCGGTCGCGCGCGATGGCGTCAAGATTCCGGTGTCGCTCGCTTACAAGAAAGATTTCAAGAAGGACGGCACCGCACCGTTGTATCAGTATGGTTATGGTTCGTACGGATTTTCGACCGATCCGCGTTTCTCGTCGCCGCGTTTCTCGCTGATCGACCGCGGTTTCGTCTACGCCATCGCGCACGTGCGCGGCGGCGAAGAAATGGGTCGACAGTGGTATGAAAACGGCAAGCTGCTGAAGAAGAAAAACACGTTTACCGATTTCATCGACACGACGGAATTCCTTGTCGCGCAAGGTTACGCCGCGAAGGATAAAGTCTTCGCCGCCGGCGGCAGCGCGGGTGGATTGCTGATGGGTGCGATCGCGAACATGGCGCCACAGGATTATCGCGGCATCGCCGCGCACGTGCCGTTCGTCGACATCGTCACGACGATGCTCGACGAAAGCATTCCGCTGACCACGAACGAATTCGACGAGTGGGGCAATCCGAAGGAAACCGCGTACTACAACTACATGCTGTCGTACTCGCCGTACGACAACGTGAAAGCGCAGAACTATCCGGCGATGCTCGTCACCACCGGTTTGTGGGATTCGCAGGTGCAATATTACGAACCGACGAAGTGGGTCGCGAAACTGCGCGCGATGAAGACGGACGACAATCCGCTATTGTTCAAGATCAACATGGAAGCCGGACACGGCGGTAAATCCGGACGCTTCGAGCGCTATCGCGAAGTCGCGGAGGAGTTCGCGTTCTTCGTCGATCAACTGAAGGCGTCGACGCCCCCACCGGCCGCGCACGCGAAATAAAATCGCGAACGGGCCGTTGCTTACCAGCCCGTCGCCTTGATCTTCTGCGCGGTCGCCTCGTCGGCAGGCCGCGCGATCAGTCCGCCGAGCGAACTTACCGACGCATCGTATTTTCCATCGTTCACCAACGGCAGATACGCGCCGCTGCCGTAGTCGGCGTCGACCATCGGCAGCCATTCGGGAAACTGTTTCTTCATGTGCCACAGATCGAATGCCGATTCCCCGTCGAGCGATACGGCGCTCGGCGGTGTGGTCTGTGCCTGCGTCGTATCGTGATAGCGTCCGGACAATCGGTCGAGGCGATACATAGGCTTCGCGCCCATCTCGACGGCGCGCGGCGTCCACTTCAGCACGCGGGCGTCGAGTTGCCATTCGTCGCCGCGCAGATCGGCGCTTTGGTGCGTGCCATCGGGAAAATCCACACGGACGGCGAATTGTTGCGGACCCAACTGGCGCGACGAAATCGTCGCCACGTGCGATTCCTGAGTAAGCAGTCGATAACCGCGCAAAGAAAGACCCAGACCGAAACTCAGCACCGCGATGATCAGGCAAACCAGCAGCCACACCAGACGGTGCGCGGTGTGAAAACGCCGCCGCGCGCGCCAGTGCCGGCGCGCGGCGAACAGGTGCGTCAACGAAATGAGAAAAAAAACGATGCCGACGCCGATGAGCACGGGAACGAGAATCTGAATATCCGGCATGTAATCGTTCCTTTACTGGAATTCTTGACAGGTAGCACTTGTCGGGTGACGAAAAGGAAGTGTAGAACATTGGCGCGCCTCCGTTCGCGCGTTACTCATGGAATGGCTATGAACCCGCATCGTTTGAAATATCTCGTCCTCGCGCTTTCCTGCGTAGCGCCGTTGATTGCGATTGCGACGGATGCCACCCACGACGAAATGCAGCGTGATCCGGCGATCCAGAAAATGGTGCGCGCGATGGATGACGCGTCGACGTGGTATCACCCGGATCTGTACGGCGAATTCGCCGGCGTGCGCCGTTACATGAACAAGGACTATTCCGGCGCGATGAAGTATTTCGAAATCGGCGCGTACTACGCTGACAAGCTATCGCAGCTCAGCATCGGCCTGATGTACGTGAACGGCGAAGGTGTCGCCAAGGATCCGGTCACCGGTTATGCGTGGCTCGAGCTGGCGGCCGAACGCGATTATCCGGAATTCGTCGCCACGCGTGATCGCGTGAAGGCGACACTGACGCCCGATGAAATGCAGCGTGCGCGCGGCATTCACGACACGCTCGCGCTGCGTTACGCCGACACGGTGGCAAAGCCGCGCATGGAGACGCAGCTCGCACTCGGCAAGATGGAGATCACCGGTTCGCATCTCGGCGCGTTGGGCAACATCGTTCACGCGCGCTCGAAAGATAATTGCAGCGGCGCCAACATCATCGGCAATCAGGTGGTGCCGGAAGCGGGCTGCGGTGGCGATGCGATCTACGCCGAAGCGCGCTGGCAGCCGGAAAAATACTTCGCTTCACGCGATGCGCAATGGAAGGCGACGGTCACCGTCGGCGACATCGCGCCCGGCGGCGATTCGTCGGCAAAACCCGACGCGAAGCCCGACGACAAACATTGATCAGTGAGCGGCTGATTTAAGCGACGCTTCGCGCGTCGCTTTGAACTCGCTGTCGGCTGCCCATTGTGGCCACGTCGTTTCGTCGGCTAAACGTTTGCCGACGGCATAAAGCGCCAGTACGTCCTCGATCACGCCGGACAAATCCCAGTTCGGATCGTAGTTGTCCGCCGGCTTGTGATAGCGGTTCTTGGTGAAATCGTCATAAGCCGCGCGGCCGGCCGGTTCGCCGCCGTCGACCTTCGTGAATCCGCCCCGCGCGAACAGCACCGGCACACCCATGCGCGCGAAGTTGAGCTGATCGGAGCGATAGAAAAATCCGTTCTCCGGTTCCTCGTCGGGTGAGACGACGCGATTCTGCGTCGCGAGCGCGTCCTTGAGATAGCCGTCCATTTGCGACTGGCCGAAACCCATCACCGCCATGTCTTTCGTCTTGCCCCACGGAATCAGTTCGTCCATGTTGATGTCGGCGACGGTCTTGTTCATCGGGAACGTCGGATGCAGCGTGTAGTATTTCGACCCGAGCAAGCCGGCTTCTTCGAGCGTCGGCGCCATGAACAAGATCGAACGTTGCGGCGGCGGTTGCTGATGCGCGAACGCGTCGGCGATTTCGAGCAGCCCGGCGAGTCCAGTGCCGTTATCGATCGCGCCGTTGTAAATCTGGTCGCCCTGCAATTTCGGATCGCGACCGAAGTGATCCCAATGCGCGGAGTAGACGATCACTTCGTTCGGCCGCTGACTGCCCGGCAACAACGCGAGCACGTTCGTCGTCTGCACGTTGCGAATCTGGTTCGTGAACTTCGTCGAGAACTTCGCGTTCAGCGGCGACGACTTGAAGCCGCGATTGTCGGCGGACTTTTTCAGCGCATCGAAATCCGCGCCGGCCTTGGCGAACAGACGCTTCGCCGCATCCGTCGTGATCCATCCGGCGACCATCACGCGCGGACTCGGATCTTCGCTCTGTGGCAAATCGAACTGCGGCGAACTCCAGCTATTGACGACGACCTGCCACGGATAACCCGCACCGGCGGTGTCGTGCACGATCAAACACGCCGCCGCGCCTTGCCGAGCGCACTCTTCGTATTTGTACATCCAGCGGCCGTAATACGTCATCGCCTTGCCCTTGAACAGCGTGGCGTCGCCGTTGCCCCAGCCCGGATCGTTGACCAGCACGATGACGGTTTTTCCCTTCACGTCGATGCCGGCGAAATCGTTCCATTGATATTCCGGAGCGACCACGCCGTAGCCCGCGAACACGATGTCGCTATCGGCGAGATCGATATTCGCCTTGCCTTGAAGCGTGCGCACGATCGCATCGTCGCGATAGGTATACTTATCTACATTTCCACCTGTGGAAACCGCGATGTCGACGCCCGCATCCGCGAGCACCGTCGTTTCCACGGTCGGCACGGCTTGCAGATAACTGTCCTTATTGCCCGGCTTCAATCCCATGCGCTGGAACTGATCGATGAGATACGTCGTCACCATGCGCTCGCCCATCGTCGCCGGCGCGCGGCCTTCGAACTCATCGGACGACACGCGCTGATCGAACGCGGCGAAATCTTCGGCGGTGATCGCGGGCGAGAAATGGCCGTCGCGCGTCGGCTTCACCGGTTCGCGTTGCGGCACGACTTTCGTTGTCGCGGCGGGCGGTGTCGGATCGTTGCCGTGACTGCACGCGGCGAGCAATGCGGCGAAAAGGACGATTGAAATGCGCATCGGGACCTCCGCGTGCTGCGAAAGTCCCGATTGTAGAAAGCGATCGGCGCTGGCGCCACCGCTTAGTTGTTCGGATGTTCGCCGCTGAACTTGTTCGGTGTTGCGCCCTGCACGGTACCGATGGTGGCGCTGTCGCTCACGTACAGATCGACGTCGCGCTTGAACGACAGGTTGCCTTGCACGGTGGCGTGCGGACCGATCGTGATGCGCGGCTTGCGCGAGCTGCCGGATTTGAACCAGCTACGGTCTTCGTTCACGAGCAATCCGCCTTCGATGCGCGAATTCGCGCCGATGTCGATGTCGCCCGACGTCGTTTCCAGACCGCCGCCGATATGCGCGCCGTTGATGTGGATGCCGCCGTTGACGTTGCTGACTTTGCCCGCGACGTCGGCGCCCGGCTGCAGCGTGATGCCGCCGTTGACCGTCTCGACTGTTTTCTCGACCTTCACTTTTTCGCCGACCTGAACGCCGCCGTTGACCGTTTCGATCGACACGACCGTGCTGTCGCGATCGACGTCGGTGCCGCCGTTGACGGTTTCCGTCGTCTTCACGTGCGCACCGGCGCCGACGTGGATGCCGCCGTTGACCGTGCTCAGTTTGCCGGCCGTCGCGTTGTCCGGAACGCGGATGCTGCCGTTTACTTTGTCGATGTCCATGTCGCTGTTGTCGGCGAGCGCAGGCAGCGCGGCGAGGGCGAGCAGAAGCGGTAGGGCGTGGCGAATCATGAGC
>DATBAU010000096.1:0-7204 GCA_036271355.1 Rudaea sp. | reverse complement strand
AGCGCTCGCGTTGCGTCAGAACCATCTGAACTTCGCCGACGTTGAGCTTTCGGTGAAAAGCGTCATCGAACAGATGAGCCAGGCGCTGTCGACCGGCGAACGCATCGAGATCCGCGGCTTCGGCAGCTTCTCGCTGCATTTCCGCCCGCCGCGCATGGGCCGCAACCCGAAAACGGGTTCGGCTGTCGCATTGCCGGGCAAGCACGTTCCGCATTTCAAGCCGGGCAAGGAATTGCGCGAACGCGTCAACGAGGTGGCGGCGACGCGACCGATCACAGGCTGATCGTGCGCCTGCGACGGTTGAATTTCGCGTCCGTCGCCCGAGATGTGGACAGGATCGTTCTCTCGGATTGAATCATGCTGCTTAATTCATGCGCTTGCTGATTGTCCTTTTAGTGTTGATTTTCGCCGTCCTGGGCGCCGTGTTCGGCGCGCTCAACAGCGAGCGCGTGGCCTATGATTTCTATTTTATCACCACCTCGGTTCCGAAAGGCGCCGCGTTGATCGCTGCCGGTCTCGCCGGATGGCTGATCGGCGGCATTGTCGTGTATTTTGGATTGGTGCTGCGTCTTCGCCGCCGCGTGCGCACGCTCGCGCGCGAACTCAGGGTCGCGGAGCGTTTGCAAAACGAACCGGTCACGCCGGTCGTCATCGAAGCGAGCGATAAAGCGCCGTGACCATGTCTCCGATGTGGATGTATGCGTTGTGCCTGCTGTTGCCGGTCGCGGCGCTGTCGGGCTGGTTCGTCGGGCGACGCAACAGCGAGCGCTCGCGCCGCGTCGGCGTCAGCGAATTGTCGTCGAGCTATTTCCGCGGACTGAATTACCTGCTCAACGAACAGCCCGACAAGGCGATCGAAGTCTTCCTGCAACTGGCCGAATTCAATCGCGATACGGTAGAAACGCATCTCGCGCTCGGCAACTTGTTCCGTCGGCGCGGCGAAGTCGACCGCGCGATTCGTGTGCACCAGCATCTGATCGCGCGACCGAACCTGAGCAACGAAGAAAAAACGGTTGCCATGCTCGAACTCGGCGAGGATTACATGCGCGCCGGTTTGCTCGATCGTGCCGAAACGCTGTTCGCCGATCTGGTCGCGATCGACGCGCACGTACCTAGCGCGCTGCGCCATCTCATCAACATTTATCAGCACGAAAAGGATTGGGCAAAAGCCATCGAACACGCGCACCGTTTAGAGGCGGCGAACAGCGAGTCCGAAGGCCACAACATCGCGCAGTTTTATTGCGAACTCGCCGAACAGGCTCGCAACGCAAAGGATTTCAGCACCGCGCAACAGCAACTCGAACACGCGTTCGAAAGTCAACCCGAATGCGTGCGCGCTTACATCGTCCTCGGTCGACTTGAAGGACAACAGGGCAATCTCGAAGCCGCCGCGCAGGCGTTCGAGCGCGTCGCCGTGCTCGATGCCGATTACGTTCCGGAAATCCTGCCGCCGCTGCTCGATTGCTACGCGCGGCTCGGCCAGATGGGCCGCGCCGAAAAATTCCTGCTCGACATCACCGAACGCTCGCAAGGCGTCACACCCGTGATCGCGTTGTCGAAACTCTACGCGAGCACGCGCGGCGAAGAAGCGGCAATCGAATTCATGACGCGACAGTTGCGCCAGCGTCCGTCCGTGCGTGGGTTGATGACGCTGATCAGCGCGTCGCTTGACAACTCGCGCGGCGAAGCGCGCGAAAACCTGCTCATTCTGCAAGACCTCACGCGCAAACTCGTCGAAGGCCAGGCGATGTACCGTTGCAACAAGTGCGGTTTCGGCGCGAAAGCGCATCACTGGCAATGCCCGAGCTGCAAAACGTGGGGCTCGGTCCGACCGATCCACGGCGTCGCCGGCGAATAATTTCCGATGGGCGGATTCGTCAGCCTTTCAGCCATCGACATCGCGTTGTGGTTGACCGCTGTCGCCGTTTTATCCGCGCTGCTCACGGCAGGTGCGTTGCTCTATTCGCGCAGACGCCTGATCGATTTGCCCGGTCAGCGCCGCTCGCATTCGCTGCCGACACCGCGCGGCGGCGGCATTGGACTTTGCATCGCCGGCGTCGCAGGATTTATCGCGATGAGCGCATTGATTTCCGACGTCACGCTACCCACGCGCCTGATCGTCGCCATCGCACTCATCGCGCTCGTGGGCTGGATCGACGATCACCGACCGCTGCCGATTTCCGCGCGCCTGATCCCGCAGTTCATCGCGATGTTGCTTTTTCTCTGGCCGTTCGTCGCGCAGAGTATTGCGCAATACACCGACGCCAACATCGAAACGTCGTCGTTCGTGCAAAACATTCTGCTGCTGATCCTGTTCATCGGCCTCGGCATCTGGTCGATCAACTTGCACAACTTCATGGACGGCATCGACGGCATTCTTGCCGCGCAGGCCATCTTCGTGCTGTCCGTCCTCGGATGGCTGTGCGGACACGATCAGCGCAACCCGCACGGAATGGAGATCGGTCTTTTCGCCGCAGCGACGCTCGGGTTTTTGCCATTCAATTTTCCGCGCGCGCGCATTTTCATGGGCGACGTCGGCAGCGGCACGCTCGGCCTGCTGATATTCGTCGCCGCGATGTGGCAATTCGCCAGTCCGTACTCGGCGAATCTGAGCGCGATTGTCGTGGGCTCGGCTTTCATTACCGACGCCACCTGCACACTCGTATCGCGCATGATCCGCGGCAGACGCTGGTATGCGCCGCACCGGGAACATTTGTATCAATGGATGACTCGAACAGGGCTGACCCACGCGCGCGTGGCCGATTGCTACGCGGCGTGGAATTTGTTCGTCGTGTTGCCGATAATCGACCTGCTGAACGTGCCGGCGGTGCGCATCGACCGGACGGCGTCGTGGATCGTCGCTATAGCGCTTTACATCGTCGCGACCGTCGTGTGGATTTGTGGAAAACGCTGGTGTTTATACAAAGTGAAATTTTCCCGTACGAGCCGAACCGACCATGCCAACGCGTAGCCTAGTGGGCGCCATCCATCCGCGACTGGCGGTCGTCGTGCACGATCTCGTCATGGTGTGGCTCGCGTGGCTCGCGGCGAACTGGCTGCGTTACAGCATCGAACCGAATTCGCCGCCGGTCGCATGGTTCACGGTGGAGACGGTCATCGTCGTCGCCGTGCAAGGTCTCATCCTGTGGTGGACTTCGCTCTACAAAGGTCTCTGGCGTTTCGCGAGCTTGCCGGATTTGTGGAATATCGTGCGCGGCGGCCTCGTCGGCGCCGTTGCGATCGCGGTTGCGCTGTTCCTGTACAACCGCCTCGCCACCGTGCCGCGCGGTGTGCTCGTCGCGTATCCAGTGCTGCTCGTGGTTCTGCTCGGCGCGCCGCGCCTTTTGTATCGTTATTGGAAGGACAGCCGATTCGATCTGATGCGCAGCCAACCCGCGCAGCGCGTGCTCGTGCTCGGCGCGGGCCGCGCGGGCGAAGCGTTGCTGCGCGATCTCGCGCGCGAAAATCGCTATCGTCCCGTTGGATTGCTCGACGACAACACCGCGTTGCGCGGAGCGAAAGTGCATGGCGTTCCCGTTCTCGGCATGGTCGACAAATTACCGGACCTCGCCAGCGAAACCGCCGCCGAAATGCTGCTGATCGCAATGCCATCGGCGACGAACGCGCAGATGCGCCGCGTCGTCGAACTTTGTGAAGCAACCGGCGTCCCATTCCGCACGATGCCGCGCCTGCAGGATGTCGTTTCCGGACGAATGGGTTTCAGCGATCTCAAGGAAGTCGCGATCGAGGACTTGCTCGGCCGCGACCCGGTGCAACTCGACTGGACGGCCATCCGCACCGGCCTCGCGGGCCAACGCGTCCTCGTCACCGGCGGCGGCGGTTCGATCGGCGCGGAACTGTGCCGGCAGGTCGCGCGACTCGGCGCCGAATCGTTGACGGTACTCGAACTCTCCGAATTCAATCTGTATCGTATCGAACAGGAATTGCGCCGTGAATTTCCGGACATGCTGATCGACGCGGTGCTCGGCGATTGCGGCGATGTCGCCGTGTGCGAGCGCGTGTTCGCGCGCTCGCGGCCGCAAGTCGTTTTTCATGCCGCCGCCTACAAACATGTTCCGCTTTTGCAGACGCAACTGCGCGAAGGTTTCCGCAACAACGTGATCGGCACCAAAGTCGTCGCCGAGGCCGCGGACCGCCACGGCGCCGGCTGCTTCGTGCTGATCTCGACCGACAAAGCCGTCAACCCGACCAGTGTGATGGGCGCGTGCAAACGCGTCGCTGAAATCTTCTGCCAGAACTTCGCGGCGAAATCGAAAACGCGCTTCATCACCGTGCGATTCGGCAACGTGCTCGATTCGGCTGGCAGCGTCGTGCCACTGTTCCGCGAGCAGATCCGTGCGGGCGGCCCGGTCACCGTCACGCATCCGGAAATCACGCGCTATTTCATGACGATTCCCGAAGCCTGCCAGCTCATCCTGCAGGCCGCGGTGTTGGGCGAGGGCGGCGAAATCTTCGTGCTCGACATGGGCGAACCGATCAAGATTCAGTATCTCGCCGAGCAGATGATCCGTCTCGCCAACAAAGTGCCGGATCGCGATATCGCGATCGTCTACAGCGGTTTGCGTCCGGGCGAAAAACTGTTCGAGGAATTGTTTCACGCGCAGGAAAACTATCAGGTCACCAAACATGCAAAAATTTTGCTGGCCCAGCCGCGCAGCATGTCGTGGGATCTTCTCAACGCGCAGTTGCGCAACGCCATGCAAGGCGTGCGCGATTACGACGAAGACGTGCTGCGCAAATGCCTGACGAATCTTCTGCCGGAATTCGCGATGCGCGACGAGCCGGGCGAAGTCGTTTCGATCAATCAATCGAGAAAATAGGGAAATAAAATGGCACAGCAGGGTTTGCGCAAGGTTGTTTTTCCAGTAGCAGGATTGGGAACGCGATTCCTGCCCGCGTCGAAAGTGGTGGCGAAGGAAATGCTGCCCGTGCTCGACAAACCGCTCATCCAATATGCCGTCGACGAGGCGGTCGACGCCGGTGCGGACACGCTCGTATTCGTCACGAACCGCTACAAGCACGCGATCGCGGATTATTTCGACGTCGCCTACGAGCTCGAACACAAACTCGAGAAGGCCGGCAAGACGGAACTGCTTGCCGCGGTGCGCAGCGTGATTCCGAAACACGTGAAATGCGTATTCGTGACGCAAGCCGAAGCGCTCGGTCTCGGCCACGCTGTGCTGTGCGCGAAACCCGTCGTCGGCGACGAGCCGTTCGGCGTGATTCTGCCCGACGATCTCATCTGGAACAAAGGCAAAGGCGCGTTGCGCCAGATGGCGGAATTCGCGCTGAGCCGCGACGCCGGTGCCGTCGCCGTCGAAGAAGTGCCGCGCGAAGACACAGCGAAATACGGCATCGTCGATGGCACCCCGGAATCCGATCGCGCGTCGCTGCTCAAGCACGTGGTCGAGAAACCGAAACCCGACGTCGCGCCATCGAATCTCGCGATCGTCGGTCGCTACGTTTTGCCCGGAAAAATCTTCGAATTACTCGAAACGACGAAGCCCGGCGCCGGCGGTGAAATCCAGATCACCGATGCGATCGAAGCGTTGCTCAAGCAGCAAAAAGTATACGGCTATCGTTTCGACGGAACGCGCTTCGATTGCGGAAGCAAATTAGGCTTGGTGAAGGCGACGCTACACTTCGCGCTGCAGGATCCGACGTTGGAAAAAGCAACGCGCGAATTCGTGGCGACGCATAAGTAGTTCGAAGTTCGGGAAACGGCAGGGAGTGATCGATGGATTTGAGTTACATCCTCAACCATCTCGGCGAGGAGCGCGAAACATACCGCGGCGCCGTTTCGCCGCCGATTTTCCAGAGTTCGATTTTCGCCTTCGAAACGGTCGATGAATTCCGTCAAGGTTTCAAGGACGAATTTCGCCGCACCACGTATACGCGGGGCAACAATCCGACCGTCGAAATCCTGCGCAAGAAAATCGCGGCACTTGAAGGCGCCGAAGATTGCCTGATGTTCGGCAGCGGCGCTGGTGCGATTTCGGCGGCTGTGATGGCGAGCGTTTCGGCGGGCGATCACGTTATCTGCGTGCAGCGGCCGTATTCGTGGACGCGCAGTTTGCTGGTGAATCTGCTGTCGCGTTTCGGTGTCACGTCAACCTTTGTCGACGGCACCGATATCGCGAACATCGAACAGGCGTCGACGCCGAAAACAAAACTCATCGTCCTCGAAAGTCCGAATTCGATGACGTTCGAAATGCAGGATTTGGCCGCCGCCGCCGCACTGGCGAAACCGCGCGGCATCCGTACGTTGTGCGACAACAGTTATGCGAGTCCGCTGAATCAATCACCCATCGCGCTCGGCGTCGACATGGTCGCGCATTCGGCGACGAAATATCTCAATGGCCACAGCGACGTCGTCGCTGGCGCGTTGTGCGCGAGCGAATCGATCATCCGCGACGTTTTCAAAGGCCCGTTCATGACGAGCGGCGCGATCCTTTCGCCGCACGACGCCTGGCTGTTGCTGCGCGGACTTCGCACGCTCGGCATTCGCATGGAACGCATCGCCGCGACGGCGCAAAAAGTGCTCGCGTTTCTTGAACAGCATCCGAAAGTCGAAAAAGTATACTTTCCGCATTCCAAAACGAATCCACAGTTCGGTCTTGCCGAAAAACAAATGCGCGGCGCGAGCGGGTTGATGACGGTGCAACTTCGCGCAAACGACATCGCCTCCGTCGAGCGGTTCTGCGACGCGCTCGAACGTTTCCTCATGACGGTGTCGTGGGGCGGTTACGAGTCGCTGGCGTTTCCCGTTTGCGCGGTGTATCCGGCCGATGCGCCGATCCAGCCGCCGGGCGTACTGCCGTTGAGCCTGGTGCGTCTTTCAATTGGCCTGGAAGAACCCGAGGTACTGATCGCCGACCTTGAAAAAGCTTTCGCCGCGCTCTGATCGTCTGTCATCGCGCCGACGCGAACGCGCGCGAAGAACACTCAAATCCGCCCGAAATTCTCCATCCGCCCCCGCTTTACTGGCTATCACGGATCGGAGGCATGCCGTAAAGTGGTGGCGGGGTAAATGTCCGCCGGTTGTCCGCTTTCATTCCGGTGCGACGTCTTGCTTTGAGCCACGATGCATCCGCGCCTTGCGTGGCGCCTTCTTGCACATTCGAGATCGGAAAACATGGGTTTCTTGCGATTTCTGCTGCGTCTGCCGCTGCTCATCCTGCTC
>DATBAU010000095.1:0-1963 GCA_036271355.1 Rudaea sp. | reverse complement strand
ATCAAGGACGACGGCGATCTGTGGCTGATGCTCGCCGATCGCCTCGTGCCGTACGTGCGCGCGCTCGGCTTCACGCACATCGAATTGTTGCCGGTGACGCAGCATCCGTTTTCCGGATCGTGGGGCTATCAGCCACTCGGTTTGTTCGCGCCCGCCGCACAGTTCGGCACGCCGCAGAATTTCGCGGCGTTCGTCGATCGCTGTCATGCCGAAAGTATCGGCGTCATCGTCGATTGGGTGCCGGCGCACTTCCCGACCGACGCGCATGGTCTCGCGCGGTTCGACGGTACCGCACTTTACGAACACGCCGATCCGCGCGAAGGATTTCATCCGGACTGGAACACGTTCGTCTACAACTTCGGCCGCAACGAAGTGCGCGGCTTCCTTGTCGCGAGCGGACTGGAATGGGTCGAACGTTTCCACGTCGATGCGCTGCGCGTCGATGCGGTCGCATCGATGCTGTATCGCGATTACAGCCGCAAAAGCGGCGAGTGGATTCCGAACGTTCACGGCGGCCGCGAAAATTATGAAGCGATTCATTTCCTGCGCGAGATGAACAACGTGTTGCACGAGCGCGTGCCCGGCGCGGTCGCAATTGCCGAGGAATCGACGGCGTGGCCGCAAGTCAGTCGCCCCACCGCGCAAGGCGGCCTCGGATTCGCCTACAAATGGAACATGGGCTGGATGCACGACACGTTGCGCTATTTCGAGAAAGACCCGATCTACCGCAAATGGCATCACAGCGACATTACGTTTGGCCTTCTATACGCCTTTTCGGAAAATTTCGTGTTGCCCTTCTCGCACGATGAAGTCGTGCATGGCAAACATTCGATGCTCGGCAAGATGCCGGGCGATCGCTGGCAACGCTTCGCCAATCTGCGCGCGTGTTATGCACTGATGTGGGGTCATCCCGGCAAAAAATTGCTCTTCATGGGTTGCGAGATCGCCGAAATCCGCGAGTGGAATTATCAAGGCGAAATCGATTGGGGTTTGCTTGGCGATCACGCGCACGCAGGCGTGCAGCGATTGGTCGGCGATCTCAATCGCATCTATCGCACGCACAAATCATTGCATCGGCGCGATGCGGACGCGCAGGGATTTCAGTGGATCATCGGCGACGACAGCGTGAGCAGCGTGTACGCGTTCGTTCGCCACGGCAACGAGGACGACGCCGATATCGTCGTCGTCGCCAATCTCACACCGACACCGCAACACGGCTATCGCGTGGGCGTTCCGCGCGGCGGTCATTGGTCGGAAATTCTCAATTCCGACGCCGATATTTATGGGGGATCGAACATGGGCAACAACGGAGGCGCGCACGCCTCGTCGAATTCGGCGCACGGTTTCGCGCAATCGCTCGAACTCACGCTGCCGCCGCTCGGCGTGATCTTCCTGCGGAACGACCGATGAAAAATGCCACGCAGACGAACGCCCGGCTCGAAACCGGACGGCCCTATCCGCTGGGCGCGCATTGGGATGGACTCGGCATCAATTTCGCCGTGTATTCCGCGCATGCGGAGGCGATGGAGCTGTGCATCTTCGACGTCGCCGGCCGCCGCGAAACCGCGCGCCTGCGATTGCCCGAATGCACGAACGACATCTGGCACGGCTACCTGCGCGATGCGTCGCTGCCGCTCGTTTACGGCTATCGCGCGTTCGGTCCATACGATCCCGAGCACGGGCATCGGTTCAATCCGCATAAACTGCTGCTCGATCCGTATGCGCGCGAACTGGTCGGCAGCGTGCGCTGGTCCGACGCGTTGTTCGGCTATCGATTGAATTCGCCGCGCGCGGATTTGAGTCTCGATCGTCGCGACAGCGCATCGGCGATGCCGAAAGCTGTCGTCAGCAACGAGACGTTCAACTGGGGCGACGATCGCCCGCCGCGCGTGCCGTGGACCGACACCGTCATCTACGAAGCGCACGTGCGCGGATCGAGCATGCGTCGCAAAGGCGTGCGCAA
>DATBAU010000094.1:0-5016 GCA_036271355.1 Rudaea sp. | reverse complement strand
TCGCGATCGGACATCCCTGATCCGTGCGCGAACCGCGCGCTTCCTGCGCGCGATCACCGTCGTAGCAAGCCTGCACGCGACCGGTATCAAGCTTCTTGAAACTCTGGACTGCACGAAGCCAAGGGCGGTGAGGTTAAGAGCCAGATCTTTCTCTCTCTCTCTTGCTCTTGCAGCCCCTCCGCGAGAGCACGGCGTGCGGTGATCGTTTACAAGAAGCTTGATACCGGTCACTTCCTAGCTTGGAGTGAGGGTGATCGCGCGCAGGGATGCGCGCGGTCCGCAGCCAGCAGCACGGACGTGCTGTCTGCGGACAACACCCTAAGCGAACAATAAAGAAACGTTTTTTGGTGACTTTTTGCCGTTAAGCAAAAAGTTACCCGCCGCTTGCGGCGGAAGCTTTTGCTCCAAAAGACACCAAAAGCAAAGTCGCTGGATTCCCGCTTTCGCGGGAATGACAAGTTGCTTATCAAAAAGTTACCCGCCGCTCGCGCAAGCTTCGGCTTCAAAAAAGTCACCGACCCGACTTCACGTCACCCGCATTCCAATTGAACTGCAAATACAAAACGGACGCCGCCCCATCCCCACTAATCCGAACCCGACAATCAAACGTCTGCCTCTTCTCACTCGACAACCCCTTATCGAGCACAACGCTAGACGTCACCAACACCGTATCCGCCGACTCATTTTTGACATGCCGACGCATATCATCCACATCCAGCCCGACATTGCGCCCGGCCAAACGTTTCCCGATTTCATCGCTACACGCCTGCGCAGCATGATCGTCGCGCCCATTGCCGCAACCCGCAGTCACCAAAACAACGAGGGACGCCAACGTAACGCGAACGCGCATGAGAGTTCCCTCCGGCGCGCCGAATATATCAGTAACGCGCGACGCTCGGATCGACCTCGCGCGACCACGCATCGATGCCGCCGCGGACGTTGTAAACGTTGCGGAAACCAAGGCTGCGGAAATGCTCCGCGGCGCGTTCGCTGCGTCCGCCGCTGTGGCACAGGAACGCCAGATGCGTGTCCTTCGGTAGCGTGGCGACGTCGTCGATGCCGTTGTCGATGGTGCGGAACGATTGCGCGATTTTCGCCTGCTCGCGCTCGTCGGGCGGACGCACGTCGACCACCGTGATGTCGCCAGCGTCGATGCGCTGCTTCAGCTCGGTCACGCCGATCTGCTTCACGGCGGGCGGTGCATTCGGATTGTCGATCGACAATCCCGCGCCGCGCGCGGTTTCCACCCAATCGATGGTGATGCCGCGCGCGCGCTGCGCGGTGGCGGGGTCCATGTGGATCGTGATGCCGCTGGCTTCGCTGACGACGGCGCGTTCGTCTTTCGGCGCGAGCTGGAATTGCGGACTGAACTGCGCGTCGATGCTGAGCTGAATGCCGAGTTCCGGATCAGCTTCGGCGAGCGCTTCGCGAATCGCCGCGGCGGCTTTGTCGCTGATCGTGATCTGCGGCGGCGTGCGATCCGGCGCGGGCAAACCGAACAGCGAGTGCAATTCTCCATTTGTATACATCGAGCGGATGATGTCGGAGCCGCCGACGAGTTCGTTCTTCACGTACAACTGCGGAATCGTCGGCCAATTGCCGTACGCCTTGATGCCTTCGCGGATCTCCGGATCCTCGAGCACGTTGACCGTGTGATATTCCGGCAGCAGATCGTTCAGCGCCCCGATGGCGGCGGCGGAAAAGCCGCACTGCGGCGCTTGCCGCGTGCCTTTCATGAACAGCACGACCGGGTGGTCGCGCAGCAAGGTTTCGATGCGGGTACGCGTGCTTTCGACGGGAGACATGGCAAAAACTCGATATGGGCTGAGGCAATGTTAGCCCACATGCGGTTAATCGCCGCGGAAAACAAGTCAGGCGGCGGCGGGCAGCGGCTCCGTGATCGGTTCCAGCGCCGTCGAAACAGCCAGTGTTTTCGGGCGCTCGGTCCAGTGCAGCAGCTCGAAGCGGCCGTCGTGATGCTCGACCAGCCCGGTGCAGTGTTCGACCCAATCGCCGTCATTGATGTACGTGACGCCGTCCTTATGCTGGATATGGCCGTAGTGAATGTGGCCGCAAATGTGCCCGTCGAAACCGGCGTCGCGCGCGGAGTTGCCGACGCGTTGTTCGAATTCGCGGATGAAGCGCGCGGCCGTCGCAATGCGAAGTTTGATCGCGATCGAGATCGGCCAGTAGCCGATGCCTAGACCGCGCAATAGCTGATTGACGCGACGGTTCATCGCGCAGACGAAGCCTTGCATCACGTCGCCGAGTTTCAGCAGCCACTTCGGCGCGTTGTGTTCGCCATCGAATTCGTCGCCGTGGCTGACCTTGTAGCGACGGCCGTCGGCGGCGACGTGAACCGCGTTGAGCGCGATGTCGATGCCGGCGAACTGCTGGCCGACGAACGCGCGCAGTTCCGAATCGTGGTTGCCGGGAATGTAGGTGACCTTGGTGCCTTTCGCGGCGATCGCGAGGATTTCATGGATCACTTCATCGTGATCGGCATGCCACCACGGTCGCTTGCGCAGGTTTTCCAGATCGATGATGTCGCCGACGAGATACATGCGGTCGCAGCGAACGGTGCGAAGAAAGTCGAGCAGATAACGCGCTTGGCAGTCGGGCAGTCCGAGATGGACGTCGGAAATGAAGATGCTGCGAACCTGCATGGTCGACATCGGTGTCGGCTCCGTAGGAAGGCGCGCGCAGCGTAGCGGCCCAGCCCAACGGTTTCGTTGCGAGCAGACGTCAGTGCTGTGACAACGCGACCTTCGCGGCGGGCAGAATGCGCGTCGCCCACTCGGTATACATTTTCGGCGACGGATGCAGGCCGTCTGAAACCAGCATGACAGCTTGGTTTCCGAGGTCGCGCGAAACCGTTGTCACGTCCACATAACCACAATGCAGCATTTTCGCAATCTGCGCATTTGCGGCATTGTACGCATCGAGCTGACGCCCGATTTCGGCGGTATCGCGCCCGCTCGCCCGGCCGAATTTCGTGACGCCCCAGTCGGGAATCGACACGACGACGACTTTGTGCGCATCGCCGCCGGCCAGATCGATCGCGCGCTGCAGGAGCTTCTGGAATTCGACGCGATAGTTTTCCAGATCGCGTCCGCGATATTGATTGTTGACGCCGATCAGCAATGTGACCAGCCGATACGGTGGCGTGAAGTGGTGCGCATCCATCGCGGCGGACAACTCGTCGGTCGTCCAGCCGGTTTTCGCGAGGATTTCCGGTTCGGCGACATCGACGCCGTCCTTGCGCAGCAGCTCCGCGAGCTGGTTCGGCCAACGCTCCGGCGCGGCGACGCCTTCGCCGATCGTGTACGAATCGCCGAGCGCCAGATACGACGCTGCCATCGCGTGCGAAGTGGCCATCGCGAGCACCAGCGCGAGCGCGCTACGCCAGATCGCCGCGGATTTCATTGCGAACGGATAGCAGGCGTGAACGTAAGATTGCAGACGACGAAACGACCATGACGTTCGGGCCAATCGGATGACGGTTGCGTTGCATCCTAGCCAAACAGGCCGCAAATTCAAGCGATGAGCCAAACAGCCGGCCCGTTACACTAGGCATATGTCAGGCAGCGATTCATTGGAATCCTTGCGCCGCATCGGCTGGCGCGGCGATGCGGTGCCGGTCGAAAGCCGCGTCGGCCGCGTCATCGCGCAGCATCGCAACGGTTATCTCGTGCATGACGGAACGGAGGAATTCCGCGCGCAGCCCGCGCCGAAATTCCTCAAGCGCACCGTCGCGTCGGAAGATCGGCCGGCGGTCGGCGATTTCGTCGTGCTGTCGCAAGCGAACCCGCCGGTGATCGACAGCGTGCTGCCGCGCCGATCCACGCTCGCGCGTGCGGCCGCCGGCGAACGGCACACGCGGCAAATCATCGCGAGCAACGTCGACACCGTTTTCGTCGTGATGGGACTCGACGGCGATTTCAATCTGCGTCGCGTGGATCGTTATCTCGCGTTGATCGAAGGCAGCGGCGCGCGCGCCGTGATCGTGCTGACCAAGCGCGACAAGATCGACGCCGAAACGCTGGCAATGCGCGAATCAGAATTGAGCGGATTGAAGGTCGAGACACACATCGTCAACGCGAAAGATTCCGCCAGCGTCGAGACATTGCGTGCGCATCTTCAACTTGGCGACACGGCGGTTCTCGTCGGATCGTCCGGCGCCGGCAAATCCACGCTGACCAACACGCTGCTCGGCGTCGAACGCCAGTCGACGAATACCGTGCGCGAACACGACAGCCGCGGCCGCCACACGACGACACATCGCGCGTTGATCCAGTTGCCCGGCGGCGCGTGTCTGATCGATACGCCGGGGATGCGCGAAATCAAGCTCACCGGCGACGAGGACGTGACGGCGGCCGGTTTCGCCGACATCGAAGCGCTCGCGCTGCAATGTCGTTTCGGCGATTGCGCGCACGGCAATGAACCCGGTTGCGCGGTGCGCGCCGCGCTCGAAAGCGGCGCGCTCGACGCGGAACGCTGGCACAGTTTCCTTAAGTTGCGCGACGAACTGAGCGCGGCGAGCGATCTGCTCGAAACGCAACTCAAGCGAAAAGCGCATGCGCGCGTGGCGAACAAGTCGCTCGGCCAACGCCTGCGCGACAAGTACGGGCGACGCTGAGCATCGAGTAAAATTGCGCGATTCGGTTCCGGAGCCTGTTTTGATCCTCACGCAACAACAACGCATGGCCGGTCTGTCGCCGGACCTTGCGCAACGCATGGTCGCGGTCGCCGAAGCGATCGCCCAGCGCCGCATCGACGACGCCGAGCGCAGCGCGATCGCCGCGTATGCGATGGCACCGAATCATCCGGAAGTGTTGCACCAGTTCGGGCGCGTGCATTGCCTGCAAAACCGGTTCGAGCCCGGCTTGGAGATGCTCGTACGCGCGGCGAAATTGCGGCCGAACGACGCGTTGATCTTCAGCGACATGGGCAATGCGTACGAATTGCTGATGGACAATCTGCATGCGCGAAAAGCGTTCGAGCGCGCGTGTCAGG
>DATBAU010000093.1:0-6176 GCA_036271355.1 Rudaea sp. | reverse complement strand
CGCGCGCGGCATGCGTGCGCCGACACATTCTCCACAATTATACATTTCCGGAACGGCGGCGGTGGTCGGTCACGCCTCGCATCACGCGGGCGACATCGACGCGCAGCTCGACGAGACGATGAAGAATCTCGACAGCCTGCTTCAATCGGCGCAATCGAAATCCACGCTGGGGAGCGGCGTAGGTGACGTGCTCAAAGTGTATGTGCGTCATGCAGAACACGCGGCGCACGTCGAGGCGCAACTGCGCACGCGGCTCGGCGCGAACGTGCCGATGGTGCTCTTGCACGGCGACATCTGCCGCGCGGAACTGCTGCTCGAAATCGACGGCATTCACACCGGCTGAGCGGTGAAGCGCGTGGGTGCGCCAATCGCGCGTGCGATCCACACCGTCACCATGTAGATCCACCACGCGAACGCCGCGTTGATGACGAGGTGCCCCTGCTTCGGAACATCGGCCAGTCCGTCGCCGAGGACGGTGACGCCGAGTGTGGTGATCATCACCGCGACCGTGAGCACGGTGTATCGCCGCATGCCCGATGGACGACGACGCGCGAGTAACAACACGAACATCGCGACGACCGGACCGCCGAGCAAAATCGCGCGGATGATCGCGGATGCGGCGAACACGTCGCTCACGGTGAAAAGCCATGGCGGCAGCGGTTCGAAGTGGCCTCCCTCGACCGTGCCGAGACCCGGCGCGAGCCACGGGTTCAACGCCTCGACGCCGCCCGAGAGGAGGCGTACGCCCATCATCGGGTCGTGCAGCAGCGCGGTGAGTTCGCGCGCGCGCGAAACGTTGGCGATGCTCGGACATACCTGCGGCGGATAGCCCGGCAGTTGCCAGGCGCGCAAGCCGGAATAGCGGATACAGTCGTGATCGAGGCCAATGATGTCAGCGGTTTTCTGCATGTCGCTCGCATTCGGCAGGAGGCCGGTGAAGGCGACGTCGGCGCGATTGAACATGTCGATGTCGCGCATCGCTGCGTTGTCGCGATGCAGTTGCGTCACCTGTAAGAGCAACGCCGCGGCTGCGCCGACGAACAACGACATCGCGCGCCACGACGACCGATGCGTTTTCACGTAATCGAAAATGAGCACCGTCCCCGCGCACATCATCGGCAGAAGTAAATGCTGAATCTTGCTCATGCCGAGCGCAAACGCGGCGAACGCGAGCAGCACCATTGCGTGAATACTTTTTGGCTGCTCGTGATAAACCAGAATCGCGCTGGCGATGAGATACAGCGTGACGACCGCGGTGAACTCCGCGTAGAACGTGCTGAGATAGATCGTGTTCGCCGGATCGCACAGCAGCAACGGAAAGACGAGCCCGTTCGCGAGCGTCAGCGCGGGCGGTCCGCGTCGCCACCATTCGAGGGTGAAGAAAAGCCAGACCAGCACGCAGACGACGAACTTCGTCAGGCCGAGCCAGCGTATCGAATACGTGGTCTGTCCGGTGACGGCGTGTTGGATCTTGAAGAACGCGGCGGCCGTCGCCTGCCCGATCCATTCGGTCGACCAATAACAGATCGGCTGTTCGGTCTCGCGAAATGTGTAGTGCGCGTACGGCGCTTGCGGACTGTTGAGCGTCGGATTGATTTCCGCCGGCCGGTCAGGATATAGATCGAAGCAGGCGCTGTAGCGCACTTCGTCGTAACTGTTCGCGAGCGCGATCAGCGGCTCGTGAAGAAGTACCGGCGCGGCGCGCACCAGTCCCAGCACGAAACAGCCGAGCAGGGCCCAAAAGAGCCATGCCGGTCGGTTAGTCGGGCCGTCGGGTACGGTCGGAAGCGGCGGGGAAGCCATTAAGCGCGAGTCTAGGCGGTCAACGTTGCGCGCAACAACCCGTTCAGGATGTGTGATTCATTTGGCAGTCGGCTTGCCAAGCGCATAACGGGTGCGGGGTCGAGCGCGCCACGATGCGCGACATTGCGCGGTGCTAGTATTTCGCTACAGAACCGGAAATTCCTTTTCCGCGGGGTGTGTCATGAAACAGCAATTGGGTCATTACGACATCGTCGCCGAACTCGGCCGCGGTGGCATGGGCGTGGTCTACAAAGGCTACGAGACATCACTCAATCGCTACGTTGCGATCAAGGTGCTGGCCGATTCGCTTGCGCACGATCAGAGCGTCAAGGAACGTTTCCTGCGCGAAGCGCGCAGCATGGCCGCGCTCAACGATCCGCACATCATCCAGATCTATTTCATCGGCGACGACGATGGCCAGACGTATTTCGTCATGGAATTCGTCGACGGCGAATCGCTCGGTTCGGTGCTCAAGCGCGAAAGCAAACTCAAGCCCGAGCAAGCCGCGAAGATCATCTATCAGACTGCGATGGGTCTCACGACCGCGCACGACAAGGGCGTGATTCATCGCGATATCAAGCCAGGTAATTTGATGGTGTCCGCCCGCGGCGCGGTGAAAATCGCCGACTTCGGTATCGCGCTCAGCGCGCAGGATTTTTCGAAGAAGCTCACCTCGACCGGTGAATTCGTTGGCACGCCGGGCTATCTGTCGCCGGAAGTGTGTCAGGGCAAACCGGTCGATCAGCGTTCGGATATTTTCTCGCTCGGCATCGTTCTGTTCGAATGTCTCGCCGGACGCATGCCGTTCACCGACGAATCGCCGCTCGGATTGATGCTCGAAGTGGTGAAAGCAGAAATCCCGAACGTGATGTCGCTCAACGCCGAAGTCGATCCGGAGTTGTCGCGCATTCTCACCAAGATGGTCGCGAAGGATCCGAACGAGCGTTACCAGAGCTGTCACGAACTCGTCGACGATCTCGGCCGTCATCCGCTCGTCGCGAAAGGTGGACCGATCACGCTGCAGACCAAGATGTCGCCCGCCGCGGCGACGATGGTCGGCCAGAAGACGCCGGTGTCCGGTCAGCAGCCATTGCCGCGCACGTCGCCGACGCCGCGTCCGGCTGTCATCCCGATGCCTTCCGCGCACCAACCGGTGCTGCAAGCGCAACCGACTTCGAAAGCACGGTCCGGCGCGGGTTTGCCGCTTGCGATCGCCGCGATCTTGTTGCTCGCCTGCGCGGGCGGCGCGTACGCCTTCCGCGACCGCATTCCGTTCCTGCAGCAATACATGGGTTCGTCGGCGACTGCGAGCACGACGACAACGACGTCTGCGCCCGCCGCCGTCGCGACAACGCCGGCGACGACAGCCCCCTCGACAACACCCGCCGTGGCCGCGACGACAGCACCTCCGGTGGCGCCACCGCCGACGCAAGACACGAGCGCCGCCGCGCAAACCGCAAGCGTGCAGGCCGCGCAACAAGCGACCGACGCATCGACCGCCATCGCGCAACAGCAACCGACCACACAGCCGGTCGATGCGAACGCCGGCGGTCCGGCCGCGCGCGCATCCGAAGTCGAACCGCTGCGCGAACTTCCTGCCGCGCAAGCGGCCGAGTCGCGTCCGCAACAACAGGTCGCGCGCGTGACGCCACCGCCTCCCCCGGTAGCACCGCGTCCGCATATTCCGACGGTCGCCGTGATAGGCGGTGGCGACAACAATGTCGCCGAGCCGGCCGAGCGCATGATCGAGCAAGCGTTGGCACGTCGCGGTTATAACGTGATGGATGAAGCGTCGATGCCGCGCGTCGCGCATCTTTTCGCCGGCGAACGTCCGCGTTACGACGAAGCGCTGAATATTCTGGCCAAGCTAGGTCGCGTCGATGCCGTCGTGATCGTCCACGCGCGCGACGTCGGCTCCGAACAGCTTGCGGCGTATGGACAAGTAAATAATGTGGTTACCGCGCAGCTTCGCATCAAAGCCTACTCGGTCGATCAGCATCGTCCGATCGGCAACGACTGGAGCGATGCGGTGCATTTCTCCAGCCTCAACGCCGCCGACCAGACGAACGAGACCGTGCGACCATGGCTCAACGAAATCGCCGAAAGCCTGCAAGCGTTTCATCCGCATCGCGATCGCGGCTGATCTGATCCGATAATCCAAACATAAAAAGCTGTGCCCCGAACCCTCTTCGGCAACGGAGAGGGTTTTTTAATTTCAGGGCAGCTCGCGTGGTGCGGCGGCGCGGCCAAGTACCGTTTGCGCGTGACGATAACCCGCTTCGATCGCACGTTCGTACGCATTCCAGTCGAGCAGTTCGATGTCCTCTAGCGGCGGCGCGAGCAGCAAGCTCGTCATCGCGTGGCGCTCGATGCTCGCGGCTTCCGCGTTCACCATGCCCGAGCGCAACAGGATGCTCAGAATTCCGGGACGGCGACCCGGATGCGTCCACCGTTGCCACGCCAATTGCCACCACGGCGGCAACGCGAACTCTTCGACACCGGCGTGCAACACATCGTCGGCGCTGATGTCGACGGCGACCACATCGCCGACACCCTGTTCACGCATCACGTCGACCGGCAGGTTGTTGATCACCGCGCCATCGACGTACACCTCCTTGCGATGGAACACCGGCGGCAGCACACCCGGAATCGCGCACGATGCGCGCAACCAGAACCACAGCGGACCGTTGCGATGCGTTTCGGCGCGGCCCGCCGTGAGGTTCGCGGTGACGCAAAAATACGGCAGCGCCAGATCGCTGATGTCGCGTGGTCCGAATTCCTCGCGCAGCAATCGCGAAACGCGCTGCCCGCTGACCAGTGCGACGAACGGAAACGTGTAGTCGCGCAGCGGTTTCCCGGTCACGAAAGAGCGCCGGTAGTTCTCGAACATTTCTTCGTCGGACCAATCCGCCGCCACACCGGCCGCGATGATCGCGCCGATCGATGTACCGCCGACGCGATCGATCAGCATGCCCGCCTCGCGCAGCGCGCGCACCACGCCGATGTGCGCGAACCCGCGCGCGCCGCCGCCGGACAACACGAGTCCGATGCTGCGTCCGATCAGCAATCGCGCGACGCGTTCGATGTCGCGCACATCGCGCACATGATGGTGCTGGATGTCCGGTGAGAATTCCTGCAGCCATTGCGCGGCCGCACCGAACTTGATCACGCCACCGCGATGCAGCAGCAGCAAATGCTGCGGCCGATGCAGCGTGCGTTCCGTCTCGAACGCCGATTCGCCTTGCCACGGCGTGGACGTGTGCGACGCATCCGCAAGAAACAGCAGGCAATCGGCTTGACGCAAACACAGGTTGCGCCAGTCGTCGTCGTCCACGCCGCCGAGATAGACGACGAAGCGCACACGCGATTCGAGCGCACTGAACCATGAACTGGTTTGACCGAGCGCGGCTTGCGAATCGATCAGCGCGCACTCGCCGTAGCGGCTGAGCGATTCGCTCAAGCGCCGCGCGAAGTGCACCGCGTCGATGCTTTCGTCGTGTGGCAGCACCGCGAACGTGCGCGGCGCGGAAAGCTGTTTCGTCGAACGCCGTTCGAGCAACCGCCGCACGGAAACGCGCGCGGTTTCGAGCATCGCTTCCGGTTTTTTGGCGACCAGTGCCTTGAATCCGTTGCGCGACAGACGCAGCAATTCCGAATCGCGCAACGCGCGCACCGTCGCCGAGCGCGGTTGGTCGATCATCAATCCGAGTTCGCCGACGGTTTCGCCGGCGGCGACGACGCCATCCAGATGAAACGCGCCGTTCGCATCCGGCTTGAACGCGCCGAGGCTCCCGTTCTGCAACACGTACAGCGCGTCTGAAGGATCGCCGATGTCGAATAGCGTCGCGCCACCCGGCAGCGCGAACCATTCCAGTTCGGCGGCGAGCGCATCGAGTTCGGCGTCGTCGAGATGGCTGAACAGCACGAGACTCCGCAACAACGCGTGCGGATCGAATGTCTCGCCGGCCGGTTTGTCTTCGTTCATCCCCGCCCCTCGCTGGCGCGCATGCTAGCGCAGAATGCGCGCCTCAGGCTTGATTTTGCCGCGCTGCTGCATCACGTTGATAGTCTTCATTGACGCATTTCATTTTCGCCATGACCGAAACCAATCCGCTGCTCGACGACACCTCGCTTCCCGCCTTTTCGCAGATCAAACCCGAGCACGTGCTGCCGGCCGTGAAGGCGACACTGGCCGATCACCGCCGCCGCGTCGATGCGCTGGCGAGCGACGGTCAGCCGCGTTCGTTCGCCGCGACGATGCTGCCGCAGGAAGCGATGGATTACGAACTGCAGCGGATCTGGTCGCCGGTAAATCATTTGCATTCCGTCGCCGACACCGAAGCGCTGCGCTCCGCACACGCGGAAGCCGAGCA
>DATBAU010000092.1:0-16783 GCA_036271355.1 Rudaea sp. | reverse complement strand
CTTGACGCGATCCAGCCGGTGAACGCCGACACTGCAAATCATGTCGCTCTTCGCCCACACTTCGTCAATGGGATCGCCCGGAATCGGTGAGCCTCTGAGTCGATAGTGATACGGCTCAACTGGCATCGGGGGCGTTGTGCTGAGCGGCACTACAGTCACTAATCCGGGGCGAACGAGATGGTTCGGCGAGACGACCACGACAGGCCGCGCCTTCACCATTTCTGGCGCCTTAAAGCCAGCAAAGTTGCAGATGAGCACCATGCCGGCTTTAGGGTGAAAGCTTATTGGCACGGCCGTTGTGCTTGAGAGATCCGTGTATCAAATCGTTTGCGAAGCCCGACCAGGCCTGCGCGACGCGCGGCAACAACTGACTTGTATCCGTGCCATGTTCGGCTAATCGACGGAAAAAGACTCCAGCTTCACCGGCATAGCGGTGTTGTCTACTTGGAAATCTGAGTTGAGCAGATCGCCTGTCACCGGCACGATCAAATCACCCATTAGGCACCCGGTTGGTGCGCACAGCCCCGTGTAGGCGGCTCTTTCCACCGACTCGCCCGCAACGATCGGTATCGTGCTGCGATAGACGTAAACGATGGCATCAGCGGGTGCTGCAGCACCCAGCGTTACTTTGAAGCCCGTCGGGTAAGACGACAAGGAAGCGGTGTTGAGGTTGATTCCGGTGATCAACGAACCGATCGTGTGCCCGGTGCTGTCGACCATAATCGCGCCGATGTACCACTCGTTTCCAACTGGCCAACCTTCCGTCGTACTCACCGTGCTGTTTGTGAACGTGATGGCCGTGATTCCAGGCTGCGCGTGTGCACTGACGCAAGCGACGAGCAGCGACATCGTCGCGGCTAATTTTTTGGAGCGAGACATTGGTAATCCCCATGCTGTTTAACCGGCTGGGGAGTGGACCATTCGAGGATGCGTCAGTCTACGGCTTGTCCGACTTCTGTCCGATCGCCGTCTCATAGTGTTCATGCACGTCGTAGAGACGCACGAGCGGTTCCATCTGCAGCAGATAATGCTCGTCTTCGGGATAGTAGACGGACTTCTCTGGATTCTCGCCGGCGAACGCGCGCACGGCTTCCATCGATTCCCAATGTGAGATGAGCACGATTTCCGTGTTCTCGCCTTGATCGCGCCGCAGAATCATCACGCCGCGATTGCCCGGCGTCTTGGAATAATCGCGAAGGCCGGTTTCCTGTAGATACGCGAGGTATTCGTCGGCCACTTCTTTGCGCGTGATGCCGCGCCAGATACGTGTGATCATCCCACGCTACCTCAGACGTCGCCGTCGTTCGTCCAACCTTCGCCGGTGCCGCGGTTGTATACCTTGTCGCTTTGTATAATTTCGCCGGCGGGAATCGATTCCTCATTCGCCAGCCGCGCGTAGATGGGCGTGAAGTCGGGCTCGGTTGCCTTCATCAACTGTTCGTAGCTGTCGATGACGAAATACGTTTTCTGATACGTGTCGATGCGATAACGCGTGCGCATGATGCGCTCGAGATCGAATCCGATGCGGTTCGGCGCAGCCGATTCGAGGCAATGAATCGATTCGCCTTTCGACGAAACGATGCCCGAACCGTAGATACGCAAACCGTCGTCCTGTTTGATCAAACCGAATTCGACGGTGTACCAATACAGTCGCGTTAAATTGCTAAGCGCTTCCGCGCCGAGGCCGTGCGCTTTCACGCCGCCGCAGCCATACGCTTCCATGTAATCGGCGAAGACCGGATTGAGCAACAGCGGAACATGGCCGAACAGATCGTGGAACATGTCCGGTTCGCTGATGTAGTCGATCTGATCCGGACGACGAATCCACCACGTCACCGGAAAGCGGCGGTTGGCGAGGTGATCGAAGAACGTCAGTTCGGGCAACAAACCTTCGACGCCGATCAATTCCCAACCGGTGACTTTGCGCAATACTTTGTTGAGATCGTCGAACTTCGGGATTACGTCCGGCGTCATGCCGAACTTCTGCTGGTTGTCGAGGAATTCGCGCGCGGCGCGGTTTTCCAGAATCTCTCGCTGGCGAAGGAACAGCGTTGCCCAGGTCGCGTGGTCTTCGGGCTTGTAGGTAGACCACGGTTGCTCAATGACGGCCGTCGTGTAAACGGGCACGGAACCCCTGTCCGTCTGCTGGTGTTCCACGCGGCGCGGCTGGGCGTTCATGCGGCAAATCTTAGCACCGCCGGTTCAATGCAGCGTCGGTTTATCGTTATCGCGCGTCGGAAACGGGATGATGCGAGCGGGCGGCTGGGGCGACGGCAAAAATGCCTCGTCGGGAAAGGGTTCGAGCGAATCTTCCTCGTCGTCCCAGCTATAGCGCTTGCGCGGTGGCAGCGGATCGAGCCGGAAGAACGCGACCGCCGCAATCAGGCCGGAAATAGCGCCGAACAGGTGATATTCGAAGGAAATGTCCGGATCGCGCGGCAACACGGTCAGCACCATGCCGCCGTAGAGGAAGAAGACGAGTAGCGCGATCGCCACGCCGAGGCGGTCGCGGCGGAACACGCCGAGCAGGAAAACGAAGAACATCAATCCGTGCACGATACCGCTGATGCCGACGTGTACCGAATCGCGCGCCCACAACCAAACGCCGAGTCCCGAACCGATCCAGATGATCGGCAGCGCATAACGCGTGGCGCGTGGATAAGCGTATAGCGCGATCAAGGCAAGAATGCCGAGCGGCAACGTGTTCGACATCAAATGCGCGAACGACGCGTGCACGAACGGCGCGCTCAGGATTCCGACGAGACCATGCACGTCGCGCGGACGGATGCCGAGATCAAGCGTATCCCAGCCGGTGATCCACGCGACGAGCCACGCGAGCCAGACGCCGGAAACCAACGCGGCCGCGCCCAACGACGCATACGCAAGGCGCGTGCGGTCGCGTTGCACGTTGCGCGCGCTGGGTTCAGGAAGTAGTGGCGCGATGTCCATCCGCCAGTCATTGGGGCACGCGACGGCTGCGACAAGACGCTGCATCAGTCCGCCGACGAAAATGCGAATGCCCGACGGCTGGCTCGGCTATCATTTTGCGATGAATCAGTCCGCCAATCCGCTTATCCGGCTCAAGATCGAACGTCGTTCCAACCATCCCTGGATTTTCCAGAAGATGGTCGAAAAACCCGAGCCACGACCGAAGCCGGGAACGATCGTCGATATCGTCGACCGCGAAGGAACCTTCGCGGGACGCGGTTTCTACAACGGCCATTCGCGCATTTCGCTGCGCGTGCTCACGGCCGATCCGAACGAAGCGCTGGATGATGCGTTCTTCGAGCGCAAGATCGCCGACGCGGTTCAACTGCGTCGCGACGTGCTGAAGCTCGATGCTGTAACCGACGCCTATCGCCTAGTTCATTCGGAAGGCGACGGTTTGTCGGGGTTGGTCGTCGACCGTTTCGCAAATACGCTCGTCATCGAGTATTTCTCGGCGGGCATGTTCAAGCAGCGCGATCTGATCAAGCGTTGTCTGCTCGTGCATTTTCCGGACGCGCAGATTTATGCGTTCGCGGAAGATCACGTGCAGAAACAGGAAAGCTTCGATTTGATGCATCCGCCCGCGCCTGCGCCGACGGTGATTCACGAGCACGGCGTGAAATTCCACGCCGCGCCGGGCAGCAAACATAAAACGGGTTTCTTCGTCGATCAGCGCGATAACCGCAAATATTTCAGCGAGTTTTGCGACGACAAGCGCGTGCTCGATCTGTGCTGCAACTCCGGCGGCTTCGGCATCTATGCGAAAACGGTCGGCAAAGCGCGCGAAGTGATCGGCATCGATCTCGACGAGGAAATCCTCGAGGTCGCCGAACAGAACGCGCGGTTGAACAAGGCGAAAATCAAATTCATCCAAGCCGATATTTTTGCGTGGTTGCGCGATGTTTCGGTGAACAACCGCGAGCAGTTCGATGTCGTCGTGCTCGATCCGGCGAAGATGACGCGTGATCGCGAACAGGTGATTCCGGCGCTGAAAAAATATCTGGATATGAACAAGCTTGCGCTAGCGGCGGTGAAGCCGGGCGGGGTTTTCCTGACGTGTTCGTGCACTGGGCTTGTCAGCGAAGAACAATTTCTCGACATGCTGCGGCGCGCGGCGTTCTACGCGAATCGCACGCTACAAGTACTTAAGGTTTCCGGCGCGGGACCGGATCATCCGTGGCTCGCGCACGTGCCGGAATCGCGTTATCTCAAGGCGGCGTTCTGTCGCGTGATTTGACACTTGTCATACGCGTATGACACCGGTAATATGGTCCACACTATGCCTTCCAATGACGAAATCCGCATCAATGCGCGCCTCACCGGCGAGGACGCGCGCCGCTTCCTCGAATTGCAACGCCGCGACGGAAATCGACCGGCGTCGGACGTGCTGCGCGATGCGCTCCGCGAGTACTACGCGGCGCATGCGAAACCCAAGGCGGGCGCGTTCGCGATGATGAGCGATTCCGGATTCATTGGCGGCGGCGAGGGCGCGCGCGATCTTTCCACGCGCTACAAATCGATCCTGGCTGACTCGCTTGCCGAAAAATATCCGACTCGCGTATCCGAACCGCGCACGACGTACAAGGCGCGCACGCGCAAGTGATCATCGCCGATAGCGGTTTCTGGATCGCGCTCGGTAGCCGACGCGATCATCACCACGCACGCGCCGTGCAGGCGGCGCAACACTGGTCGCCGGAAGGATTTATCACAACGTGGCCGGTACTGACCGAAGTGACGCACGTGCTAACGCATCGCGTCAGCACCGAGCAGGCGAACCGTTTCGTGCGTGACATCGCACGTGGTGCGGCAACGGTCGCGGATCTGCCGGAGTCGGCGTTGCATCGCATCGATCACCTGATGACACGCTACGCCGATCTGCCGATGGACCTCGCCGACGCCTCGCTCGTCGTCCTCGCCGAGGAACTCGACGACGGCCGCATCCTCTCAACCGATCAGCGAGATTTCGACGGGTACCGGTGGAAAAGTCGCCGACCGTTTCGCAATCTCTTGCTGGAACACTGACGTGATTTGAACACGTGCGCCGCGGTGAACGGATACACTACGCGACCCGAATCGCCGCCGAGAGTCGAAATGGGAACCACGCGCCGCGCCAAAAAACCCGCAACGATGGTGACTCAGCCACAAGCGGAAGAAGCCGTCCGCACGCTGTTGCGCTGGGCCGGCGAAGATCCTGCGCGCGAAGGCTTGCTCGATACGCCCAAGCGCGTCGTCGAAGCGTATGGCGATTGGTTTTCCGGCTACGGCAGCGATCCGCGCGAATACTTGAAACGCACGTTCGAAGAAGTCGCCGGATACGACGAAATGATCGTGCTGCGCGACATCGAATTCGAATCGTTTTGTGAACACCATATGGCGCCGATCATCGGCCGCGCGCACGTCGGCTATCTGCCGACCGACAAAGTGGTCGGCATCAGCAAACTCGCGCGCGTCGTCGATGGTTACGCGCGCCGCTTTCAAGTGCAGGAAAAACTCACCGCGCAGATCGCGCATTGCATCGAGGACGTCCTCAAGCCGCGCGGCGTCGGTGTCGTCATCGACGCGGTGCATCAGTGCATGACCACGCGCGGCGTGCACAAGCGCGGCGTGTCGATGATCACGAGCCAGATGCTCGGCTCGTTCCGCGAAGACGCGCGAACGCGTGCCGAGTTTTTGCGCTTCGTCGAAATCCACGCCGGACGCTGAGCATGAGCACACCCGCAGTTCCGACCGTGCGCCGCGCCGCGCTGGTTTTCATCTTCGTCACGGTGCTGCTCGACATCCTGACATTCGGATTGATCATTCCGGTTCTGCCGCATCTCATCGAGAATTTCCTCAACGGCGATGTTTCCGCCGCCGCGGTCTGGTACGGCTATTTCTCGACCGCGTTCTTCGCGATGCAATTCATCTTCACGCCGGTGCAAGGTGCGTTGTCGGACTGGCTCGGACGACGACCGGTGATTCTGTTGTCGAATCTCGGACTCGGTCTCGATTTCCTGATGATGGCGCTCGTGCATTCGCTGCCGCTACTGTTCATCGGTCGCATCGTCTCAGGCATCACCGCGGCGAGTTTCAGTACGGCGAATGCCTATGTCGCGGACGTCACGCCGCCGGAAAAACGCGCGCAGGCGTTTGGCATGATCGGTATGGCGTTCGGCATCGGCTTCATCATCGCGCCGGCGATCGGCGGATTCCTCGGCGCCATCAACGTGCGCTTGCCGTTCTGGGTCGCGGTCGTGATGTGTTTGACGAATTTCGTCTACGGACTTTTCGTCTTGCCCGAATCACTGCCGAAGGAAAAACGCACACCGACGTTCGACTGGGCGCATGCCAATCCGTTCGGTGCGTTGAAACTTTTGCGCCGCTATCCGCAAGTGCTCGGTTTGGTCGGCGTGCTGTTTCTGTTTTCACTAGCGCACATGGTTTATCCGACGACCTTCGTTCTGTATGCCGATTATCGTTTCGGCTGGGGATCGGAAATGGTCGGCGTCACACTCGCGCTGGTCGGTGTTCTCTCGGCCATCGTGCAAGGCGGGTTGATCAAGCCGGTCGTCAGCAAACTCGGCGAACGCCGCGCGCTGTTGTTCGGATTGTTTTGCGGAATGCTCGGATTCGCGCTGTACGCGGTTGCGCCGACCGGTTATTGGTTCTGGGCGATGATGCCCGTCGCGGCGTTGTACGGATTCGTGCAGCCGGCGGCGCAGGCGATCATGACGCACCACGTCGATCCGCGCGAACAAGGTCGTTTGCAAGGGGCGGTCGCGAGTTTGTCGAGCGTCGCCGGCATCATCGCGCCGACATTGTTCACGCGACTGTTCGCGTCCGTGACGCAACATCACGTGCAGGGTATTGCAGCCGGCGCAACGTTTTGGCTGGCGGCGGTGATGGTTGCCGCGGCATTGTGGCTGGCCTGGTATTCGGTGTCTCATTTGCCGAAAGCGACGGACGCAAGTGCGCCGTCGCCCGAAGCGAAACTGATCAGCGAAGTGGCCGACGGTGTGGGAGAGATCCAACCGCCCGCCGCGAGTTCGTGACGGTTATGAACCGTATTTGACGCTGCAGCCGTACGGCTCCGACGTCGACACGCTCACCGCTTTGCCCGACTTGATCTCGCCGATGGCCTGCGGCACGTATTGCGTCGCTTTCGCGAGATCGTCCTTGTCGGGGCTCGGGATCGAATCGATACCGCCGTTGTAGCGCAGAACGCCTTTTTCATCGACGACGAACATATGCGGCGTGGTTTTCGCGCCGTACAGATGACCGACTTTGCCGTCCGCATCGACCAGATACGCCGTCGGCTTCGCGTGATATTGCGCAACGAATCCATTCGCCGTTGTCGAATCGACGTGTCCTTGTTTGCCCGGCGCGCCGGAGTTGATCGTGAGCCACACCACGCCGTTGGCCGTCGCTTCGGCTTGCTGTTTCGGAATGTTGCCGCTGCTGTAATGTTTTTTCACGAACGGACATTCCGGATTGTTCCATTCGAGCACGACGATCTTGCCTTTGTAGTCGGCGAGCGAATGCGGCGTGCCGTTGCTGTCGGTCAGCGTGAACGCCGGTGCGGGTTGGCCGATCACCGCGGCGGCGAACGCGAGTGGTGACAAGAACAGGCACAACAGCATCGGCAAAACGCGAAAAAGCTTCATGGCGAAACCTCTATCGGGATGAAGACGCGTTGGTCGCGTCGAACGGAACGGTGACGTCCCACGCCTGCCCATCGGCCACGACGAGAAACGCGAATTGCGCCGGCGTGGCGGCGAAGTAGTCGCTTTTCTTGAACGTCAGCGTGACGCCGTTCGGATGATGCGCAATCGCGGGCGGCGCGTTGGTCACGATTTTGTGATCGATCGCAAACGCATCGATGGATTTCGCCGTCGACAGCGTTGTCGTGCGCAGCGTGACATCGACGTGATCGCCATCGACGCGCGCCGTGCCCGACCACGGCGCGGGATGCGGCGAGGTTGCGCGCGCTGTCGCGAACAGCCGCTCGACATTCGGATCGCTGGCGGTGATCGCGCGCACCGGAAGATCGAGCGCGAGCGCTGCCTTGCCCGGAATACACACGTCCTGACACACGAGCCAGTTCGCATCGACGGCGATGTGCGCCGTGCTGCCGTCCTGCGCGGAATCGGGCACGTCGATCTTCACCGGCAGCACGACATCGCCGGTGTATCCGAAATTGGCCAGCTCGCCTACCACGATGCGGTGCGGAACAGGCCACGCGATGTCGGACGCGACGAAACCGTCGGGCAACGTCCAGCGCAGTTTCGTCGGCAATCCGGAATCGCCCGGATTGTTCCAATACGTGTGCCAGTGCGGATCGTGCCGCAGACGCAAACCGAGCCAGGTCGTCGTTCCGGGCACGAGCGCGGTCTGTTCGCTGATCAGCGACACGCGCACGTGATCGGCGTCGTCCGCCGGCGCGGCGAACGCAGCCAACGGCATCAATACAAGCGCGACAAGAAGGCTTCGCATACGAAAAAAGACCGTCCATCGGCGGAGATTCTGGCGCCAGTGTAACGCCGGAAAGCGGGGCCGCGCCTGAAGCAAATCTGCGACAATGAATACATGAGTTCAATCACGTTCGCCGACGTCGAAGCCGCTGCCGCGCGCATCGCGCCGCACGCGCATCGCACACCGGTTCTCGCGTCGCATTCCATCGACGATGCCGCCGGATGCCGGATCGTCTTCAAATGCGAGAATTTCCAGCGCGTCGGCGCGTTCAAGTTTCGCGGCGCGTGCAACGCGGTGTGGTCGCTCGACGACGCTGTCGCCAAGCGCGGCGTCGTCACGCATTCGTCGGGCAATCACGGCGCGGCGGTCGCGCTTGCCGCGAAAACGCGCGGCATTCCTGCGCACGTCGTGGTGCCGGGAGGATCGAACGCGGCGAAGGTCGCCGGCATCAAGGTGTTCGGCGCGAAACTTTATTTCTGCGCGCCAACACTTGCCGCGCGCGACGAAATGGCCGAACGCATCGCGCGCGAAACCGGCGCGACGCTGATTCATCCGTTCACGCATCCGCACGTCATCGCCGGGCAAGGCACCGCCGCGCGTGAACTGCTCGAGGAGGTTCCGGATCTCGACGCGATCGTCACGCCCATCGGCGGCGGCGGTTTGATCGGCGGCACGTCAATCGTGGCGCGCGGCATCAAACCCGGCATCCGTTTGTTCGGAGCCGAACCGGAAGGCGCATCGGATGCATTCGAGTCGTTGCGTGCGGGTGAACGTCGCGTCGATCTGGAACCCAAAACGATTTCCGATGGTTTGCGCGCGACCATCGGCGCGATCAATTTCGATTTGCTGCGCGAATTCGGCGTCGAGGTGGTAATGGCCAGCGATGCCGAAACCGTCGCCGCGATGCGGCTGATGTGGGAACGGCTGAAAATCATCGTCGAACCGTCGTCCGCCGTAGCGCTCGCGGCGATATTGCGCAATCGCGATCGTTTCGCGGGTTTGCACGTCGGCGTCATCGTCACGGGCGGCAACGTCGATCTCGATCAGCTGCCGTGGAAAACCTGAGGAGCGCGTCATGTGGAAGGAAGTGATTCTCGCCTACGCGCATTTCGCGGCGATTTTCACGCTGCTGTGGTTCCTTGCGAAGGAATGGACGATCCTGCGCATGGGCGCAGATCGTCTCGACGTCACCGCACTCGCGCGCGCCGACGCGGGCTTCGGCATCGCGGCCGCGTTCGTGCTGATCACGGGCATCTGCCGCGTCACGCTCGGCGCGAAACCCGCAGGGTTTTATCTGCACAATCCCGTGTTCCACACCAAGATCGGTTTGTTCGTGCTGGTCGGACTGATCTCGATCTGGCCGACCATTCTGTTCATCCGCTGGCGCAAAGCGCGTGCGGCCGATCCGTCATTCAAAATTCCGGACGCCGATTGGCGCAAAGCGCGGCGGCTGCTCATGATCGAACTGCATCTGGTGGCGCTGATTCCGCTCGCGGCCGTGATCATGGCGCGCGGCATCGGTTATATGGGCTAGGTGGCCTGCCGATAGATGGCGAGAGTAAACTCGGCGTCTCGGCGGGGAGCAAGACGATGATCATCGATGGTTCGCGAGCGGCGGATCGCACGGCGGCGCTGATACTGCGCTATATCGCCGCACGCAATCGCGGCGACATCGAAGGTATGCTCGATTGCGTGTCAGACGATGTCGCTCACGACGTCAATCAAGGCGCGCGCGAAGTCGGCAAGGTCGCGTTCCGCGCGTATCTGGAACGTACCCAACGCAGCTATCGCGAGGAAATCCGCGATGTCGTCGTCATGAGCGTCGACGACGGCACGCGCGCCGCCGCGGAGTTCGCCGTGTACGGCGTCTATCAAGCCGACGATGCGGGATTGCCGACCGCGCACGGCCAACGTTACACGCTGCCGGCCGGTGCGTTTTTCGCGATCAATCAGGGCAAGATCGCGCGCATCACGCACTACCGGAACCAGCGCGAATTCAGCGCACAGGTGGCGCAGGCGACGGCTTGACGCTCGGCCGCAGCACGCCGAGCAGCGCGATCGCGATGGTGGCGATGCCGCACGCTTCGGCTACATCGGGCACTTCGCCGAGAAGCATCCACGCGAACAGCACGCCGACCAACGGCGAGATCAGGCTGCCGAGTCCGGCGACGTTCGCCGGCAAACGTTTCACCACGAACAGCCACAACACCCACGCCAGACTCGTCGACAGCAGCGCGTTGTAAGCCAACGCGCCGAGAAACGGCGTGTTGAATTCCGTCGCGCGTTCCGGAACGACGAGCGCGACGAACAAAAGAACCGCCGAGCCCATCGCCATCTGCCACGTCGTCAGACGCAGCAGCGAAACGTCCGTGGTCTGGAACTGTTTCTTCGACAGAACGGTGCCGAGAGCCCAGCAAAATCCGCCCGCCAGCGCCAACAGCGCGCTGAGCAGACTTGGCTGCACGCGCCACGGTTCGAAGATCAGCAGCAGACCGCACGCGGCGAGTGCGGTGAACGACCATTGTCGCGGCGTTGGTTTTTCGCCGAGCAGTATCCACGCCAGCGGAATCACCCAGAACGGCATCGTGTACGCGATGAGCGCCATCCGTCCCGCGCCGCCGCTCATCAGAGACAACTGCACGAGCGCCTGAAAGCCGGCGGTCTGTGCGAGTCCGATGACGAGGGTCGGCAGCCACGGCGTCGGCGCGAGCGGTTCGCGGCGAACGATCAGCACGACGAACAGAATGATCGTCGCGAGCACGTAGCGATACGCCGAAAATGTCATCGGGCCGACGTAATGCAGCACCGATTTCATCACCGTCCAGTTGAAGCCCCAGATCAGGCACAGCACGAACAGGGCGATCACGGCGCTGCGGCGGCTTGTCGTCTCGTCCATGATGTCGATCAAGAGGCTGCGGTGCGAAGCGGAAGGAACGTATGATACGCGCTCGCTCGAATCCGCCGGACGCACGCATGACCAAGACCGTGAAACGCTGTTCGTGGGCCGGCGACGATCCGGCCATGCAGCACTACCACGACACCGAATGGGGCGTGCCGCTGCACGACGATCGCGCGCTCTTCGAATTCCTCGTGCTCGAAGGCGCGCAAGCCGGTTTGAGCTGGAGCACGGTGCTCAACAAACGCGCGGCTTACCGCAAAGCGTTCCACGATTTCGACATCAAACGCGTCGCGCGCATGACCGATGCGCAACTCGATAAGCTGCTCGAAAATCCCGCGCTGATCCGCAATCGCCTGAAAATCTGTTCCGCGCGCAGCAACGCGATCGCCGCGCTGAAAGTGATCGACGAATTCGGCAGTCTGGACAACTATTTCTGGTCGTTCGTCGGCGGCAAACCCGTTCGCAATCGCTGGGCGAATCGCGAACACGTTCCCGCGACGAGCGACATTTCCGATGCGCTCAGCAAGGACATGAAAAAGCGCGGTTTCACTTTCGTCGGTTCGACGATCATGTACGCGCACATGCAGGCGACCGGCATGGTCAACGATCATTTCGTCGACTGCTTCCGGCGCAAGCAGGTCTGACCGCGACGACGATGCATTCCGTAGCTCGATAGCATCATCCGAGCAAGTCGACGATTCAGCGCCGTCGCGATCCACGCAACTGATCGACGGAGAAGCTGGCGATCTCGCCCGCTTCTCCACGTCGCGGCTGACTGGATTCCGGCGCCCACGCGTGCGCGAAAATCACTTCGTACGTGGCCGGCAATTTGCCGTCGCTGCGAAATGATTCGTACGCGGCGATCATGCGTTGCAGTCGCGCTTTCCCCGTGAGTCCACGCATCCGCCGCACATCGGCGTTCGTCGCGCCGATGCCTTTCAGATCGCGCATCAGTCCGAACGCATCGTCGTAGGCCAACGTGAAATGTTCGACGTCGAGCACCGGATCGCGAAAACCCGACGCCACGAGCGCATCGCCGACGCGTGCGATGTCGAGAAATCCATTGACGTGCGGCGTGTCGTCCACCGCCGACCATGCCGCGCGTAACTCGTAAAGCGAATCCGGACCGAACGTCGAGAACGCGAGATACGCACCCGGCCGTAATACGCGGCGGAATTCGCCGAACAGCGCGGGCAAATCCTCGATCCACTGCAGGCACAGGCTTGAATACAGTACGTCGATGCTTGCGTCGGCGAACGGAAGTTCGCGCGCGTCCGCGCACGCGCGCGCGATTGGTCGCAGCCAGGTCGGACGAATCTGCGCGAGCATCGGCATCGCGATGTCGAGCGCGATCACTTGCGCGGACGAAAAACGTTTGCGCAATTCGGCAGCGCCGCGCCCGGGTCCGCTGCCGACATCGAGCACGCGCGACGGCGTTTCGCGAACGTATTCGAGGCGTTCGAGCAGCAGGTCTTCCACATCGCGCTGCAATGTCGCGTGACGCGCGTAACCTGCCGCTGCACGACCGAACGCGCTGACGATGTGACGCCTATCGAGTCCGCTCACGACGGCAACGCCGCGACGAATTCGACGATCGCCTGAGCAACCGCTGGCGCATAGCCGATGAAAGGCGCGTGACCCGACGGCACTTCGACGAAGCGACCGTCCGCCGCGAGATTCGCCGCTCGACGCATGGCTTCCGGCGGCACGAGTCGATCACGTCGTCCCGCGATCCACAAACTCGGCATCGCCAGTTGCGGGAGCTGCGCGCGCACGTCCGCCGCTTCGAGCCAGCGCATGCCGGTGGTCAGCGCGTCGTGCGACGGTTCGCCGCGTTCGAACACGTGCGCACGCAACTCGCGCAGTTCGGTTTGCGGATCGGGCGAGCCCAACACTTCAAGCGCGAGAAAACGTTCGACCACCACGCGATAGTCGTCGCGCAGCCCGACTTCGAACTGCTCGAACGTTTTCATGCTCACGCCCGGCCAATCGGCATCGATGAGAAAGCAGGGTGACGACGCCATCTCGACGACACCGCGCACGCGATCCGGCCGCTGCAACGCGGCCGTGAGCGCGATTAGGCCGCCCAGCGACCAGCCGATCCACACCGCGCGCGGCACTTCGTCCAGGAGCGCACTCGCGACGCGCAATAGATCGGTGTCGATCGTTTCGTCGCGACTGAATCCGGTGCCGGGCAAATCGACGACATGCAGCGTGAAGTGCCGCTGCAGAAGTTCGCTCAACGGCGCGAAGATGCCGCCGTGCATGGCCCATCCGTGGACGAGGACAAGGTCCGGCCCCTGTCCGGAGCGTGCGATCACCATGTCAGTGCGCCGACCGCGCTCGGCGTGCGCGCTCGGCGTGTGCGGCGCGTTTCGGAGCGGACTGGCGTTCGGTTGCACGGACGATCGCATCGAGCAACGCTTCGACATCGCTCTCGGCGTGCGCGGCGGTTAGCGTGACGCGCAAGCGCGCCGTACCTTCGGCGACGGTCGGCGGACGAATCGACGGAACGTAGAACCCAGATTTTTCGAGTGCGATTGCGACATCGGATGCGCGCGCCGCATCGCCGATCAGCACGGGCTGGATCGGCGTCGATGACGGGAGCAACGTGAAACCGCGACGTTGTGCGCCATCGCGGAAATGCGCGATGAGTCCGCGCAACTTGTCGCGTCGCCATGTTTCGAATCGCACAATGTCGATGGCGGCTCCCGTTGCGGCGACGAGCGCGGGTGGCATCGCCGTCGTGTAAATGTAGGGACGCGCGAATTGCGCGAGCGCGTCGATGACATCGGCCGCACCTGCGACGAACGCGCCACTCGTGCCCAGCGCTTTGCCGAACGTTGCCATCAGCAACGGAACATCCGTCGCGTTCAAACCGGCGGTGTGCACGCTTCCCGCGCCATCGTTTCCGACGACACCGATGCCGTGCGCGTCATCGACGAACAGCGTCGCGCGTTCTTCTTTGCACAGCGACGCGAGTGCGGCGAGCGGCGCGATGTCGCCATCCATGCTGAACACGCCATCGGTTGCGAGCATCGCCGCGCATTTGGGTTGTGAGTGCAGTTGGCGTCGCGCGCTGCCGACGTCGGCGTGCAGATAGCGTTTCAGATCGCAGCCGGCGAGTTTCGCGCCGTCGATGAGGCAGGCGTGATCGAGTTTGTCCTGCACGCAGAGGTCGCCGTCGCGCAGCAGCGTCGCGATCACGGCGAGATTCGCCATGTAGCCCGTGGAAAACAGCAAAGCGCGTTCGCGGCCCGTCCATTCGGCGAGCTTGCGTTCGAGCCGTTCGTGTTCGCGACGATGGCCGCCGAGCAAGTGCGATGCGGTCGCGCCGACGCCCCATTCCGTCGCGCCGCGCACGAGCGCTGCGTGCAATGCCGCATGCTGCGCGAGGCCGAGGTAATCGTTGCTGGCGAAATTGATCAGCGAATGGCCGTCGACGACGACGCGCGGTCCGTCGACTTCATCGATCGTGCGTACGCGACGCAGCAAATCGCTGCGCGCGCGCAGCGTCTGCGCTTCGAGCAACCGCGCGAGCAGGTCGGGACGCGCCATTGGACTTACGCCGCGACGGACACGATGTCCGCATGCACGGTGTTTGGCTCGCTGTCGATTTCGAGCGCGTGCAATCCCAAGCGCGCGAACAACGCCTGATCGCGCTCGACGTCGGGATTGCCGGTGGTCAGCAGTTTTTCGCCGTAGAAAATCGAATTTGCGCCGGCGAAGAAACACAACGCCTGCAATTCATCGCTCATCTCGGCGCGGCCGGCGGACAATCGCACCATCGATGTCGGCATGAGGATGCGCGCGACAGCGATCGTGCGAACGAATTCGAATGGATCGAGCAGCGCCGTTCCAGAGAGCGGCGTGCCTTCGACTTGCACGAGACGATTGATCGGCACCGAATCTGGATGTTGCGGAAGATTCGCGAGCGTCTGCAGCAATCCGGCGCGCTGTTCGCGCGATTCGCCCATGCCGACGATGCCGCCGCAGCACGTTTTCATGCCCGCGTTGCGTACGGATTCAAGGGTGTCGAGACGATCCTGATAGTCGCGTGTGTGGATGATTTCGCCGTAGAACTCCGGCGCGGAGTCGAGATTGTGATTGTAGTAATCGAGGCCTGCGAATTTGAAGCGATCGGCTTGCGACGGCGTGAGCATGCCGAGCGTCGCGCACGTTTCCAGGCCGAGCGCTTTCACGCCGGCGATCATCGCGGAAACTTTTTCGACATCGCGATCTTTCGGCGAACGCCACGCGGCGCCCATGCAGAATCGCGTTGCGCCGGCGGCTTTCGCGGCGCGCGCTTTTTCGAGCACGGCGTCGAGACTCATCAATTTTTCGGATTTGACGCCGGTGTGATAACGCTGCGCTTGCGGGCAATACGCGCAATCTTCCGGACAGCCGCCGGTTTTGATCGAAAGCAGTGTCGAGACTTGCACGGCGTTGGCGTCGTGATGCGCGCGATGCACGTCGTGCGCGCGCGCGAGCAGATCGTTGAACGGCAGCGCGAACAACGCGGCGACTTCGTCGCGCGAATAGTCGTGGCGAACCGATGCGGTTGCGGACATGTCAAACTCGGAAACGTGGGGATACTGAAGTTTGGAATTGACGACAGGGACTGTCAACTTGAAAGGCCGCGTTTTGGTTGACGGCCTGAGACGGCTGCAATTCGCGGTTTTTCCGCCGCGTTGTCTGTTGTGCGGCGCGCGCGGCAGCGGAGATCGCGATTTATGCGCTGGCTGCGCGGCCGATCTGCCGCGAAATCGCGTGTGTTGCGCGCGTTGTGCATTACCACTGAAAACCGCCGCCGCGTTGTGCGGCGAATGCATCGAACGCGAGCCACCGTTCGCCGCGACATTTGCTCCATTCGAGTACTCGCATCCGCTCGACCTGTTGCTGGTCCGATTGAAATTCGCGCGCAATCTCGCGGCGGGTCGCATCTTGGCGCAACTCGCGCTCGACGCATTCGCTGAAAGCAATGTTTCGATTCCGCAAGCGATCGTGCCGACGCCGTTGCATCGCGATCGTCTGCGCGAGCGCGGCTACAACCAGGTCATGGAACTGGCGCGGCCTTTCGCCGCGGCGCTCGGCGTTCCAATTCGCGAAATTCTCACGCGACGTCGTGCGACAGCCGCGCAATCCGATCTCGATGCAGCGGCTCGGCGACGCAACGTGCGCGGCGCGTTCGACGTGGTCGGTGAAGACTTGCCGTCGCACGTGGCGCTCGTGGACGACGTCATGACGACCGGAACGACAGTGCGCGAATGCGCGCGCGTGCTGCGGCGCGCGGGTGTCGAGCGGGTCGATGTGTGGGTGCTCGCGCGTGCGAGGAAATGATTACTTCAGCGCGTACGAAAGAAATATTCCAAGCCAGATCGCCAGACCGACCCAGTTGTTGTTGCGGAACGCGGCGAAACACGCATCGCGGTCGCGCGTGCGGAT
>DATBAU010000091.1:0-1989 GCA_036271355.1 Rudaea sp. | reverse complement strand
GTCGAGATCCGGTTGGAACGAGTTGTGCGTCAGATTGGCGCCGATGTCGATAAGCATGTGTTCGATGTCGATGGCAAGCGTGACATTATGCCAAGCGGCGTGCATATTCACCTTCGATTAACTCGCGCGGCGACACGCTCGCGCGGTGCCGTTGTGGTCTGTAAATTTGGAGCGTCCTATGTGCCCGTCCCGTTTCGCGCTGAGCATCGCGCTGTTCGTCATCGCCTCACCCTTCGCTGTCGCCGCCGACGCGCAGCACAACTCGGCGGTGCAGTCGCCGATCGATTTCCGCGCGCTGAGAGCGCAAGCCATTCACGCCGCGCCGGGCGGCGCTCAGCCCGGCGAACTGTTCGCCAATCCCGATCGCGCCTATCCCCCGAGCTGCCTTAATGCGCCGCTGGCGAACCAGCTTTACAAAACCGATCCGCACGCGCAGCAAAAGCAAATCACCTTGCCGGGCGATCCGATCACGAGCGACGCCAACGAATATTCGTACACCGAAGCCGACACGGTGACCGTGTTCCGCGTGCCGTGCGCGGGTGGCGTGTCGGCCGTGCTGGTCGAAATCGATCGGCCGTCGACCGCGACGAGTTATCCATATCCGGTATTTCCAGGCGTCGCCATCGGCTCCGGCCAATTCGTGCCGCGCATCGCGGCGGATCCGAACACGTTCTACAGCAACGTCTACGCCTACGATCCGGTTTCGACGAGTTCGACGTACGTATTCGAAAACGTATATGGCGGCGGCTCGGATCAGCTTTACAATCAGGCCTTGTCCGTTTTCGTCTATGACCTGCAGACGCCGACGCCGACCGAATTCGATCTACCGGCATACAACCCGTCCGACTACGCCGCCGCATCGCAACCGATGCCGATCAGCGGTTACCAGAGCGGAAACTTCTACGACGCGACTCGCGGCGGCGAAGGCATCCAGATCGAAGTGGGCGATACCGGCACGGCGTCGTCTACGCGCACGATCACGTTCGCGTGGTACACCTTCGACAGTTCGGGCACGCCATATTGGCTGTACGGCAACGCGTCGTTCACGACCGGCGCCACGCAGGTCAACATACCGCTGTATTACGGCGCGGGCGGCGGATTTGCCGGCAATTACACGAGCGTCGATTTTGAGCCGTGGGGCAACATCACGAGCCTGGAATTCACGGACTGCAACACGGTGCGTTTCAGTTACGCGAGCAATGCCGGACTTCCCGCCGGCGTGCCGGCCGGCAGCGGTTCGAAAATCTGGACACGCCTGACGCAACTCAACGGCCTCACCTGCCAATAGCTTTCGCGCGATAGTGCGATCCCGCCACGCCGGCGGGATCGCATACCGGCGCGGGGATCTCGCCGAAACGTTTCATTGCCTTTGAGCGCACCCGACAACTTTCCGATCAGCGAGGTGTTGCCGCGCATCGCGGCATCACTGGCCGGGCATCCGCGACTGATTCTCGAAGCGCCGCCCGGCGCGGGCAAGACTACGCAGGTGCCGATCGCGTTGCTCGAAGCGCCGTGGCTCGGCGGCAAAAAAGTCCTCGTCCTCGAACCGCGCCGTGTCGCCGCGCGCGCCGCCGCGGAATTCATGGCCGCGCAACGCGGCGAAGCGGTCGGTGAAACGATCGGCTATCGCATCCGTTTCGAATCGAAAGTCTCCGCGCGCACGCGCATCGAAGTGGTGACCGAAGGCGTCCTCACGCGGATGTTGCAGGACGATCCGGAACTGGCGGACGTCGGCGCGATCCTCTTCGACGAATTCCACGAACGCCATCTGCAAGGCGATCTCGGTGCCGCGCTCGCGCTCGATATCCAAAGCTCGCTGCGACCCGAGCTGCGCTTGCTGATCATGTCGGCCACGCTCGACGGCGAACGCATCGCGCGCTGGTTCGACGCGCCGCGCATCACCAGCGAAGGCCGCAGTTTTCCGGTGCACGTCGACTATTCGTCGGCACGGTTAAACGAAGAATGGATGCCGCATCTGCGGCGCGTACT
>DATBAU010000090.1:0-2582 GCA_036271355.1 Rudaea sp. | reverse complement strand
GGATTTCAAATGTGGTGGGCCGTGCTGGATTCGAACCAGCGACCAACGGATTAAAAGTCCGCTGCTCTACCAACTGAGCTAACGGCCCATGCGGTGCGTGCCGCGTGTCGATGCGGGCCGCGCAGTTTAGGCGCAGGCGCGCGGTTCGGCAAGCGATTCGGATGGCAATCAGCGATAGCGCGTCGGATCGGCGAGGCCGGCCTCCGTGAAGCCTTGCGCGCGCAGCCGGCATGCGTCGCAGCGGCCGCAGGCGAGGCCGTCAGCGTCGGCGGTGTAGCACGAAACGGTGGTGGCGAAATCGACCTTGAGCCGCGCACCTTCGCGCACGATGTCCGACTTTTTCAGGCGGATCAGTGGCGCATGAACACGCAGCGCGTTGCCTTCGATCGCCGCTTTCGTCGCGAGATTGCCGAGACGTTCGAACGCATCGACATATTCGGGGCGGCAATCCGGATAGCCGGAATAATCGACGGCGTTGACGCCACAGAAAATGTCCTGCGCGCCGAGCACTTCGGCCCAGCCGAGCGCGATCGACAGCATGATGGTGTTGCGCGCGGGAACATACGTCACCGGAATGCCGTGGCCGCCTTCTTCGGGAACGTCGATGTCGGCGGTGAGCGCGGAGCCGCCGATGCTGCGCAGATCGACGTCGACGATCTTGTGTTCCTTCGCGCCGAGATCACGTGTGATGCGGCGCGCGGCGTCGAGTTCGGCGACGTGGCGCTGTCCGTACGCCACGCTCAGCGCGTAGCAATCGAAACCTTGCGCGCGCGCGAGGGCGAGCGTGACGGCCGAATCCATGCCGCCGGAGACGAGGACGACGGCGCGCTTAGTTATTGCCGTAGGTTGCATGGCAGTCAATTCATGTTCCGGGTGTTTCGCCCCACAGAAGCTTGTGAAGCTGGATTTGCATGCGCACCGGCAAGCGGTCCGCGACGATCCATTCCGCGAGATCGCGCGGCGCGAGCTTTCCGTGTACGGGTGAAAAGAGGATATCGCAGCGACTGGAAAGATCGCGTTTTGCGATCTGTTCGCGCGCCCATTCGTAGTCGGCGCGGTCGATGAGCACGAACTTCACCTGATCGCGCGCGGTTAGCACGTCGAGGTTGCTCCACAGATTGCGTTCGACTTCGCCCGAGCCCGGCGCTTTCACATCGACGACGCGACTCACGCGCGGGTCGACATCGCCGACATCGAGTGCGCCGGAAGTTTCGAGCGAAACGTCATAACCCGCATCGCACAGGTGGCGCAGCAGATCGATACAGCGTTTCTGCGCGAGCGGTTCACCGCCGGTCACGCACACGTGTTTCGCGCCGTACGATTTCACCTGATCGAGTATCGCGTCGATGTCGCGCCATTCGCCGCCGTGGAACGAATACGTCGTATCGCACCACACGCAGCGCAGCGGACAGCCGGTCAGTCGAACGAACACCGTCGGACGTCCGACGTCGCGCGCTTCGCCTTGCAGCGAATGGAAAATCTCGGTGATGCGCAATCGCGGCGCGGTGGAGGCTTCGACGTCGGTCATCGGAGCATGCGCCCGCCTTCGCGGGCGCGGCGTTGGACGAAACTCAGCGGCGGCCTTCGAGCTTCAGCGCGCGCAGACGACCTTGCGCGAGGCTCGATTGGGTCGTGTTGGGATATTTCTGCACGACCTGATTGAGCGTCGCTTCGGCTTGATCCCATTGCTTCATTTCGTACTGGCAATAACCGATCTTGAGCAACGCGTCCGGCGCTTTCTGGCTGTCCGGGAACTGTTGCAGCAGATGATTGAACGTATCCAGCGAAATCGGATAGTTCTGCGTGACGTAGTACGACTCGCCCAGCCAGTAATACGCGTTCGGCGTGAGATCGGCGTTTGGATATTGCTGGATGAAAACCTGGAAGCGGCGCGCGGATTCGGCGTAACGACCGTCTTTCAGCGCGGCGAATGCCTGATCGTACGCGGCTTTCATGTCGTCGGGACTCGACGCGACCGGCGGCGGCGGCGCACCGCGGTCCGGCGGCATGGTCGAAGCGATCGCTTGATCGTCAACCGCCTGCTGTTGCTGCGGCGGTGGTTGTGACGGCGGCGCGGACTGCGCACCGCTGAGATTCATGTCGGGAAGGTTGCCGTTGTTCGGATTCACTGGCGGAGGCGGCGTGGCGCCCGTCGGGTTTCGGCCTTCCAGACGTCCAATTCGAGAATCGAGGTCGATGTTTTGTTCCTTCGACCGGTTACGCATTTCGTCGACTTGATGGCGCAGTTCTTCGACCTGGCCCTGCAACGTCTGCACTTGCGATTGCAGCGCGTTGATCTGGTTGACCAGTTCGATGTTGCCCTGTGCGCCGTTGTGGTTCTGCGCCTGCTGCTCGAGCGCGGTGACGCGCTCGGCGAGACTCATGCGCTGCGCATAAGCGGGGCCCGCGAACGCAACGGCGGCCAGAACGGCCGCCGCTACGAATTTGCTCAACTTATGCCGATCGCGCATCGATTACTGCTTCGAGGTGTAGACGATTTCGACGCGACGGTTCTTCTGCCAGCAACCTTCGTTGTGGTCTTTGCAGGTTGGACGCTCTTCGCCGTAGCTCACGACATTGAG
>DATBAU010000089.1:0-5875 GCA_036271355.1 Rudaea sp. | reverse complement strand
ACCTTCGGCGGGGCCGATCGGATCGGTGGAATCGACGATCACGACATCGAGTGAATCCGGCTCGCATTCGGCCATCCATTTGATGCCATCGATGAACAGCAACTGCGCGCGCGGATCATTGTTCGATTCGCATAATTCCGGAAAATATTTTTCGGCCAGCCGCGTCACGCGCTCGTCGATCTCGACCTGGATCGCACTTTCGACTTCGTCGTGCTTGAGCACTTCGCGCAGCGTCCCGCAGTCGCCGCCGCCGATCACCACCACGCGTTTCGCGCGCGGATGCGTGAACAGGGCCGGATGCGACATCATTTCGTGATACAGGAAATTGTCACGCGTCGTCACCATCATGCAGCCGTCGATCACCATCAATTTGCCCCAGTCGGTGGTGTCAAAGATTTCGATTTTCTGGAACGGCGTCTGTTCCTCGTGCAGCTTTTCCTTCACGCGGAAACCGATCGAAGAACCGGAATAATCGTGCTGCTCGGAAAACCACTCGGGCGCGGGTGTCGACATGGGATGGCGTCTAGGATTTGGGGGTGAAAACCGGGCGGCGATTGTAACCGGTAAACATGACGCAATACGCGACGCTACAATACCTGCATGCAGACATGGACGATCGACGCCGCGCGCAATCAATACGCGATCGCGCATTGGGGCGAAAACTACTTCGACATCGGCGCCAACGGCGAGCTGATCGTGCGGCCGCGCGGAAGCGATGGGCCTTCGGTGTCGCTGGCGAACATTGTCGACGCGGCCACTGCGCAAGGTTCGCGCTTGCCGCTCTTGATCCGTTTCGGAGACATCCTTCGCGATCGTCTGTCTCGACTTCAAGGCGCGTTCGCACGCGCGATGTCCGATTGGGATTACGAAGGCGGCTACACGGCCGCATATCCGGTGAAAGTGAATCAGCAGCGCGCGGTCGTGAGCGAACTCGTCGGCGCGGGCGCGGACGGTTTCGGTCTCGAAGCCGGATCGAAACCGGAATTGATGGCAGTGCTCGCGCTCGCGCGGCCGGGCAGCGTCATTATCTGCAACGGCTACAAGGATCGCGAATACCTCCGTCTCGCGCTGATCGGCCGCAAGCTCGGGCTGCGCGTTTTCATCGTCATCGAAAAGCCGTCGGAACTGAAACCGGCGTTGGAGGAAGCGCGCGCTCTCGATGTCGAACCGCTGTTCGGCGTGCGCATGCGCTTGACCAGCCTCGGCGCGGGCAAATGGCAGAACACCGGCGGCGAGAAATCGAAATTCGGACTCACGCCGCGGCAATTGCTGACGCTGATCGACGAACTGAAAGCCGCGAATCTCTCGCAGTCGCTGAAACTGTTGCACGTCTTCATGGGCTCGCAGATTTCCAACGTGCGCGACATCGCTTCCGGCATGCGCGAGGCGACACGCTACTTTGTGGAATTGTGTAAATTGGGAATGCCGATCGAATACGTCGATGTCGGCGGCGGGCTCGGCGTGGATTACGAAGGCACGCGTTCGCGTTCGGCCTGTTCGATAAATTATGGTCTGGATCAATACGCGGCGACCGTCGTGCAGCCGCTCGCCGAAGCGTGCGCGCAGAACGGTTTCAAGCATCCACACGTGATCAGCGAAACCGGCCGCGCGATGGTCGCGCATCATGCGGTGCTGATCGTCAACGTGAGCGACATCGAACGCGCGCCAACCGGCCGCGTGCCGACGGTGGAGACGAACGAGCCATCGGTGCTGCATCGTCTGCGCGAGATCCACGACGAAGTCGAAACGCGTTCGGTCATCGAGCTGTACCACGAAGCGCAGCATCAATGGACGGAAGGTCACGCGCTGTTTTCGCTCGGCCAGCTCACGCTACGCCAGCGCGCGCGGCTGGACGATCTGTATTACGCCATCGTCAACGCGCTCCGCGTTCGACTGAAACCCGAGGAACGCGCGCACCGTCAGGCGCTCGACGAACTCAACGAAAAACTCGTCGACAAATATTTCGTGAATTTCTCGATCTTCGAATCGATTCCCGACACCTGGGCCATCGATCAGATTTTCCCGATCGTGCCGATCGCTGGCTTGAACGAAGCGCCGGATCGTCGTGCGGTGATCGCCGATCTGACCTGCGATTCCGACGGCCGCATCGACGCCTATGTGGATGCCGAAGGCGTCGATGTGAGTTTGCCGCTGCACGCGCCGAAAACGGGCGAGTCGTATCGGCTCGGCATTTTTCTCGTCGGCGCGTATCAGGAAGCACTCGGCGACATACACAACCTGTTCGGCGACACCGATGCGGTGAACGTGCGCGCGGCCGATGGCGGATTCACGTTCTCGCACGTGCGTCGCGGTGACACGACGGACGTGATGCTCGACTACGTCGGTTACGATCTGAACGCGCTGCGCGAGGCGTATCGCGAAAAAATCGTCGCGGCGAAACTGCCGTCGGCGCACGCGGAGTCGATCACGAACGCACTCGAACAAGGATTGACCGGCTACACCTATCTCGCCGAACACGACGAAGGCTGATTCGAGATGAGCGATCTGAAAGCAGGATTCATCGGACTCGGCGCGATGGGCTATGCGATGGCCGGGCATCTTCATCGCGCCGGATTGCTCACGGCGGTTTCGAACCGCACGATGGCGAAGGCCGACCAGTTCGCGAAGGAACATGCCGGCGTTTCGGCGCTGTTGCCAGCGGAATTGGCGGCGCAATGCAATGTCATCGTCGTGTGCGTCAGCGCGGATGCGGACGTCATCGGCGTCGTGCACGACATCGCGAAGTCGGCCAAACCGGGAACGATAGTCATCGATCATTCGACGGTCTCGTCGATGACGGCGAAGAAAGCGAGCGAATTGCTGAAGCCGGGAAAAATCAAATTCCTCGACGCGCCCGTTTCCGGCGGCGTCGAAGGTGCGAAGAACGGCAAGCTGTCGGAAATGATCGGCGGCGATGCGAAAACCCTCGAGCGCGCGAAGCCTGTGCTCGAAGCGTACGCCGCGCGCATCAGCCACATGGGTGATGTTGGTGCGGGTCAGAACACGAAATCGGTGAATCAGGTGCTCGTCGCCGGCATCGCGCAAGCGACGTGCGAAGGTCTCGCACTTGGCGAAGCGCTCGGCCTGGATCCCGACCGTCTGCTGCCGACATTGATGGCGGGCGCGGCGAATTCGTGGTTCCTCGAAAAGCGCGGCGCGACGATGATGAAAAACCAGTTTTCCGTCGGATTCAAACTGGCGCTGCTGCACAAGGATCTCGGCATCGTCGACGAACTCGCGAAAGCTGCCGGTACCGATCGCAGCGTGATCGAGAAATCGCTCGCCGATTACGCGGAGTTGATGAAGCAAGGTCATGGCGCCGACGATATTTCCGGCTTGATTCGTCTCAAACGACGACGTTGATGCGGCCTCTGGCCCTCGTTGCGTTGTTCGTCGCCGCGAATGCCGGCGCGACCAACTGGCCGCAATTCGGATTCGACGCGCAGCACAGCGCTTACAACCCCGCCGAACGCGGCTATGCGACAGCCAACGGGCAAACGATTTTCATCAATGGCGCGGCGATCCCGGCGAATGTCGATCAAGCGCCGATCTTCGTGGAACACGTCGCGACGCCGAGTGGCCTGCGCGATCTGCTTTTCGGCGTCACGGTCGATGGCGCGCTGCTCGCCATCGACGCGTCAAACGGTGCGATCGTGTGGTCCGCGCAACCGACCGGCGCAGGTACGTTGACGCAAAGCACGCCGGCAACGGACCTGCAGTTCGTATACGCGTACGGCTTCGACGGAAAAGTACACAAGTATAGAATTTCCGACGGCGCCGAAACGCTCGACGACGGCTGGCCGCAAACGGTCACGCTGAAACCGCAGTTCGACAAAGTGGCGGCGGGCCTCACGCTGGCCACGTCGCCGAACGGCGCGCGGCATCTGTACGTCGTCACCAACAGCTACTACGACCAGAAGGACTTTCAGGGACATCTGACCACCATCGATCTCGACGCCGGCACGCAGCATCTGTTCAATGCGCAGTGCAGCGATTTCACGTCGTATTTCGTCGCCAACGGAATCACGCAGGGCGCGGGACAAAACGATTGCCCGGCGATTGCGAGTGGACTTATGGGCGAGACGGCGAATAGCGGCATCTGGGGTCGCGGCGGCGCGACGTACGACGCGCGAACCGATCGCGTCTACATCGCCACCGGCAACGGCGCGTTCGATCCGACCAATGCACAGGCGCTCGGCCGCGATTGGGGCGACAGCGTGCTCGCATTCAACGCCGACGGCAGCACGACCAACGGAACGCCGCTCGACAGTTACACGCCGTCGAGCTATCCCGCGTTGCTGCAGAACGATGCGGATTTGGGTTCGATGTCACCGGTCGTCCTGCCGACTCCTCCGGCGAGCACGCGACCGCATCTCGGAATGCAGTCCGGCAAGGACGGCTGCATGCGCCTGCTCGATTTCGGCAATCTCAGCGGCACCGGCGGTACCGGCGCGATCGGCGGCGACCTGCAGGCGATGCCGTTGCCCGGCGTGCCGAATCATTGCGTCGACGGCGGCAATGTCAGCGAGTCGAAATTTTCGCCGGCGGTCTGGATCGATCCGTCCACCGAATCGACGTGGCTCGAGGTCGCGCACCAGACCGGTTTCGTGGCGTACGAACTCGTCGTGGACGGTGCGGGCAAAGCATCGTTGTCGGCGCGCTGGTCGACGTCAGCGAACGGCACGTCGCCCGTTGTCGCGAACGGCATCGTGTATTACGTCAATTCCGCCATCGTTCGCGCGGTCGACGCGCGCACCGGCGAGTTGATCTGGAACGACACGCACCTCGGCCGCGTGCATTGGGAAAGTCCCGTCGTGGTGAATGGACGTTTATACGTCTTCGACGAATTTTCGCATCTGTGGGCTTACCGGCTCGACGGCGTTTTTCGCGGCGGGTTCGAATAGGTCACCTGGCGTCCGTCGTATTGGTGGCGGCTTTCACACATTGCGACAAAAAGCAGTGCTAGGCTCGGGCGTGCAGGGTTCGCATCGTTATTGCCGTCAGGGAGATTCACCATGCGCGCACCACCGTTGCTTCTCGCCGCGTCCATTGCCGGCGTTTGTTCCGTCTCGGCGCAGGCGGCCGATTGGCTCCAGTTCGGATACGACCAAGCGCACAGCGGTTTCAACCCGACGGATCCCGGCGGCTACTCGATTTCTTCGCAGAGCTTCACGATTCACGCCTTAGGCAGCGGCACCGCTCTGGTATCCGACGCGGGACCGGTGTATCTCAGCGGCGTGACGACAGCGAGTGGAACGAAGGATCTTCTGTACGTCGACACCACTAACGGAACAATCGTTGCGCTCGATGCGGCGACCGGCACGGTCATCTGGTCCCATCAGCCGGCTGGGACGCAGTCAGGCGAAGGCATCGCCGGATCACCCGCGATCGATCCGAACCGCCAATTCGTCTACGCCTACGCGCTCGATGGCAAGGTGCACAAATATCAGGTCGGCAATGGCACCGAGATCACCACGACCTGCAACGGCCCGACCGACTTCAACTGCTGGCCAGAGGTGTCGACGGTAAAACCGGGTGCGGAAAAAGGCGCGGCTGCGTTGGCGTTCTCGACGCCGCCGGGTGGAACCAACTATCTCTATCACGTCACCAACGGCTACGACGGCGATGGTGGCGACTATCAGGGACACGTCACCACGATCAACCTCAGCACGGCGACGCAATACGTGTTCAACGCGATGTGCAGTAATTTGCTCAACGTGCATTTCGTCGACAACGGCACCCCGAAGAGCAACGACTGCAATATTCTCGGTGGCCCCACGCCTCCCGGCCGCGAAGGACAGATGGGCGGCATCTGGGGACGTCCCGGCGTCATCTACGACGCGCAGAAAAACATGATCTACGTCGCTACCGGCAA
>DATBAU010000088.1:0-2042 GCA_036271355.1 Rudaea sp. | reverse complement strand
CGACGAAGCGTCCCGTGCAATTGGCCGTATAGCCGCCCAGAATGCTCAGCGTCGCCTTGCCGGTCGCGTCGTAGTAATTCTGCAGTGTCAATGCGTATGTGCCTTGCACGAGCCGGATGGTCATGTCACCGCTCGACATCGTGCTCCAGATGGCTAACTCGTTTTGTAGATCGCCCGCTGTGCTGACACACGGCGTCGCCGCCTCGGCCAATGACGCGAAGCCAGCAAGACACAACAGGAACGACAAATACGCTTTGAACATGGGAATCGACCTCGAGCGAAGCGACGGAACGCGGAATTGCGGTCGCCTCAGCTAGAGACGAGCGCCGGTGCGAATTCGAACGAATCCGGCCGATGCCAGACGAATCGTTCGTTTGGACGCCCTGCGTCGTCTCCTTGGACAATCAGCCTCAGAGCGCGCGTTGCGACATGATCCCCACCGGCTTCAGTGATACGATGGTTTCGCGGGGAATTCTTCTACGAACACGCCGTTCGGCGCGACGACCGTCGCGGGCGACGCCATCAACACCGGTTCGCATTGTGGTCACGACACGCGCTCAGCCGATTCCCGTTCCCGATGAACCGACCAGCGTCCTCATCGCGCAGGCGCAATCGGGCGACACGCTCGCACGCGAACGGCTAGCCTCCAGATATCTGCCAATCCTGCGGCGCTGGGCGCACGGCCGCATGCCGGCACGCGCGCGCGACATTTCCGACACCGACGATATCGTGCAGATCGCGCTCATGCGCGCCATCGCACGCATCGACGACATCCAGGCTGAAAGCAGCGGCGCTTTTCTCGCGTACCTGCGCAGCGTGCTGCTCAATCACATCCGCGACGAACTGCGGCGCACGCAGCGACGCCCGGAAGGCGTGGAGCTCGACGAAGAGCTGGAAGATTTCAACAATCCATCGTTGATCGAAGAGATGGTCGGACTGGACCGATTGCGTGCTTACGAGAAGGCATTGACGACGCTGACCCGCCGTCAACAGGAAGTCGTGATCCTGCACGTGGAGTTCGGACTGGATCACCACGAGATCGCAGCGGAAGTTCAATCCACACCCGACGGCGCACGCATGTTGCTCGCGCGTGCGCTTTCATCGATCGCCCGCGAGATGGGTCATGAAGACTGATCCCGTTACCAGCCTGCTAGTAGCCAAAGCTGCCGACGAAGGACCCGTCGACTGGCGTCGCGCAAGCGATCGTGGCGGCGGAATGCGTGAGCTCGAGCAGGTCGTGCGTGGTTTCCGCCACGTGCACGAATCGACGCGAACATCGCCCGCGCCGCGTCCGCATCTGTTCGACTTCGGCCACCTGCAGGTGATCGCCAAGATAGGTTCCGGCGCAACCGGCGATGTATACCGCGCTTACGACCGCAATCTGGATTTATATGTCGCCCTCAAATTGCGACGCGCCGGCGCATCCGCCGCCACGGCGAATCTGCTGGATGAAGCGCGATGTCTGGCCAAAGTGCGGCAGGCGAACGTCGTCAATATCTTCGGCGCGGCGCTGATCGACGGGCAGATCGGCATCTGGATGGAACTGGTTCGAGGTTCCACGCTCGAGACGTTGCTCGTCCGCGATGGCGCGTTCGATGCCGACGACGTTCGATCGACCGGCGTCGAACTGTGCCGTGCGCTCGAAGCCGTGCATCGCAGCGGTTTCGTGCATGGCGATATCAAATTGCAAAACATCATGCGCGAGGACGGCGGACGCACCGTGCTGCTGGATTTCGGTGTCGCGCGCGATTTCCGTCGCGGTGCCGATCCGTTCGTGTCGGGCACGCTGAATTACGTTGCGCCGGAAGTGCTGCGCGGCGAAGCCGCAACGCCGGCCAGCGATCAGTATTCGCTCGGCGTGGCGTTGTATCGTTTGCTCACCGGCCGTTTTCCTCACGAAGGCGAAGACTACAACGGGCTTCTCGCGCATCAACAGAAACATCCGATCGTCAGCGTGTCAAGCGTCGCGCCGCATGTTCCGTGGCGCATCGCGAAGGCGATCGATCGCTCATTGTCGATCGATCCCGCGCAGCGTTTCGGCT
>DATBAU010000087.1:0-5176 GCA_036271355.1 Rudaea sp. | reverse complement strand
AGTGATGGACCGTTCTGCCGGCGACAGTTTCGTCGTCATTCCGGCGCTGAACGAAGAACGCGCGATCCGTGCGGTCTTGCAGGAGGCGTTGTCGCATTGCGAGCACGTGATCGTCATCGACGACGGCTCGACCGATGGCACCGTCGCTGCGATTTCGGACTTGCCGATCGAACTGATTCGTCACGCCACGCCGACGGGCAAAGCGCGCGCGCTGCTCGATGGGTTTCGCCTCGCACTCGAACGCGGCGCGAGCGGCGTCCTGACGATGGACGGCGACGGTCAGCATGCCGCATCGGATCTGCCGCGTCTGCTTGCGGCAGCGGCGCAATATCCGGATCACATCGTCATCGGCGCGCGCTTGCTCAGTCGCGACGCCGCGCCGGGCAAGAATAAGTTCGGCAACCAGCAGGCCGATTTCTGGGTGTCGTGGGCGTGCGGGCATCGCGTCGTGGACAGTCAGAGCGGCCAGCGTTTTTATCCGCGTTCGGTGATCGAACTCGCGCTCAAGCTCAACGAAGGCGGTTTCGTTTTCGAGAGCGAAATCCTGATTGAGGCGGCACGGCATGGTATTCGTACGGTGTCGGTGCCGATCGAAGCGCGGTACGACGAGAATCGGCGCGCGAGCCATTTCCGGCCGGTGCGCGATGTCACGCGCATCACGCGCATGATTGCGTGGCGATTGATTCGGGGTGGTTTCATGCCGGTCAATTATTGGCGAGCGCAGACGGAGCCGCCGATTATCGTCGACGAGGTTTGACGATTTTTTTCGGGGCTGGTTGTTCAAGGTTTAGATCACGAGCTTCCGCTCGGGACGAGCGGGTGACTTTTTGCTCAACGGCAAAAAGTCACCAAAAAACGTTTCTTTTCTCACATAGGTTCCTGTTCGCGATCGGACATCCCTGATCCGTGCGCGAACCGCGCGCATCCTGCGCGCGATCACCGTCGTAGCAGACTGCGCGCGACCGGTATCAAGCTTCTTGAAACTCTGGACTGCACAAAGCCAAGGGCGGTGAGGTTAAGAGCAAAATCTTTTTCTCTGTCTTGCTCTTGCAGGCCCTCCGCGAGAGCACGGCGTGCAGTGATCTTTTACAAGAAGCTCGATACCGGTCACTTCCCAGCTTGGAGTAACGGTGATCGCGCGCAGGGATGCGCGCGGTCCGCAGCCAGCAGCACGGACGTGCTGTCTGCGGACAACACCCAAAGCGAACAATAAAGAAACGTTTTTTGGTGACTTTTTGCCGTTAAGCAAAAAGTTACCCGCTCGTCCCGAGCGGAAGCTCTGGCTTGTAAATCCAAACCACCAACAACTTTAGTGACGCAAAAACGCCTGCGAATACTCCGGCTTCTGTTCCCGCGCCAACAATTCCCGCAGCCCCTCAGCCGGCGTGATTTCCTCACGCAACACTCGCTGCACACCGGACGCGATCGGCAGATCGAGCCCATGCGATTTCGCCAGACGCATGATCGTGTCGGCCGTCTCCACACTCTCGACGACTTGACCAATTTCCGCGACGGCTTGCTTCAAGCCCACACCACGCCCGAGCGCAAGACCGAGCCGTCGATTACGCGACAAATCACCGGTACACGTGAGCACCAGATCGCCAAGTCCCGCCAGACCCATCAGCGTTTCCGCACGCGCACCGATCGCCGCACCTAAGCGCAACATTTCGTTGAGTCCGCGCGTGATCATGCCGGCGCGCGCGTTGAGTCCGAGATGCATACCGTCGGCAACGCCGGTCGCGACGGCGAGCACGTTCTTCATCGCGCCGCCGAGTTCGGCGCCGATCATGTCGCTGCCGGTGTAGGCGCGGAACCGCGTGGTGTGCAGCAGGTGCGCGAGTTGCTGCGCGAATTCACTGGAATGCGAATGCACCGTCACCGCCGTCGGCAAACCTTGCGCGACTTCGCGCGCGAACGACGGCCCCGTCACGATCGCGGCGGGTGATTGCGGAAATTTTTCGGCGACGAGTTCGTGCAGGAATCGTCCGGTCGACGGATCGAATCCTTTGGTCGCCCACGACACGCCGCTGCCTGATTTCAGATGCGGCGCGATCTTGTCGAGCAACTCGGCGAACGCGTGGCTAGGCGTGACGATCAGCAACACGTTCGCGCTCGACACGGCCGCCGCCAGATCGTGCGTCAACACCAGCGACGTCGGCAATTCGAGATCGGGAAGATAGCGCGCGTTGCGTCGCGATTGCGTCATCGCCTCGACGGCCTTCGCGTCGCGGCCCCACAGCGTGGTCTGCACGTTGTTCCGCGCGAGCACGCACGCGAGCGCCGTGCCCCACGATCCCGCGCCGAGAACCGACACCTTCATCGAATCCAGTCCACGTTTCCTTCGTCGGCGAATCTTACCCGATGTCCGCGAAACGTCCGCGTGTTGCCATTTTGGGCGGGTGATGCGCACGTAGTCTGTCCGACCGTTCCGTAGTCGGCGATCGCTTTGTTATCTGCTTTCGATAAACCCGCGCGCGTCGCCGGCGAACTCCGTTTTCATGGCGTCGTGTTCTTGTTGTGCATCGTCGTCAAAGCCGCGCTGGTCGCGCTCGATGACCGCGTGCGTCTGTTCATGGGCGACTCGGCGACGTATCTGTGGAGTGCGGCGACGCTGCACGTGCCGACTGATCGTTCGTATTCCTATCCGTTGTTTATCCGCGCAATAACGGCGCCGTTCGGTTCGATCGACGCGTTGTTGTGGGCGCAAGCGCTGTGTGGCGCCGCAACTGCGACGATGACGGCGTGGCTGCTACGCGACGTTTTCGACGTCCGTCGATGCGTCGCGATTTGCGCCGCGCTAGTGGTTTGTCTCGATCCGATGCAATTGTTCTACGAACGAATGGTGATGACGGAATCGTTGAGCACATGCGCGCTGATCGCGAGCGTGTGCGTCGCCGTGGCCTACATCCGGAATGGACGCGCGTCGTTGCTCGCGGCGTGTATTGGCTTGGGGCTTGTTTCGGTCAGCTTACGCACCGGCCTCGCGCCGCTGTCGCTGTGCCTCGGCGCGGCTATCGTTTTGTTGCGGTGGGATCGGCTGAACCGCACGCAGGTTTTGCGACATCTCGCGATCGCCGTATCGCTGACGTGGTCGAGTCATTTCGCCTATCAGCATCTTTATGGATGGGCGACGCACGCGGGCCCGGCCTACATCCGTGACGGCGGATTGTTTCGACTCGGCCTCGTCGCGCCGCTCGTGCGCGCCGAGGATTTCGAAGGCACGCGCGTCGATGCGCATGTGCTCGATGAAGTCACGATTCCGCTTGCCGACGAGCGAATGCGCGAAGCGCAGATATGGTCGTCGGGCGGGCTCATCGATGTCCTCAAACGCAACGCGGGATCGCGTGCGTACAAATCTGCATCGAAAATCGCGACGCACGCGATGCGACGCGATCCGCTCGGCGTCATCAAACTCGGCATCGCAACTACAGCAGACTATTTCGACGATGGTTTGCGACACGCGCGATTGGTCAGCGATCTCGGCGCTGGACAACTCCCGGACGAACGAACGCTGACGTTGCTGCGCGATTCGTTCGCGTACGACGCATCCGGCGTCGCTCGCACACCCTCTCCGATGTATCGCTATTTCGAATTTACGCCGTGGTGGCCGACGGCGTGTCTGTTCGCATTGGCGCCGCTGTCGCTCGTCGCCGCTTTCGCGAGGGCGCGCCGAAATCGCGCGGCGCTGTTGCAGTTACTCGTAAGCTGCGGACTCGTCGTCGGGCAGGTGTTGTGCGCGCACATCGTCTCGTTCCGCTACCTGCATCCGTTCACGGTTCTGATGACGTTGAACGCCGCTGTCGTCGTCGACGCTGCAGTGGCGTTCGTTGCGAAACGTCGCGCGCACAACGAGGCACCGGCCGTGCAGCCGGTCGAGGCAATGGCGACATAAGGGCGCGACGAATCGCGCCCGTGAGGTCAGGCGTTCGGCGTTGCGCCTTCGGCGCGGCGACGCATCTGCTCGGCGTAAAGCTGCTCGAAATTGATCGGCTGCATCACGAAGGGCGGGAAGCCGCCGTTCTGGATCAGATCCGACACGGCTTGACGCGCGTACGGGAACAGCACGTTCGGGCAATACGTGGCGAGCACGGCATCGCGGTTCGGCGCATCGAAACCGGCCAGACCGAACACGCCGGCTTGCTGCACTTCGGCGAGATAGGCGGTTTTGTCGGCGACCTTGCACGTCACCGTGACGGTCAGCACGACTTCGTAAACGCTATCGGCCAGCGAACCCACTTGCTGCGCAAGATTGAGCTGGATTTGCGGCTGGCCCTGTTCCTGGAAAATGTGCGGCGCGCCCGGCACTTCGAACGAGGCGTCCTTGATGTAGATTTTCTGCAACGACAGCTGCGGGCCGGCGGCGGCGGCACCGTTTTGCGTGCCGTTGGTCTGGATGGCTTCGTCGGCCATAACGTGCTCCAAAAAATCAAAAGTGAGAGAAGCGGAATTATCGCATGGCTCTCACAGCCATGCCATTTCCGTCATTTGCGTTTGGACGTGGGCAGGTCGGCCTGACGCCACGACGCGAGACCGCCGCCGAGCCAGTACACGTGCTTGAATCCGGCCTTCACCAGGCGCGTTGCCGCGGTGGAGGAACTCTGGCCACTCTTGCAGTACACGGCGACCGGCAATTCCTTCGCCTTGGCCAGATCCTTGTTCTCCGGATCGAACTGGCTCAGCGACACGTGCTTCGCACCCGGGATGTGACCTTTGTCGAAATCCTGGATGCTCGATAGATCGACGATGAGCGGGCTTTCGCGATTGATCAGTAGCGTCAAGCCGCCGGGCGTCACTTCGCGATAGCCGCGGAAGAACTTCGACATCTCGTTGCCGCAGATGACGATCACGAGCACGACGAACAGCATCACGAGCAACATGTGATGCGAAAAATACTCGGGGAATCGGTGTAGGAAGTCGGACATGGTCAACAACGCGCGAAAGGGCGCGGATTATCCGTTACTTGATGGCCCCACGCAAAAAATCAACGTTGCGTGATGTCCGGAAGCCCCGAAACGATGTGCCAGTGCTTGGTTTTTTCGTCGTAGCGCCAAAGCTGGCGATCGACGATCTGCCGCTCGGCCTGCGTGTTGATGTTGAGGATGCCGATTTCGACGATCTGCGAAACCTCGTGCGGACCGGCCGGCACCGGATTCTGTTCCATGTACGAAACCACGCG
>DATBAU010000086.1:0-12896 GCA_036271355.1 Rudaea sp. | reverse complement strand
GGCGACAAGCTCTGGACCGACACCGGTTCGCGCGCCGAACTCGAAGTCGGCCCGGCCGCGATCCGTATGGACGCGCAAACGAGTTTCGATTTCCTGAATCTCGACGACAACACCGCGCAGGTCGAACTGACGCAAGGCACGTTGAATCTCCGCGTACGTCGCATGTATGACGGCCAGACATACGAGATCGACACGCCGACGTTGGCGTTCGTCGCCAACCGTGTCGGCGAATTCCGCGTCGACGTGCAGCCGGACGGCCAGACGACGATCGTCTCCGTCATGCACGGTGGCGGTGACGTCTACGGCGAAGGCGGTTCGCGCTTCCACGTCGACGAAGGCCAGTCGGTGACCTTCTCCGATCCGCAACTGCAGAACTATCGCAGCGCCGATCTCCCGCTGCCCGACGAATTCGACAACTTCGCATTGCAGCGCGATCAGCGTTGGGACAACGCGCCGTCGAAGCGCTACGTTTCCGAAGACTTGATCGGCTATCAGGATCTCGACGATTACGGCGCATGGGACGACGCGCCGGAGTACGGTCACGTCTGGTACCCGAGCCACGTCGCTGTCGACTGGTCGCCGTACCACACCGGTCATTGGGCGTGGGTCGGCGCGTACGGCTGGACGTGGGTCGACGATGCGCCGTGGGGCTTCGCGCCGTTCCATTATGGTCGCTGGGCGTTTGTCGGCAATCGCTGGGGCTGGTGCCCGGGTGAAATCGCCGTGCGACCAGTGTATGCGCCTGCGCTCGTCGCCTTTGTCGGCGGCGGAGTGGGTATCGGCATCGGCGTCGGTGGTCCGATCGGCTGGTTTCCGCTCGGTTATCGCGATCCGTATTTTCCGTCGTATCGCGTCAGCCAGCGTTACTTCACGAACATCAACGTGTACAACACGCGCGGCATCAACGTAACGGTGGTCAACAACTACTACGGCGGATATCGCGGTGGTCACGTTGATTACGCGAACATCCATTACGCCAATCGCGAAGTGCGTGGCGCGCTGGTCGCGGTACCGGCGGCGGCATTCGTCGGTGCACGTCCGGTTGCCGGCGCCGCAGTTCGCGTCGATGCACACACGTTCGGCAACGGACGCGTGTCGGGCTTCGCCGCCGTCGCGCCGACGCGCGCGAGTCTGGGCGCGGGCGGAGCGGCTCGTGCCGTGCCTGCGGGCCGTGCATTCAATCGTCCGATCGTCGCCGCGACGCGTCCGCCGGCGCCCGTCGCTTCGTTCGCGTCGCGTCAGGGTGAATTGAGCAAGAATCCCGGTCAGCCGCTCGCCGAGCGTCAACTGCGTTCGCCGGTCGCCGGTGCGGGAACGGCCGGTCGCGCGGTCGTCAACAACAACGTGAAAGTCGTGACGCAAGGCGGCGCGCCGGCGCACACCGCCGCGCCGGTGATCCAGAAGGGCGCCACGGTCGGTAATCCCGCCGTCGTCAATCGCGGCAACCTGCCCGCCGTGCAGCGCGGTGTGAACGCGCCCACGAACAACGGACGTCCGCCGGTGAACGGTGCGGCGGCCGGCGTCGGCCGTCCGGGCACCGCCACGACGACGCAAACGCAGCGTCTGGATTCCGCACGCTTCGCGCATCCGGCTACCGGTGCGAACGGCACGCCGGTCAACAACGCGGCGCAGACACGTGCTACTGGTGTTACGCGCTCGACCAACGAGTCCGTGCAGAACCGTGTGACCTCGCCGACGAACAATGGTGCGCCGAACCGCACGGCCGGCGGCGCGCAGTTCACGCGTCCCACTGGCGCGGAAAACACGAATTCGCGCTCGGTCGGAACGACGAACAACAACCGCGTGGTCGGCACGCCGCAAACGTCGCACACAGCGACGACGACCAACAACCCGTCGTTGCACTCAACGACCTCGCCCAACGAGTTCCACCGCGCGCAGTCGTCGACGGAATCGCGCACGTCGTCGCAGGGCAACACGTACCGCGGCAACAACAACGTCACGCCGCAGGCGCACACGCAGCCGGAGTTCCATCAGGTGCAATCGCAGCATCAGGTGACGACGCCGCAAGTCCAGCAGCACGCCAACAATCCGCCGGCGGCGCAGAGCCGTGGTGGCAATGATCGCGGCAACGACAAAGGCAACAAGAAGGACGACGACAAGAAAGGCCATTGATCGACGTCCGAACGTCAACCGAACGCCCGGTCCGCCGGGCGTTCTTTTTTGTCCACGCGGCACGCGCTGGGTCTAAAATAGCGCGATGCCTACGATCCATCTCAACGGACGCACCTTCGACGTCGACAATCCCATCAGCGTTTCCGCGCTGCTCGAAGCCAACGGCTACGCGCACCGCGCGGTGGCTGTGGAGATCAACCGCGAGATCGTGCCGAAAAGCACGCACACGCAGCGGCACGTAGTTGACGGTGACAACGTCGAGATCGTCGAAGCGATGGGCGGCGGCTGATGTCGATGGCGATGACTCAATGTATAGTTTTAAACTAGTGGACAAATGAACGCGCAACTCGCTCCAGCGTCATCGATCACCGATCCTCTCGTCATCGCGGGCAAGCCGTACCGTTCGCGACTGCTCACCGGCACCGGTAAGTTCAAGGATTTCGACGAAACCCGCCGCGCCACCGAAGCGGCCGGCGCGCAGATCGTCACGGTCGCCATCCGCCGCAGCAACGTCGGTCAGGACAAGAACGCGCCGAATCTGCTCGACGCATTGCCGCCGGATCGTTTCACGATTCTTCCGAACACCGCCGGCTGCTACACCGCCGATGATGCCGTGCGTACGTGCCGTCTCGCGCGCGAATTGCTCGACGGCCATTCGCTGGTGAAGCTCGAAGTGCTCGGCGATCAGAAAACGTTGTTCCCCGATGTCGTGCAAACGCTGCAAGCCGCCGAACGACTCGTCGCCGAAAATTTCCAGGTGATGGTCTACACGAGCGACGATCCGATTCTGGCGCGACGACTCGAAGAAATCGGCTGCGTCGCCGTGATGCCGTTGGCTGCGCCGATCGGTTCGGGGCTCGGCATCCAGAATCGTTACAACATTCTCGAGATCATCGAGAACGCGAAGGTGCCGATCATCGTCGATGCCGGTGTCGGTACCGCGTCCGACGCGGCGATCGCGATGGAACTCGGCTGCGACGGCGTGCTCATGAATACGGCGATCGCTGGCGCGCGCGATCCGGTTTTGATGGCGCACGCGATGAAGCATGCGATCGAAGCCGGACGTGCCGCGTTTCTCGCCGGCCGCATTCCGCGCAAACGATATGCCTCGGCGTCGAGTCCCATCGACGGGACGATCGGCTGAGTGATGCGAACGATGGCGGACACGGACGATCGCGCGGAATCCGCAATCGACCCGCGTCATCGCCGCATTCGCAGTTTCGTCCTTCGTCAGGGCCGCTTCACGCCGGCGCAACAGCGCGCGTTCATCGAACACTGGGCGCGCTTCGGAATCGAGCCGGACATCACACCTGATTGGAACGAAATCTTCGGACGCGTGGCGCCGCGCGTGCTCGAAATCGGCTTCGGCAACGGCGAGCAATTGCTGTGGTCGGCGCAGAACGAACCGGAGCGCAACTTCATCGGTATCGAAGTGCATCGTCCCGGCGTCGGCCGGTTGATGAACGCGCTCGCGGCGCACAATGTCCACAATGTGCGTTTGTATAATCACGATGCGGTCGACATTCTCGAGCGCGCGTTCGGCGCAGGATCGCTGGAGGAAGTCCGCATTTATTTTCCGGATCCATGGCCGAAGAAACGCCAGCAGAAACGTCGTTTGATCCAGCCGGAATTCATTGGGCTGCTCGCCTCGCGCGTCAAAGCCGGAGGAAAACTCTGCCTCGCCACCGATTGGCAGGAGTACGCCGATCACATGCTGACGACGATCGACGCCGCCGGCGGCTGGCGCAACACGTCCGGACGTGGACATTTTTCGGCGCGTCCGCAAAACCGCATCGAAACGCATTTCGAAAAACGTGGCGCGCGCCTCGGGCACGCGTCCTGGGATCTCGTCTATGAACGCACCTGACGCTTAGTCGGCCGGGCCAATAAAAAGAAAACGCCCCGAATGCATTCCGGCCTGACACTGACCCACGACATGCTGCTCGTTCTCGGGCTGCTGGCGTTCACCGTGCTCATGCTGGTGCTCGAGTGGATCCGCGGCGATCTGATCGCGCTGCTGATCGTGGTGGTGATCGGCATCACGCGCCTGATTCCGGTCGAGCAGTTGTTCGAAGGATTCGCCGGCAACGCGGTGATCTCGCTGCTCGGCGTGATGATCATGGGCGCGGGGCTCGATCGCACTGGCGTGTTGAACAAGGCGGCGTCGTTCATCCTGCGGCTGTCGAGCGGCGTCGAATCGCGGTTGAGCTTTCTGATCAACGCGATGGCGGGCGCGATGTCGTCGATCGTGCAAAGCCAGGCGCTCGCCGCGTTGTTCGTGCCGGTTACGAGCCGCGTTTCCGCGCGCACCGGCGTGCCTCTGAGCCGATTGTTGTTGCCGATGGCGTTCTGCATTCTCGCCGGCACGAACACGACGATGATTTCCAATTCGCCGCTGATCCTGCTGAACGATCTCATCAACAACGCGAACCGCAACCTGCCGCCGGGCGCGCAGACGATAGAACCCTTTTCGCTGTTTTCGATCGCGCCGATCGGTATTCCGTTGTTGCTCGCCGGCCTCGGCTATTTCGCGCTGTTCTCGCGCAAGTTGTTGCCGACCGACGACGAAAACCTGAGCGTCACGCCGGGCCGTACCGAAACCTACTTCGCCGAAACGTACGGCATCGCGGGCGAAGTGTTCGAACTCACGGTGACGAGCGAAAGCCCGCTCGTCGGTATGAGCATCGCGGAAGCCGAAGCGTTGCGTGGCGCGCCGCTGATGCTCGCGATCAAGAACGGCGACGAGACGCGTCTCGCGCCGCCGAGCGACACGATGATCTGGGTCGGCACGATTCTCGGCGCGCTCGGAAAGCGCGATCAGGTCAACGAATTCGCGAATTTGAACTTGTTGCGCGTGCAGAATCGTCTGAGCAATTTCCGCGACATGTTCAATCCGAATCGCGCGGGTATTGCCGAAGCGGTAATTCCGCCGAGTTCGCGCTTCGTCAAGAAAGACGTCGGTGAATTGCGCCTGCGCAAACGGTTCGGCATCAGCGTGCTGGCGGTGTATCGCGGCGAGGAAGTGTTCCGCGAGGACGTTCGCAAGACACCGCTGCGCGCGGGCGACACACTCGTGCTGCACGGTTTCTGGCGCGATCTCGCACTCGCACAGGAAGAGCGCGACATCGTCGTCATCACCGACTATCCGAAAGAAGAACATCGTCCCGGCAAGATCTGGCACGCGACGACGTTCTTCGGTCTCGCGATGGCGCTCGGACTTTTCACCGACATGAAACTGTCGATCGCGATGCTCACCGGCGCCGTCGGCATGCTGCTCGCCGGCGTGCTGAACATGGAAGAGGCGTATCACGCGATCAACTGGAAAACGATTTTCACCCTCGCCTGCCTGATCCCGCTCGGCTGGGCGATGGATTCCACCGGCACCGCCGCGTGGATCGCGCAGGAGGTGCTGCGCTATCTCGGCAACTGGCCCGACTGGGGACTGCAAGCAGTGATCGCCATCCTCGCGCTATTCTTCTCGCAGGTCGTTTCCAACGTCGGCGCGGCGGTGATCATGGTGCCGATGGCGATCAATATCGCGCTCGCGTCCGGCAACAGCCCGGCGGTGTACGCGCTGATCGTGGCGGTCTCGACGTCGAACAGCTTCATCATCGCCAGCGCCAATCCGGTGCTGACCATCGTGGCAGGTCCGGGTGGCTATCGAGCACGCGATTTCGTCCGCGTCGGCGCGCCATTGACACTGCTGCTGCTGATCGTGATGCTGATCTCGGTGAATCTCGTTTTCCGCTGATAACGTGCGACGGATTCGCGGTTGGCAGCGTCTTTCGTCGCAAGCCACCGATAGGGAGGTTCTTCGATGAAGGCACTTATTGCAGTTCTCACGGGCTCGATGCTTTTCGCGCTACAGGCGCACGCCTGTTCGGTTAGCGGCACAGCGTTCACGCCCGACGGAAAAAAGATGTCGGGCGCAGTCGTTCGGCTGATCGATCTGGATTCGCCGCACTCCGCCGTGTTCACCACGACGGATTCGAACGCAACGTACGCGTTCAACGGCGCATCCTCGGGCCAACGCATGCGGGTCGATCTGATCAGCATGCCGACGGTTGTCACGGGATCGCATCTGCCCACGCGTTCGATCATCGGCGAATCGGAAACGTTCGCCTGCTCGAACGCGCAGACGATGCAGGACGTCCGCGCCGACTTCGACGACTGACCGCGCGCTAGTCCGTCGCGTGCGCGAGCCGCACGTCGCCGTCGACGACCTCGATGGCGAGCGGCACCAATCCGCTACCGATGCACGGGCCGGCGAAACAACGTCCGCTTTCGATGCCGAACATCGCGCCGTGAGCCGCGCAAATCAGGAATCCGCCGTCGATCAAAAATCGTCCCGGCGACCAGTCCAGCCGCCGGCCCGCGTGGGGGCATTCGTTGTGATATGCGAACACACGCTCGCCCTGACGCAGCAGCACGAGATTGAATCCGCCGCTGGACGACGCCACATCAACAGCAAGCGCATTTCCGTCCACGATGGCGTCCAGCCTGCATAACGTTTTAGTAACGCTCATCGGAGTATCAAGCCAGTCCCGCCAGCGCATCTGTGCAGCGGCCATTTTGACACAGGGAGTCAAGCCGCCATGCTGTTCTGGCGCTTTCCGATTCGAACCCGTCACCCCCTCGCCCGACTCGCGCTTGCGCTGATCGGCGCGGCGTTGCTCGTGGGCGTTCTCGTGCTCGGCTTCTTCGCGCTCGTCGCGTTTGCGGTGATCGGCGGCATCGTCGCGATCATTCGTTCGGTGTCTCGCGCGCATTCCGCGCAGGCGCCGCGTCCGGCCGATCCGCAGGTGATCGAAGGCGAATACGCGGTGATCCACGACAATCGCGTCGTGCGTCACTGATCGTTTCAATCGACCGCAATAAACGGATAGCTGCGTTATCGGATGGTCCTTACGATGTGACGTAAGGAGATTCGCCATGACCATGAAACCCGCTTCGCTCGACATCGATCCGCTCGACCGCGCGCTCGCGATCCTCACCGACAACGCCGACGAAGCGCCGAAGCTCAGCGCGCTTGCCGCATCGGTCGGTCTAAGCCCCAGTCATCTGCAGCGCGCATTCCGCAAACGCTTCGGCGTATCGCCGGCGGAATACGTGCAGTCGCGCCGACTGAAAACGCTGAAGTCCGCGCTGCGCGAAAACGAACGCGTCACCGATGCGATCTACGACGCGGGCTACGGCTCGGGCAGCCGCGTCTACGAAAAAACCGGTCAGCTCCTCGGCATGACGCCGGCAAGTTATCGTCGCGGCGCGGCCGGCATCGCCATCCGCTACACGACGCTCGACACGTCGCTCGGACATCTGCTCGCCGCAACGACCGATCGCGGCATCTGCAGCGTGATTCTCGGCACGGACGAAGCGTCCGTTGTCGCCGATCTGCGCACCGAATTTCCACGCGCAACGATCGATCGCACCGATGCCGGCGACGACTGGCTCGCCGTCATGATCGCGCGCATCACGTCCGATCTCGATGGCAGTCCCGCGTCCGATGCACCGCTGCCGCCGATCGACATCCGTGCCACCGCATTCCAATGGCGCGTGTGGCAAGCGCTACAGCACATTCCGCGCGGCGAAACGCGGAGTTATTCCGACATCGCCACGTCCATCGGCGAACCGCGCGCGGTACGCGCCGTCGCGAACGCGTGCGGACGCAATCGACTCGCGGTCGTCGTGCCGTGTCATCGCGTGATCCGCGAAGACGGTTCACTCGGCGGCTATCGCTGGGGCATCGAACGCAAACGCACGCTGCTCGCGCGCGAAGGAAAAAAAGTGGCTCCGCATTAGCCACGCGGAGTGGCGCTTTCGCAGTACCAGATTCGCCGTTACGCTACACGTAATCTTTGCAAACTCGACGCGCGCCGCTCGCTCGTCGCCTCCCATGCCCGACGCTTCCAACGCCGATACACCCATCGACACGCGCACGCGCGCGCACTGGCTCGTGCCGCTCGCGCTCTTGGGCGTTTATCTGATCTGGGGCTCGACGTATCTCGCGATCCGTTTCGCACTCGTCGGTATGCCGCCGTTCTTGATGGCCGCGATTCGATTCCTGATCGCCGGCGTCGTGATGTTTGGCTTCCTGCGTTGGCGCGGCATCCCCGCGCCGACGCCGCGGCAATGGGTCAACTGCTCCGTCACCGGAAGTCTGCTGCTCGGCATGGGCAACGGACTGGTCTGCTTCGCCGAGCAGACGGTGCCTTCGGGCATCGCAGCCGTTGCCGTCGCGACCGTGGGTTTGTTCATGGCGTTGTTCTCCGGGTTTTACGGAAACTGGCCGAACAAGATCGAGTGGACGGGCCTCATCATCGGTTTCGGTGGCGTGGTCCTTCTCAATTTCGGTGGCGAGTTGCGCGGCGACCCGTTCGGTGCCATCGCCCTGATCTGCGCGACGATCGGCTGGGCGTTCGGATCGGTGTGGAGCAAGCACCAGAACATGCCACAACCGATGATGAGCGCCGCGACGCAGATGTTTTGCGGCGGCGTCACCCTTGCCGTGGTCGGACTGATTCGCGGCGAACACATCACCGCGATGCCGTCGACACCGGCGATCGCCGCGCTGATCTATCTCATCGCCGTCGGATCACTGCTCGGTTTCAGCGCGTACATTTATCTGCTGACACACACCCGGCCTGCACTCGCGGCGAGCTACGCGTACGTCAATCCGCCGGTGGCCGTGTTGATCGGCGTGCTCATCGCCGGCGAATCGGTGACGCGGCTGGATATCATCGGCATGATCGTGATCCTGGTCGGCGTCGCGGCGATCACGCTGGCGAAAGCGAAACGCTAAGATTTTTGCGGCGGATAGTCCGGCTCCTGGGCGTGTTTTGTCCTTCTAAAAAGCTCCTGCGCATGTAGCTTCGCGGCACGTGCGATGTGTCATCGCGCGCTTTTCCAATTAGGAGACGACATGAGCAACAAATCATGTTCAGCGCTAAGTATTCTATGCTTGACGCTGGCGATGAACGCGATGATGCACGATTCGGCGCATTCCGAAACTCCACCGCCCGATCAGACCGATACTGGCTCAGGCGGAGGCGCGACCAGTGATCCTGGTGGCGGAGCTGGAAATGGAGGCGGAGATCAAAAAGACGGTGTAGGTCCACAGGTGTCTTACCCGTCATGCTCTGTCTCTGTTGCTCCCGACTGGTTTCCTGAAGGTCCACCCGTGGACGTCCTTGTCATTCCCGTCAACGATGATGTCTCGTCCGTAACAGAGCTCTACGATACGGAAAGAAATTTAGTTCATGTATACGCCGTGAAAGATGTCGACACGCTGGAACGAATACCGAACTCCTACGAATCTTGGACTGACAGAGATGCCCTATCCGGGCCTATTTCACGTCCCAGCTTTGTGTGCATGTGGTATTAAAGCAGTTTTCGGGCCTGAGAATTGCGCGTGTCGCGCAAGTTATGCGTGTATTCCGAAGCGCCTTGTCGTGACCGATATGAGGTGGGTGCAAGTTCAACTTTAGATTACGACATGCGGCCGAACTTTCGAGCGTGTTGCCGGTATCAACTTGCTCGATCGTTCAGGTCATCGCTCGGTAAGGCACTGACGCATATTGGCCGTCCTCTGAACTCGTAACCGCATCTGCGATTCGCTGGCGAAAGCGAAACGCTAAGATTTTTGCGGCATGCCGTCGCGCAGGCGTATTCGGCGAAGATGATAGAGATACGCGCCGCTGATTACGGCGATCACGCTCCAGATGACCATCGTCAACTTCAGTTTTTCGATCGCCTCGCGCGGCGAGCCGCGTTGTTCGATGAGACGGTCATTGTCGACGATGGCGGTCGGCAGCGAACGGAATACTTCGACGCGAATCGTCGCGCCCGGCTTGCCGCTGTCGATTCGCGAACGATCCACGCCGATGTAGCGATCCAGGTCGCCGATGCGCAATCGCATTTCGCAAAAGTCGTCGGGCGAGGGATTCAGCGTGTACCGACATTCTCCGCCGGTGATCGTCGCCTCGGTGATCAGCCGGCACGAGCCGGAATCGTGCGCGCCGGCGGAGCAAGGCTGCGCGCGTTCGTAATCGTCGCGCTCGGCCTTGCGGTCCGGATAGACCGCGAGGAAAACGACGGGGCAAAACAGCGACGCGATGAACGCGCAGTGCGCCAGCAACGGCAGCCACGATGGCGATGAACGATTCGTCCGCATGAGCCGCTCCCCGAAACTTCCGAAACTTTACCGCATACGTACCGAGTGACACAGACAACATCGGGATCGAAAACGGACACGATGGCCGCCCGACCCTGCGAAGGTCTTATTCGTTTTTTTGCGCGGCGCCTTGCATCGCCTCGCTAGTCGCGCACACACTGAGGGCCGTCGAGATCAGCCCCAGGGGTGGACATGAACGCGGTGCCTTCTTCGCAATCGTCGTGGCTGGTTCGGACGGCTTTACGGCTATCGGCCTGGGCCGAACGCTGGTTTCCGGACGCCTACATCTTCGCCTCGCTGGCGGTGGTCATCGTGGCCGTCGCGGCGATCGCGTGCGGCGCGAGTCCAATGACGACGGCGACATCGTTCGGCGACGGATTCTGGAGTCTCATTCCCTTCACGATGCAGATGGCGTTCATCGTCATCGGCGGCTACGTGGTGGCGACAGCGCCGCCCGTCGCGCGACTCATCCAAGGCTTGGCGTCGCTGCCGCGAACGGGGCGCGGCGCGGTCGGCTACGTCGCGCTGGTGAGCATGATCGCCTCGCTGCTCAACTGGGGTTTCAGTCTCGTGTTCGGCGGACTGCTCGTGCGCGCACTGGCGCGCCGCGAGGAATTGCACATGGACTATCGCGCGGCCGGCGCGGCGGCGTATCTAGGACTCGGCGCGTCGTGGGCGATGGGATTGTCGTCGTCCGCGGCACAGTTGCAGGCGAATCCGGCAAGCATTCCGAAACCGCTGCTTTCGATCACCGGTGTGATTCCATTCACCGAAACGATTTTCACGTGGCAATCGTTCGCACTCACCGTGATTCTGATCGCCGTTTCGGTCGTCATCGCGTGGATGTCAGCGCCGGGTGTCGCCGACGCGCAACCGGGCGCGGTTTACGTCGAGAAGGAAACGATGTCGTTGCGTCCCATCGGCCAGTTCGCGCGGCCGAGCGAATGGCTCGAATTCAGTCCGCTCATCACGATCCTGATCGCGCTGCTCGCGCTCGGCTGGCTCGTGCACGAGTTCATGACGAAGGACTGGATCGTCGCGATCTCCAATCTCAACACGTACAACTTCCTGTTCTTGATGGCCGGTGCGCTGCTGCACTGGCGGCCGCGCAGTTTCCTCGACGCGGTGGCGCGCGCGGTTCCGAGCACAACCGGCGTGCTGATACAGTTTCCGCTGTATGGCGGCATCGCCGCGATCCTGACGACGGCCAAAGGAAACGGCGATGCGACCGTCGCGCAGCATCTGTCGAACCTGTTCGTGCATCTGGCGAACACCGACACGTACGCGATCGTGATCGGCATCTATTCGTCGATTCTCGGTTTCTTCGTGCCGTCGGGCGGTGGCAAATGGCTGATCGAAGCGCCGTATGTGATGCAAGCCGCGAACGAAATGCACTATCCGCTCGGCTGGGCTGTACAAGTATACAATGCGGCAGAGGCACTGCCGAACCTGATCAATCCGTTCTGGATGTTGCCGCTGCTGGGCGTGCTGGGTTTGAAGGCGCGCGACATCGTCGGCTTCACGTTCCTGCAACTGATCGTGCACGTGCCGCTGGTGCTGTTTCTGCTGTGGATACTCGGCACGACGTTTAGTTATCACCCGCCGTTAGTGCCCGCGACGCCGTAGGCACATCATGAAACTCAGCGCCCGCAATCAGATCAAGGGAACCGTCGTCGAGGTGCGGAAAGGCGAAACGACGGCGCACGTACGCATCGATATCGGCGCGGGCGTGGTGATCACGTCGTCGATCACGAACGAGGCGGTCGACGATCTCGGGTTGAACGTCGGCGATCCGGCGATCGCCGTGATCAAAGCATCCGACGTAATGATCGGTAAATAGCGGCGCAGACCATTCGCCTGCGCCGCCGTCGTTTTACAGTTCGCGGAGTGCCGTCGTCACGGGCAGTCGCGCGGCGCGAAGTGCGGGATAAAGTCCGCCGATGAATCCGATCGCAAGCGCCCATTTGATGCCGATCCACAGCACCGACGGCGCGACGTGGAATTCGAACATCAATTGTCCCGTCGTGCCGGCGGCGAGGGTCGACGCGGTGTAGCCGTTGAAGATGACGTACGCGAGCAGTCCGCCGAGCGCGCCCCCGGCGAGTGCGAGCAGCATCGTCTCCAGCATGATCGCGATGACGACCGGCACGCCGCGGAATCCGATCGCGCGCAGCGTCGCGATTTCGCGCGCGCGTGTGGCGACGGCGGCAAACATCGTGTTGAGCGCGCCGAATACCGCGCCGATCGCCATGATCGTGCCGACCACGATGCCGATGATAGTGATGATCTGCGTCATGCCTTCGGATTGCTTGCTGTAGAAATTCAGCGTCGTGTCGACGTCGACTTGCAGGCTCGGATCGGACGTGAGCTTCGCCTTGAATTCGTCGAACGCCTGCGGACTGGTGAGCCGTGCGAACACGGTCGTCACGCTGCTGCCGCGGCGGTAGGCGCTGCCGAGAACCTGCACGTCGCCCCAGATTTCCGAGTCGAGCGCATCGCCGGACTGGAACACGCCGACGACGGTCCACGCTTGCGTGCCGAGTTTGATTTCCTTGCCGGGTTCGAGATCGGCGAAATTCGATTGCGCGCCTTT
>DATBAU010000085.1:0-4676 GCA_036271355.1 Rudaea sp. | reverse complement strand
CTATCGCATGCAGAACGCGCTCGACGGCGTGCTGCGCAATTTCCCGATCCGTCCGGCCGCGTGGCTGCTGTACTTCCTCGTGTTCCCGTTCGGGCGGCGCGAAGTGCCGCCGTCGGATCGACTTGGCCATCGCGTCGCCGCGATTCTGTGCACGCCGAACGAAGCGCGCAATCGGCTCGCGGAATGGACGTATCTCACCCCGAACAAGAACAACGTCGTCGGCCGCATGAACGCGATCCTGCCCGACGTGATCGCCGCCGAACCGGTCGAGCGCAAATTCCTCAAGGCGTTGAAGAGCGGTCAGCTAAAGAGTCTCGACGCACTCGCGCAACTCGCCGAAGCTGAAAAGCTCGGAGCGATCACGACAAGCGAACGCGAACTGCTGGAGCGCGTGCGCGAAGCGACGCTCGAATTCATCAACGTCGACGATTTCGATCCGCGCGAACTGCAGGCGAACCGCGTGCAGTCGAAACCGGATCTGCGCTCGGTGGCGTGATTATTTCGCCGGGCGCGCGTGCCAGTCCTTGAGAACTTCGGCCTCGCGCTCGGCGGTAATGCCGGATTTCAGTTTCGCCTGATGTTCGGCCGGTTCGGTTTTGAACCACGCCAGCGTGTCGCGCACGGTGTCGTCGAGCGAACGGTATTTCAGACCCGCGCCTTTCGCTTTCGCTGAACTCACGCGACCGAACGCGGCATCGTCCCCATCGGCCGGAACCCACGCCGGCATGTCGGCCCACGGAGAGACTTTCTCCTTTTCGAGGAAATTCGCGTCGACCCACGTGAACGTCGCGTTGCTCTTCGACACGGATTTGCACGTGTCGAGCAGACGGCCCATCGTGATCGATCCGGCCTGCGCATCCGCGTTGAACGTGCCGAGCGTTTTCTTCTCCGCGCACAACACGATGAAATCGGCGAGATCGCGTCCGTCGATGAACTGCGTGAAATCCTTCGGCGTTCCCGGCGCGAGCACTTCGCCACCGCGCGCGACGCGCACCGGCCAATACGTGAAGCGATCCGTCGGATCGCCGGGGCCGACGATGAGTCCGGGACGGATCACCGTCGTGCGATCCGGCAAAATTTTTGTCGCAGCGGATTCGCACAGCGCTTTCAGCGCGCCGTAGTTTTCGTTGGTGACTTTTTCCGCGTCGGGCGCATCCGTCGTCGCGACCGGTGCGGATTCGTCCATGCCGATCTTGTCCATCTTCGCGTAGACCGACACGGTCGAAATCAAAATGTATTGCCCGATATTCGGCGCGAGCAAGGTCGTCGAACGTGTGACGTCGCCCGGAATATACGCCGAGGTGTCGATGACGACGTCCCATTTGCGATCTTTCAGCGCGGAAAGATCCGTCTTGCGATCGCCGTGCAATTGTTCGATGTTGGGGAATAAACCCGGATGTGTTTTGCCGCGATTGAACAGCGTGAGCGTGTGGCCGTGTTTAGTCGCTGTCTCGACGATGTGCGGACCGAGAAATCCCGTTCCGCCCATGATGAGGATCGTGAGTTTCTTCGGCGATGCGCCGAATACATCGACGGACGATCCGGCAAACGGCGCCAGCACGGCGGCGACGGTGGCATTGCGCAGGAAATCGCGACGTGACTTCATCGATCACTCCTTGGCGACGGGCGGACTGGAAAGCATTTTGTGCTGCAACCGGATCACCCACAACACGATGACACCGAAGATGATAGCGACGCCCATCCACACGCCGGCGAGTGCCGGAAGTCCCAGACCCACGCCGACGAGCGCGGCGAAACTCATGCTGGTCAACACGTCGGCGAGACGATAGACCACCGTGTCTATGAAATTCTTGGCCTTGTAACGGCTTTCGCGATCGACCAGCGTGAACAGCGATTCGCGCGCCGGTTTCACCGCGGAAAAACTTAAACCCCGCGTGACGATCTGCACACCGGCGAGCAACGGAACGCTGAAGGCGAAGATCAATCCGCCGAGTCCGAGGATCATCGCCACCACTGCACCGATCAGCAGCGGCGCGACGCCATAGCGCGTCAGCAGCACGCGCGTCAGAAGCAATTGCACCGTGAGTGCGACGGCGTTGACGCCGAAGTCGATGTCGGCGAAATACGCCGTGCGCGATGCGGCATCGAGATGCATCGCGCCGACCGCCGAGGCCTGTGCGTTGTATAGCATCGTGCCGACGCTCGATCCGAATACCATGAACAACGCCAGCGCGATCAGCAGCGGCCGGCTGAACACGAGCCGGAACGCCGCCAGCAACGACCCGCCGATCGGCGTTTCGCCATCCTGCCCCGCGCGTTTCAATTCCTGCGCGCGCGCCCACGGAATGAGCCGAAGAATGCAGAACAGGCACATTCCGTAGAAACACGCCGACAACAGCAACAGTTTCGGCACGCCGAGCGTGCGCACGACCGAACGCGTGATCAACGGTCCGATGATCGCGCCCGCTGTGCCGCCGGCGGCGATCACGCCGTAGAAACGCCGCGCCTGCGCCGTGACGAAAATATCGGCCATGAAACTCCAGAACACCGAATCGGTGAACAGGTTGATCACGCTGATGAAGATCGCAAACCCGAGCGTGACCCAGTCCACCGGCGCGCCGCTGGTGAACGCGAATGAAAATGCAATCAAGCAGAAAATGACGACGAGATAGACAATCGGCATGAATCGCCGACGTGGAAAGCGGCTGACGACGGCACCGTAAACCGGTGTCAGCGCGAGCATGCAAATGAAGACCGAAAAGAACACGGTCGGCACGAGCTTGCTGCCGTTCGCGGCGATCATCGCTTCGCGCACCGAGCGCAAAATGTAGTAGCCGAGCAGCAGCGAGAAGAAACACAGGAACGACCACGCCAGCGCGCCGCGTTCTTCGCGCTCGGCGCCGAGGATGAGCGTGATCCAGTTGTCGCGCTTGACGACGGCGGTGTTCATCGGGAGTCTCGCGGCGAGCAGCGGTGAGCGTAGGCGAGGCGACCGCAAAAAGCGAGGCCGGCTGTCATCAACGCGCAACGTGCGGCGCGCTCGCGTATTCTTCGCGCATGTCCGCGACGCTCGCCGCGATCCATATTTTTCCGCTGAAATCCTGCGCGCCGCTACCGCTCGCGCAGGCGCGCGTGCAGGCGCGCGGACTCGAACACGATCGACGCTGGTTGCTGGTCGACGACGCGTCCACACTCATCACTGCGCGAAAATGTCCGCGCCTCGTGCTGACCCGCGCGCTGCCATCCGACGACGGACTGCAACTCGACGCACCCGGCATGCCGACGTTGCACGTGCCCATTCCGGATGCGTCGCACCGCACATCGAGCGTGGTCTGGGACGACACCGTCGCACCGCTATCCGCTGACGAGGAAAGCGCCGCGTGGCTGAGTCGATTCCTCGAACGCCCGTGCCGTCTCGTGTTCATGGACGACGACTGCAAACGGCCCGTCGATCCGAATAGATCGCAGCCGGGCGACATCGTCAGTTTCGCCGACAGCCATCCGCTCACGTTGTTATCGACGAGTGCCGTCGACCATCTCAACACGAAGCTGGCGGATCCGGTATCCGCGCTCAGATTTCGTCCGAACCTTTTGATCGACGGCGTGGCACCGCATGCGGAAGACGGCTGGAAACGCATCCGCGTCGGCGACGTGGAATTCGACGTCCTCGGTCCGTGTGTCCGCTGCGTGTTCACCACACTCGACTTCCGTACCGGCGAATTCGATTCGAGCGGTGAGCCACTACGGACTCTCGTCACCTATCGCCGTTCGCCGCATGGCGTGATCTTCAGCCAAAACCTGACGCCGCGCGGCCTGGGGATCATCCGGATCGGCGACGCAGTGAAAATACTCGACTGAACGACGACGATCTTCGTGCCCATCGCGCACCCGCGGTTCGACTTGCCGCACGCATCGCCGCGGAACATACTGCCGATCAACGACATCCTGGATTTCTCGAAAATAGAATCCGGCAAACTCGTACTGGAAAACATTCCGTTCGATGTGCGCCGTCTTCTCGATGAAGTCCGCGAACTTTTTTCGGTGAAAGCGGCCGATCAGCGACTCGACTTTTCAATCTCGTGCGATACCGATGTGCCCGAGCGACTCGTCGGCGATCCGCTGCGATTGAATCAGGTGTTGATCAACCTGATCGGCAACGCGCTGAAATTCACGCACGCGGGTTACGTGCGAGTCAACGTGACAACGCGTCAGCGAACGCACGACGCACAGATGCTGCGCTTCGCGATCGAAGACTCCGGAGTCGGCATGAACGACGCGCAACGTGCGCGACTGTTCATGCCGTTTTCACAAGCGGACTCGTCGACGACACGCGTCTACGGCGGCACCGGTTTGGGGCTGACGATCTCTCAGCGCATCGTCGAGCAGATGGGTGGTTGTATCGAGGTGAACAGTGCGTTGGGTAAAGGCAGCGTCTTCGTTTTCGACGCGTCGTTCGGGTTCGCGCGAGACGCAGTGGCAGATGCCAAAACCAAAGACATCACGAATCTGTCGTTGAAGCGATCTTCCGGCACACGCGTTCTGCTGGCCGAGGACAACCCATCAATCAGCAACTGGTCATCGAGATTCTGGGCGATGCCGGCGTCAGCGTGATCGTCGCCGCGAGCGGCGAGGAAGCCGTTGCATTGGCGATGCACGAATCGTTCGACTGCATTCTGATGGACATCCAGATGCCCGGATTGGACGGCTACGCCGCG
>DATBAU010000084.1:0-9861 GCA_036271355.1 Rudaea sp. | reverse complement strand
CTGCAGTTCGATCGCCCGACGGCGGCGCGTCTCGGCGTGACGACGCAGGCGATCGACAACGTGCTCAACGACGCCTTCAGCCAGCGCAATGCCTCCACGATTTATGCGCCGCTCAATCAGTATTACGTGATCATGGAAGTGGCGCCGGATTTCCTGCAAAGCCCCGAAGCGCTCAAGGACATCTACGTACAAAGCAAGAGCGGCGCGATGGTGCCGCTGACGGCGTTCGCGTCGTTCGGCCTCGGCACCACGCCGCTCGCGGTGAATCATCAAGGGCAATTCGTGTCGACGACGATCGCGTTCAATCTCGCCGACGGCGTCAGCCTGAGTCAGGCGTCGGATGCGATCGAAAAAACGATGTCGCGCATCGGCGTACCGGCGACGATCCACGGCGGCTTTGCGGGAAGCGCGAGTGCGTACCAGCAGGGCCAGTCGAGCCAGCCTTGGCTGATCCTCGCCGCGCTGCTCGCGATCTACATCGTGCTCGGCGTGCTGTACGAAAGCTACGTGCATCCGCTGACCATTCTTTCGACGCTGCCCTCGGCCGGCGTTGGTGCGATTCTCGCGCTGCTGCTGTTCGGTCAGCAGTTCACCGTGATCGCGTTCATCGGCGTGATCCTGCTCATCGGCATCGTCAAGAAGAACGCGATCATGATGATCGACTTCGCCCTCGAAGCCGAACGTCACCAGAACCTCAACGCACGCGATGCCGTGTTCAAGGCGTGCATGCTGCGCTTCCGTCCGATCATGATGACCACGATGGCTGCCATGCTCGGCGCGCTGCCGCTCGCGATCGGCTTCGGCGAAGGCAGCGAGATGCGCCGGCCGCTCGGCATTTCCATCGTCGGCGGATTGCTGTTCAGCCAGCTGCTTACGCTGTACACCACGCCGGTGGTTTATCTTTATCTGGATCGATTCCGCCTCTGGGCCAAGCGCAAATGGGAACGCATCCATCCGTCGGAAGACGGACCCGCGCCGCAGGCCGCGATATGAGCACGCCTATGTCGAAAAAATATACGTGTATAAAATGCGGCATCGTCGCGATCGCGGCATGCCTTTCCGCCTGCGCCGTCGGCCCCGACTACAAACGGCCGAGCACCGACGTGCCGGACAAGTACAAGGAAAACGCCGGCTGGCACGAGGACTGGGCGCAAGCGCAGCCCGCCGATGCGCTCAAACGCGGCGCGTGGTGGGAAATCTTCAGCGACGCGAAGCTCGACGAACTCGAAGCCCAGGTCGACGGCGCGAATCAATCGCTCGCGCAGGCCGAGGCGCAATACCGTCAGGCTGCTGCGCTCGTGTCGCAGGCACGCTCCGCATTCTGGCCGACGCTCGGCGTCAGCGCTTCTGCAACGCGATCCGGCCGCTACGGCAACAGCGGAAACATCATCGGCAACGGCGGCACGGTCGTCACCGATCCGACAGGAACGGGAACCGGCACCGGTACCACGACGACGACGACAACGCCGACCACGTCCGGCGCGCGCATCTCCACGGTCTATTCGCTGCCGCTCCAGGCGAGCTGGGAACCGGACTTGTGGGGCAAGGTGCGCCGCTCTGTCGAGCAGCAGGCCGGCAACGCGCAGGCGAGCGAGGCCACGCTCGAATCAACACGTCTGAGCCTTCACGCCGAACTCGCCACCGATTATTTCCAGTTGCGCATCCTCGACGAACAGAAGCGTCTGCTCGACGACACCGTCGATGCCTACCGCAAATCGCTGCAGCTCACGCAGAACCAGTACAACGTCGGCGTCGCCGCGCGCGCCGACGTGGTGCAAGCCGACACACAGCTCAAGACCGCACAGGTGCAGGCGATCGATCTCGGCGTGCAGCGCACGCAACTCGAACACGCCATCGCGCTGCTCATCGGCAAGACGCCCGCCGAGTTCTCGCTCGAACCGACGAAGTTCGAGATCAAGCCGCCGGCGATTCCGGTCGGCGTGCCGTCGCAACTGTTGCAGCGCCGACCCGACGTCGCCGTCGCCGAACGTCAGGCGATGTCGGCGAACGCGCAGATCGGCGTCGCCGAAGCCGCGTGGTTTCCGACGCTGAATCTGCAAGCCGAAGGCGGCTATCAGAGTTCGAGTTTTTCCAAATGGCTGACCGCACCGAGCCGGTTCTGGTCGATCGGTCCGCAGCTCGCCGAAACGTTGTTCGACGGCGGCCTGCGTCACGCGCAATCCGCGCAGGCGCGCGCCGCCTACGACGCGGCCGCGGCGAATTACCGCGAAGTATCGCTGGCCGCATTTCAAAATGTCGAAGATCAATTGTCCGCGCTGCGTATCCTCGAAGCCGAATCCGCCGCGCAAGACGACGCGGTCGCCGCGGCCGAGCTCGCGCTGAAGATCGCGCTCAATCAATATCGCGCGGGCACCGTTAGCTACATCAACGTCGTGACCGCGCAGACCTCCGCGTTTTCGAACGAACGCAATTCGATCTCGATCCTCGGCAATCGCCTGAATTACAGCGTCGGCCTCGTCAAAGCGATCGGCGGCGGATGGGACGAAACGCAATTGCCCGCGCCGCACGACATCGACTCCGGTTCGCAAGCGCCCAAAGCGGCCGTCACGACGAAAGACTGACTTGTTTTCGATCCGTTCGGTCGCCAGATCGAACGGTGCGCCCGCTTATAATCGTGCCGTGTTCCATCGCGGCCGCGCGAATGCGCCGCCTCAACTCACGTGAACGTTTCCGCTCATAAAAAACCACCGCGGCCGTCGCCGCGGCCCGAATTCGCGGCCTTTCGCCGCGAACTCGACGAGACCACGCTGCTCGACCGGCGCGCATTGTCGCGCTCGCTCGATTCGCTCAAACCGGACGACGAAAACGCGCTCGCGGCGTGGCGCGCACGCTTGCAAACCGCGCGCGCGAAATTCGCTTCGCGTGCCTCGCTCGTGCCGGAAATCCGCGTCGACGAAGCGCTGCCGATTGCGGCGATGGCCGACGACATCGTCGATGCGATCCGCAAACATCAGATCATCGTTCTCGCCGGCGAAACGGGTTCGGGAAAAAGTACACAATTACCCAAATTATGCCTCGCCGCCGGTCGCGGCGTCGCGGGATTGATCGGCTGCACACAGCCGCGCCGCGTGGCCGCGCGCAGCGTTGCGCGTCGCGTCGCCGCCGAACTCGGAACGGAACTCGGCGGCATCGTCGGCTATCAGGTGCGTTTTACGGAAACGACCAGCGAGCGCACGCTGATCAAGTTCATGACCGACGGCATCCTGCTCGCCGAAACGCAGTCGGACACGTGGCTCAATCGCTACGACACGATCATCCTCGACGAAGCGCACGAACGCAGTCTCAACATCGATTTCCTGCTCGGCTATCTGAAACGTTTGCTCGCGCGGCGCAAGGATCTGAAACTGATCGTCACCTCCGCGACGATCGACACCGCGACGTTCGCGAAACATTTCAGCGACGCGCCGGTGATCAACGTCGAAGGCCGCAGTTACCCGGTGGAAGTGCGCTGGCGTCCGCCCGAAGACCGTGACGATGCGACCACGACCGAGCGCGTCGTCGGCGCCGTCGATGACGTCACGCATGAAGACGGACGCGGCGACGTGCTCATTTTCCTTCCCGGCGAACGCGAGATTCGCGACGCGCACCTGGCGTTGTCGCGCCGAAAATACCGCGCGACGGAAATCCTGCCGTTGTACGCGAGACTGTCGGCGGCCGAGCAGGATCGCGTGTTCAAACCCGGACAGCAGCGCCGCATCGTGCTCGCGACCAACGTCGCCGAGACGTCGTTGACGGTGCCGCGCATTCGTTACGTTGTCGACACGGGAACCGCGCGCGTCAAACGCTACATGCCGCGCAGCCAGCTCGAACGCCTGCACGTCGAACCGATTTCGCAAGCGGCCGCCGATCAGCGCAAAGGCCGCTGCGGACGCGTCGGTTCCGGTATTTGTATACGTTTATACGGTGAGGACGATTTCCTTTCTCGGCCGCTTTATTCCGATCCGGAAATCCTGCGCTCGTCGCTGGCGGGCGTGATCCTGCGCATGCTCAGCCTGAAACTCGGCGACGTCGAGAAGTTTCCTTTCGTCGAAGCGCCCGGCACGCGCGCGATCGGCGATGGTTATCGGCGCCTGATCGAACTCGGCGCGATCGATGACAGCAAGCGTCTCACGACGACCGGTCGCGACATGGCGCGTTTGCCGATCGACGTTGCGCTCGCACGAATGCTCGTCGAAGCGCACACGTTGAAGTCTTCGCGCGAACTGCTCGTGCTCGCGGCATTCTTGAGCATCCAGGATCCGCGCGAACGTCCGGCCGACGCGCGACAAGCGGCCGACCAAGCGCACGCGCCGTTCGCCGATCCGAAATCCGATTTCGTTTCCGTGCTCAATCTGTGGCACGCGCATTCGCTGGCGCACGAAGAACTCACGCAATCGAAATTGCGCGACTGGTGTTCGGAGCGCTTTCTATCATATTTGCGGATGCGCGAATGGCGCGAACTGCATCGGCAGTTGCTCGTGATGACCGACGAATTCGGCTGGAAGCAGAATGTCGACGCGGCCAGTGTCGAAGCGATTCATCGCTGTTTGCTGTCCGGTTGGCCGACGCAGGTCGGGCATAAAGACGAACGCAATCAGTATCGCGGCACGCGCGAGCGCAAATTTCAGATTTTCCCGGGATCGTCGCTGGCGAAATCGCCGCCGGCGTGGGTGATGGCCGGGCAGATCATCGATCTGCAAAAAGTATACGGATTGCTGTGCGCGCGCATCGAGCCGGAATGGGTCGAGCAACAGGCCGCGCATCTGGTCAAGCGAAGCTGGCGCGATCCGCATTGGTCACGCAAGCGCGGCGCGGTGATCGCGTTCGAGCAGGTTACGTTGTTCGGTCTCACGCTGGTCGAGAAGCGTGCGGTGCAATTCGGCGCGCAGGATTTGCCGCTCGCGCACGATGTGTTCGTGCGCGAGGCGCTCGTTCGCGACGACATCGATTCGCGCAGCGACGTCGTGCGCGCGAACGCGCGCGTGCTCGCGCAGGCGCAGGAATTCGAAGCGAAGCGTCGACGCGCGGGTTTGGTGAAAGACGAAAACGAACTCGCGCAGTTCTTCGCGTCGAAGCTGCCGGTCGACATCAACACGACCGCCGCGTTCGATGCGTGGTACCGGCGTGCGACGCCTGCCGAGCGAGCCGCGCTGCATTGGTCGCAGGATTTTGTGTTCGCCGACGAACCCGGCATTCGCGGCAGCGATTTTCCGGCCGCGATGGAATTCGCCGGACATCGCATGAAGCTCGACTACCGTTTCGTGCCCGGCGATTCCGCGGACGGCGTGACGTTGCATGTACCACTCGCGTTCGTGAACGCGGTCCCCGAATTTCGCTGCGAATGGCTCGTACCGGGATTGCTGGCGGAGAAAGTGGCGGAACTGATTCGCGGTTTGCCGAAATCGTTGCGCAGAAATTTCGTGCCCGCGCCGGATTTCGCGCGCGCATTCGCTGCCGCCGAGCCAGCGCGTGATGAAGCGTTGAATACCGCACTAGCGACGTATCTCAAACGCGTCACCGGCGTGGAGGTTTCGTCGCGCGATTTCGACGGCATCGAGATTCCCGCGCATCTGCAGATGCGTTTTCGTGTCTACGACGAAAGCGGCAAGTCGCTTGCGGAAGGCCGCGATCTCGTCGCGATTCGCGCCGCGTGGTCCGACAGCGCGCGTGCCGCGTTCTCGCGTCGTGCCGACACCGAACTGACGCGCGAAGACGTGGACGAATTCGACTTCGACGAAATCCCCGACACGCTCGTGAGCGAAGGTGGCCTGACCGCGTTTCCCGCACTCGTCGATCTCGGCGAAAGTGTCGCGTTGCGCGTGTTCGAGCGCGCCGACGAAGCGCGCGCATCGCACCGCGCCGGGGTCGTCGCGTTGCTGCGTCGCGCGTTGCGCGAGCCGATCAAGCAGGCGCGACGGCAATTGCCGATCGCGCGCAATCTCGCGTTGAAATACGCGGCGGTCGCGAGTGTCGAATCGCTGCGCGAGGACATCGTCGATGCGGCATTCGAAGCGTTGCTCGCGGATCGTCCCCTCGACGTGCGCCGCCGCGATGCGTTCCAGCACGAAGTGAGTGAGATTTCGCACGCGCTGTTTCCGGAAGCCATGCGTTGGCTTTCGATCGTGGAGGACACGCTCGTCGCCTACGCCGATCTCGCGCCGTGGCTCGAGCCGCCGTTGATGGGATACGCGAAAGCGAATTACGAAGATTTGCGCGAGCAACTCGACGCGCTCGTGCATCCTGGATTCGTGCGTGAAGTCGCGCGCGATCGTCTCGCGCACTATCCGCGCTATCTCAAGGCGATGCGTCTGCGCGCCGAACGATTGCAACAGGATGCGACGCGCGATCAAACGCGAATGATCACCGTGCGCGGCTACTGGCGCGATTACCTAGCGCTGAAAGCCTCGCGCGGCGGCGAGGATGCGTCGCTCGCCGAACTGCGCTGGCTGATCGAGGAACTGCGCGTATCGCTGTTCGCGCAGGAATTGCGGACGGCCGAAACCGTCTCGCCAAAACGCTTGAGCAAACTGATCGAAACGCTACGCGCCGCGCGCTGATTATTTCGTACGTTCCACGCGCACGCTGCAGCCGCACGGCTCGACGTACATCAGCCACGCGCCGACCATCATCGGTTTCACCTTCACCTTCGGATGATCGTACGGACCGGTGGCGTACTGGCCGGATTCGGCCTGCGTCCATTCCTGTCCGTTCTCCAGCGTGAAGACGCTTTTGCCGTACCAGCCGCCGAACTTTCCGGCGATGCGCGACTCGACCGGCTCGCGATCCGACTGCGCCGGATAAAACACGGGCGCGCCGGTTGGTGTGACCACTTTCGTCGTCTGATGCGTGTGCAACCAGTCGTTGAGTGCCTTCAATTCCTCGGGCGACAATTTGTCGAGGCCCGTCGCGTGGAATTCCTGCTGGTTCATGCGCTCTTCCAGCGAGGAAAACTCGGCGGCGACCGCACTGCCCGTAATGGCCAATGCGATCAGGGCGATGGTCGAAAAACGCTTCAGTGTGTGCATAATCGGCTCAAAGGGGCGCGGAAGGGGCGAAACCACGGATGGACGGCTAAATGTGAAAGCGCATTTAACACATCCATTACTCTAACGAATTATTATAAGTCATTGAAGGTGCGTGATAACAAGAACTCCGCACACCTTCGGGGTTGTGGGTTGAGCTATCGTCCGGAGTCAGAAATGCGGCATTCGCCCCGCGCTGCGCGCGCATGGTTGTGTGGTTTTCTCGTCGCTGCGGCGTCTGCCCCAGCATTTTCTCAAAACGTTGGACTGACCGTCGATTTGATGGCGCCGTCGACTGCCTGCACCGGCAGTAAATGTCCAAGCGATATCAGTTTACCGCTTCTCGGCTTGTCGATTCCTGCCGATAAGGGAACCTACGATGGCACCACCGGCGTAACGGCATTGCTGACGACGGGCGCTGCTTCGCCGATGGTTTGCAGCGAGCAACGCGGCGCGGCGACGTTCGGAGCGATGGGCAGCTTCGTCTTCTCGCCGAGCTACAACAACGCGACGCCGGGTGGCCTGTTCGAATTCGACGCGGGCGGCCCGAGCGTGGTCGATGCCGGTGCGGTCAACTACGGTTTCGATTCAACCGAAACCTTACTGAATGTGCAGCAAGCGAACACAGCGAGCACGCAAGTCGCTTGTTATTCGATCAACGCGCTCGGCGCGAACAATCCGATGTACGCCGACAGCTCCGTCAGCGGCGATCGCGTGTTCGACGGCGAGTTCGAGGGCGGACATCGCGCCGATGAACCGTGGGTTTCGATCAATACGGTTGTCAGTCCGCCAACCGATTCAGGTCACCGACTCGGCTACGTAATGCAGATTCATAACGCTTCGCAGGCGGTGAACTGGCATATGTCGCTCGGCTACGACCATGCGTTCTTCAGCAAATCACTGAACGGCAATTTCTCGCCTAAGTGGTGCATCCAGAGCACCGCCAATCATGCGCAACCGGGCGCAGTCGGTGAAACCGGCGAGCTGTGTGCGGACGCAACGACCACGCACATTTTCACGACGAGCGACATACAGACGACGTCAAATTCGATTTACGTTTTCGTTGAAGACTTCGGAACCTCCACGGCGGTCAGCAGCTGGGCGTCGCTGACGTCTTCGTTCTATGCCGCGTCGGGCGCTGTCTTCGCTCCGCCTGGCGTTTACGCGCAACGCATTGACGATAAAGTTTCAGTCGCCGGCAACGTGAACGTTCCGACGCAGAACATCGGCAACATCGTTTGCGCGAACGATCCGCTTGCCACCGCGTGCACCATCAGCGATTCAGACGGCGCAGGTATCCCATCGTCGATCACGTTCAATAACAACTTCACTGCCGGCGCGGTTGCGGTCGATCCGGTCGCATATGTCGTCGACACCGGCGCAGGCACCACGAAGCCGGGCACGACACCGCTCGCCGCACCGTCGAATATCTCTTGCAACGACACGAACGGCATCCTTCTCGGATCGTTGAGCTTTGGCACCTCCACCGGTCCTGCCGGCGCGCGCGCTTTGGCATTCGCCTTCAAACCGCTCGGAACGCTTTTTGTGCCTGGCACGGCGACGTGCCAAGCGACGTTCACAGCGAACGGCATTTCATCGACGCAGTCGTTCAACATCACGATGCAGCAGGTCAACGTCTCGCACTTCGATGTGACCGTCGACAACAACAGCATCACCGCTGGCGACTCCGTCAATGCCACCGTCACCGCGAAAGACGGCGCAGGCAATGTGGTGCCGACGTATAACGGCACGGTGATCTTCAGCAGCACCGATCCGATGGCCGTGTTGCCTCCGAGTTCTAATCTGACGCTCGGCACCGGCACCTTCAACGTAACGTTGAAGAAATCCGGCGCGCAGACCATCACCGCGAAGGACAGCGCGGCCCCGACGATCACGGGCACGTCGCCCGCTGTCTCCGTGTCCGCCGCATCTGCCGCGTCCTTTACCGTACAGATGCTGGGTTCCGCGGAACAAGACAATCCGAACACGCAAGTCAACGTCACGCCTTACGATCAATACAACAATCGTGTGACGAGCGGTTATGCGGGCACGGTCCATTTCACGAGCACCGATACCGCCGCTATATTGCCGGCCGATGCGGCGTTCACGAACGGCATCTACAGCATGACGTTCAAAACGATCAGTCCGCCGGACTTCACCGTCACGGCGACCGATACGGCCACGATTACCGGCACGTCCAACCCGGTGACCGTCGTCGGCGACTGACGATCCGCATAGGTTCCGCTCTCTGACGCCGCGCGCTGGATAACAGCGCGCGGCGTCCTCATTTGTCGGGCATGATCTCGCGTGCCAAAGTAGCCTCGTGAAAACGAGCGAATCCAAACCTACATTTGCGCAATGGGCGCAACGCGAACGCGCAGCGGTCGGGATTTCGCCGTGGTGGTCCACGATCCTCGATTCGCTTTCCGATGTCGCGCTGCCATCCGCGGCCGAGTCGGAGCTCCTTGACGCACTCGATGTGCTCGACGGCCTGCGCGCCGACGAGGAAACGCGCGCCGCCTGCATTTTGTATACATTGCAGCAATCGGGGGCCGGCGTTTTGGCATCGGTGCGCATCGACGACGTTCCGCATTTACGCGATCTGATCGACGGCCAGCAGGCCGCCGAGAAAATCTGGTCGTTGTACGCCGCGCGCAGCGCGCATGTGCGCGCGGAAGGTTTGCGGCGATTGCTGCTAGCGATCATCCGCGATCTGCGCGTCGTCTTCATCCTGCTCGCGCGCCAGCTCGCCGCGTTGCGCGGCGCCGCGAAGGCATCGCCCGAACGACAGGTCGAACTGGCGCAACTCAGCGCCGACATCCACGCGCCGCTCGCCAAT
>DATBAU010000083.1:0-6762 GCA_036271355.1 Rudaea sp. | reverse complement strand
AAAGTCATCGTTCTCACGGGCGCGCTCAATCCCGCGCGGTTCCAGGGTTCGGATGCGGTGTTCAACATCGGCTGCGCGGTCGGCGCGATTCAGGTGTTGCCGAATGGGGTGTACATCACGATGAACGGTCGCGTGTGGGATCCCAAGCGCGTTCGCAAGAACGTCGACGCGAACCGGTTCGAAGCGGCCTGAAAAAAGAAAGGGCCGCCGAAGCAGCCCTTTCGCGAAGCATGAACCGCGTCCGTGCGGTCCGATTGCGCTGTCCTTATTGCACCGTCAGCGTCACGTCGTCGAGGACGAACGAGGTCTGTTCGGACGAGTCTTCCTTGCCGGTGAACTTAATCGTCACCTTCTGGCCGATGTAGGCCGCGAGGCTCGACGTGTGCACCGTGTAACCACTCGCCGCATTCAGGTTCGAATACGTCGCCAGCGTCGCCAGCACCGTGCCGGAGCTGTTGAGCACTTGCACCGAGAGCGTGTCGTATGCGGTCGATTTCGTCGTCTCGTTGGTGTCGATGTGCAGGTAATACTGCAGCGTCGCCGACGATTTGCCGGCCGTGATCGTCACCGCCTGGGACAACGTATCGGTGTGCGTCGAGCCGTAGCCGTCGAGCCATGCGAAGCCGACACCGGTGTGCGCGGATTCACCCGAGCAACCGGCGTTACAGATCACGCCCGAGCTCGACGTCCACGAACCGGTGGTTTCGAAGCTCGTGTTCGCGAGCAGCTGCGTCGAACCGCCGCCGCCGCCGCTCGATGTCACCGTCACCGATTGCGTCTTGGTGTTGGTGGCGCCGCCGTTGTCGGTCACTTTCAGCGAGACGCTGTACGTGCCGGCCGCCGCGTAGGTGTGGCTCGGACTCGTGGCCGTCGAGGTACTGCCGTCGCCGAAGGTCCACGATCTGGACGCGATGGTGCCATCGCTGTCGGTGGACGCATCGGTGAACTGCACAGCAAGACCGTTCGCGACGAAGCTGAAGTTCGCGACCGGCGGCTGGTTGGTGCCGCCACCGCCACCGCCGAGATCGGTCGCGACTTTGCTGATGATCATCGAGCCGCGGCCGGATGCCAGATCGTAACCCGCTGCCGCCGTCGAACCGCCGTTGTTGCCGGAGGTGATGTCATGGAAGTCTGCCGCCGGGAGCTGATAGATCAGCGGACCGGCGAAACCCACGGCCGTGCCCTTGATGGCGATCATCCGCGCCCACGTACCGACGAACAGCGGCGAAGACAAGCTGGTGCCGCCGACTTGCGTCGAAGACCCATTGACGATGATCTTCGCGCCGGAGTTCGGATCGCCGTCGAACGCGACGTCGGCCACGCCGCGATGCGTGCCGGTCCACAGCGTCTGCCAGCTCGGCTTCGGCTCGAACGTACTCTGGCTCCCGCCGGAATCGACCCACACCGTTTCGCTCGACCACGTCGTGGTCGACGCGTTGAGCGTGGTGCCTGCCACCGCTATCACGTACTGCGACGCCGCCGGCCAGCTCGGGGTGGTGCCGCCGGTGCCGCATTCGTCGGCGCCGGAATCGCCGGTCGAGACGGAGATCGTCTGGCCTTGCGCGTCGGCAGTTGAGAAGATCTGATCCTGCGAAGCGGCCGAACCGTCGCTCTTCGCGTCGGTTTCGCACTCGCCGAGCGACACGTTAAGCACCTTCACCGCGTTCGCCGATACGACCGTGTTGAAGTCGGCCGTCAGGTTGGCGTTCGACAATGTCGGGATGTTGTAGAAGATGATCTTGCCGACCTGGCCGCCGGCCATGCCGACGATGTCCTGGCTGTCCAGGTTCCATTCGTCGATGCCGCTCGTGTCGGTGCTGGTGCCATTGGTGTTGACGGTTTGCGTCGTCACCGTGGCCAGTCCGTTTTGCGACGTGAACGTGTTCAGGTCGGTGACGGTTTGCGTGATCTTGCCTTGCGTGACGATGCCGACGGTGACGCCCGCGGCCGTCTGCACGCCGCTGCCGCCGTAGATCGAGGAAAACTCGGTCGGGTTGTGGCCGGTCACGGACAACGGATGCACCGCCATCGGATCGCTGGCCTGGAACAGCGGATGCGCGCCGTGCACGTTCTGCAGACCGACGACGGAAAGAATGTCGTTCTGGAATTCGGCCGGGATGCGGACGTCCGCGTTGTTGGCGTAACCGAACGCGCCGTTCTTCGTTTGCACGTTTGCGAACGATGTCTGGAACGCGGTGGCGGCCACATTCGCGTTACCGTCGGCCGAGATGAGCAGGCGGTTCGGCGCGATCACGACGTTGTGGAAGCCGGCATTGCTCAGGAAGTTGGCGACGGCTTGCGCGCGCGCCATCGACGGAGCGTGATCGCTGAGGAAACGATCGGAATCCATCGGCGCGATCTTGCCCGGCTGCGCGTGCATCGCGGCGATGAAATTGTTCAGCACGTCGGCATTGCGCATCTTCAGCGCGACTTCGATGTGCATGGCCTGGTTGGCGGCGGTTGTTCCGACGATGAGGTCGTCGGGATGGATGTTCGCCGCGCTGCCCACGTGGGCGAACTGCGCGCCGGCCGCGAAAGCGCCGGTTGCGAACACGAACGACGTTGCCAGCGTCAGCGAGGTCCGGCGGAAAATCTTGCGAGTCTTAGCCATATGAAGTGAAACCCCTACCGTTGAATTGAAATAAGTGATTGTTCCGCGGCTTTTTTCCTTCCGCGGCTCCTTCGACTCCCTTGCCCCAGCGCAAGTGTTCGTCTCCGCTTCAATTCCGTTTGAAAAAAGCCGGGTGTGCGAGTCACCCGGCGCAGAGCCCCGATCCGCCCTGCGGCGGACCTGCTTCGGAGGGGCTTGCCCGCAGGCCGTGCTGGCCCCGAAAGCCGGCGCACCCTATCAGTTGACGGAAAGTTTCGTCAAGCGAAAGTGTGATGTAAGTCCATGATTTATCAAGCTATATACTGCCGCGCAGCATAATTGTCCGGACAAATTGACCGGTCAACTGCGTCCGCATATAGACGTCTGGACGGATAGACGGATAGACGGCGGAAAGTCCGGACAGACTGTGCCGGAAGTCATGCAACCCGCGTCGGCATTGAGCCGCGTCGATTTCCGCCGGATGTGGGAATGCGTCCACGAATTGTTTCGTGGACAGAACTATGTCTTAGTATACTTTTTAGCTTTTTATCTTAATTCACAAATTAGCGTCGTCCCATCAGCCGGACTTTTTTCGGACGCCGTATCCAGAAAATGAGCCAAGCGACGAACAGAATCGGCGGCATCCAGTACATCACGCGCAGGATGCGATGATGCGCGTTCCAGTTGTTGTTGAAGATCAGATCGAACGCGACGGACGGATCGTCGTGGATACGGGGAAAACCCTCATACACCGCGGTTTTGAAAGCGTCTTGCCCCCACGCGTCGAGCGCGGGAACAGCGCTCAGCAACGGTGCGCCGCACACCATGTAAACGGTTCCAACGATCGCTTGACGCTGCGCGGTGCGTTGCAGCTTGTCGCCGATGTCGGGCAAACGCGCCGCGCCGCCCCACACGATCGCGTCGTAAACGAACGCGGCGACGAAAAGCAGCAGCACCCACCAATGCGCGTATTTCCTCATGACGTTCTCCCCGGCGGACGCGGCCATGCTAAACCGAACCGCTTGTCGTCGGCACGTCGCCGACGGGCGCCTCGTGCCCGAAAATGTGAGCATTCGCACGAAGCGCACGGCCCGATTACTGCATCCTCTCTGGCGACAGGGGTAGACTTTCGATGCGGATGCGAGGCACCGACACCGATGTAATGAGCAGCCAGGACCCAACCACGCTAACAGGAGCCTTGGCGGCTCGCGAGGAATTGCGCGCGCGGTGCCTGGCTCTCGTGCGTCGGTGGCAGCCGCTTGCCCAAAACGGTTGGGACCATTCCGCCGCGCGCAAACTCGGTGAGGAAATCGAGCAGATCGCGGAAACGAGCGAGCGCCTGAACCTCGACGACGTCAATCTGTCGGCGCTCGAACTCGCCGCGTACCTGTGTTCCTTCGTCGACGATCATCTCATCCCCAGTCCGCGCAATCTCGCGAATCTCGCCGACATGGTGAATCGTCTCGGCGCCGTGCTCACCGATCTTTCCGCCACAGCGACGGCGGCGGTACATACGTTGCCGTCGCGATCGCCACCTCAGCCACTCCCGATTCAGGAAACGCGCAGTAACGTCGCCGCGATCACTAGGGATGGTGAAGTCATGGCATCGACGCAAGCCAACGCCGTGCCGCTCGAACCGAGCGAGCCGCCGTCGGACGACATCGAAGAAAACACCGAGATCGTCCTCGAATCTGCGCCGCTCGATGAAGCGCCACTCGAGCGGATGGACGAAGTCGAAGTCGTCGCGCGCGCCGAAGAACCTGCCTTTGAACAGCCTGCGCAAATCGCCGCGCCGATCACTCTCGAGCTCGCTCCGGTTGACGAACCGAACACCGCTCCCGAAATCATTCGCGCCGCACCTGAAATCGCGGAGTCGGTGACGACACTGATGCGCGCTTTCGCGCCGCCGACGCCGATGACATCCGCGCCGACGGAAAAAACGCGACCGACTCGCTTGCCGCGCGCGGTCTGCATTCTCGGACTCGGCGCGAGCGCGGTCCCCGGCCTGCGCGCGAGTCTGGGCGAACGCGGGTACGACGTCCGCGAATTCGCCGAAGGCGAACAACTCGTCGACTTCATGACGCACGTCGTCCCCGGCGCGCTGCTGGTCGACGCACGCAAGCTGCGCGTGATGTCGCGCATCAACGTCCTCTTCAACGCCGAGAGTTTCGCCGACGAGCGCATGCCTGCGCTGATCGCGATTTCTTCCGACGGCGATCTTGGCCATCGCCTGCTCGCGATGCGCGCTGGCGCGAGCGCGATGTTCGGCGCGCCGGTCGATTCGATGCGTGTGGTTGGCAAGGTCGACGAATTGCTCGCGCAAGGCACGCAACCCGAATGGCGCGTGCTGCTCGTCAATCAGCATCGCGCCGTCGCCGGCGACGCGGCGCGTTGTCTGGTCGAGCGCGGCATGACTGCGCGGCTGGCGAACAACGGACAATCCGCGTTGACCGCGTTGTCGGAATTCCGTCCGGACGTCATCGTCATCGACTGCGACCTGCCGGACGTCAGCGGCATCGAACTCACGCAACTCATTCGCCAGCAGCCCGAACACGCCGCGGTGCCGATCGTGCTCGCCGCGGACGCATCCGGTTTCGGCCAACGCTTCGATGCGATCGCCGCCGGCGGTGACGAGTTCCTGCTTAAACCGGTGAAAGCGCGCCACTTGATCAGCGCCGTGCACGCACGTGCGCAACGCGCGCACTGGCTGCGCGAAGTCATCGGCACCCCGGGCGGACGCGATTCGCGCACCGGTTTGTATTCGCGCACGACGTTGATCGAAAAACTCGAAGCCTCGCTCGGCGATCGTTCCGCCGCGCTCATTTACCTCGCACTCGATCACGCGACGATCCTGCGCGAGCAGATCGGCCTTGCCGGACTCGCGGCGCTCGACGCGCACATCGGCAAGATTCTGCGCTCGCAACTCGACGAACTCGACGTGCCCGCGCAATTCCAGGATTTCAGCTACTTCGCGCTGGTTCATCGCCGCAGCCGCAACGACGTGACTGCCGCCGCCGAACGCGTGCGCGAAATCATCAACGAGCAGCCGTGGCTGTTCAACGGAAAGTCGTACACGCTGAGCGCGAGCGGCGGCATGGGTTTGCTCGGCGGCGACAATGCGACGGTCGATTCCGTCGTCGTCAACGCGCAAGCCGCGCAACTCGCCGCCGCGCATCTCGGCGGCAATCGCGCGCTGTGGTTCGAGGCGAAGGAAGCCGCGCTGCTTCCGGTCGACCCGATCCTCGCTGTTCGCGCGGTACTGAGCCGACCGTTGTCGCAGGATCAAACGCGTTTCGAATTCCAGCCGATCGTGCCGCTCGCCGGCAAACTCACGGGGCAATACGAACTCGGATTCAAAGTCCGAAGCGTGCAGCATCCGGGCACGACGATCGATTATTCCGACATCGCGCCGGCGGCAACCGATTCGAACCAGATCGCGACGGTCGATCGCTGGCTGTTGCAGCACGCGCTCGAAGTGCGGCAAGAACAACTCAAGCGCGGACGTCAACTTAGGTTGTTCGTGCCGCAAGGCGTGACGAGTGCGCTGCAACCCGAATTTTTGTGGTGGCTCGAACGTGAGTTGAAGGAACGTCGTCTTTCAGGCACCGGACTGACGCTTGAACTTGCCTGTTCTTCGTTGATCGACGCGGGTGCGCGCGGGACCGATCAGCTCAAGACGTTGCATCAACTCGGTGTGCGTTTTTGTCTCGTCGATTTCGGACGCGATTGGGCGGCGGTGCACGCGCTAAAGAATTTTCATGTGGATTTCGTGCGGCTTTCGGCGGGGCTTGTCGCTGAACTCGGTAGCGCGAAGTCGATTAGCGATACGTTGCTGGCGTTGGTGCGCAAGGCGCATGCGGTTTCGACTGGGGTGATTGCGCCTGAGGTCGACAATATGCAGAGGGCGCATTTGTTGTTGCGGCTGGGTGTCGATTATGGGTGTGGGCCGGCGTTCGGGCGGCCGCAGCCGCAGCCGGATTTTGATTTTGCGCGGCCGCTCTTCTGAGGTTTGCTGCTGGTGTTTGTTTTTAGAGCAAAGGCTTCCGCCGCAAGCGGCGGGTAACTTTTTGCTTAACGGCAAAAAGTCACCAAAAAACGTTTCTTTATTGTTCTCGGAGTCTGTTGTCCGCAGACAGCACGTCCGTGCTGCTGGCTGCGGACCGCGCGCATCC
>DATBAU010000082.1:0-15402 GCA_036271355.1 Rudaea sp. | reverse complement strand
AACAACAGCAATCCGGACCGCAGGTTTGACGTGCTACGAAGCGCTTCGCAGCAGCGGAAAAAATTAGTACGCCCACCAGCGCGTTAGCGCACATAGCTCGCGCGAAATCGAGAACGCTGATCAGCCGATTTTTACTACCGTCCGTCCGAACGAGGCGCCGCTCGTCATTTGATCGAAGACGCTCGGCAGTTGATCGAGCGTGAGTTCGCGCGTCGCGATGCGATCCAGATGCGCCGGCTTCCAGTCGGAACCGAGATGGCGCCAGATTTCGTCACGGATGTCGCGCGCCGTTCCGGCCGACGCGATGCCGAGCAGGCTCACGCCGCGCAGGATGAACGGCATCACGGTCGTCTGCAATTCGATTGCGGCCGCGTTGCCGCAACTGGCGATGTTGCCGTACGGATGAATCACGCGCGTCAATCCGGACAGCAGATCGCCGCCGACGTTGTCGATGGCGCCGGCCCATTTCGTCGATTCGAGCGGACGCTGGCCCCAGTACAAATCTTTCGTCGAAATACATTGCTTCGCGCCGAGCGCGATGAGATCGTCGAAGTGTTCGATCTTGCCGCTGATCGCGTGCGCTTCGTAACCGGCCGTCGTGAGAATGTCGATGGCGAGTTGGCCGACACCACCTGTCGCGCCGGTCACGACGATCGGTCCCATTTCCGGAACCTGTCCGTTCTGCTTCATGCGATACAGCGACAGCGCCGCGGTGAATCCTGCGGTTCCGAGCACCATCGCCTCGCGAAGCGACAACGCTTTCGGCAACGGAATCGTCCATTTCGAATCGAGCCGCGCGTATTCGGAATAGCCGCCGTCGCGCGTTTCCGACATACCGCTGCCGGTGCAGAGAACGTCGTCGCCTTCCTTGAAGGCGGGATCCGACGACGAAACCACCGTGCCCGACACATCGATGCCGCCGTTCAACGGCGAGTGCCGCAGGATTTTTCCTTTGCCGGATCCCGCGAGCGCGTCTTTGTAATTCACGCTGGAATAGGCGACCTTGATGACGACTTCGCCGGCCGACAGATCGTCGATCTTCACCTGTTCGACGCCGGCGCGATGCGATGTCTTGTCGGCGTGGATGCGGAAGGCTCGAAACGCTTGCTGAGAGTTCATGCTGATGATCCTTCGACGAGCAAATCCGACTTTAATTCAAACGAGCGCCCCCGGGTTATCCTTGTTTCATCATTCCTGTCGAGTGAACACATGAATGTTTGGTTGCACGCGCTGTTTTCGTCTGCCGCCGTTGGATTGATCGTCGCGTTTCTGCGAGCGGCGACGCTTGGCGACGTGGTACAACGCTATTCGGCGCGCAGCGGAACATCCGAGCGGAAACGTGAAGTGCTGGACGTCGTTGATGCGATGAGGGAAGGAAATCACGGTCTCACGTTGAACCGTTTTAAGCAGAATCTTTCGGAGCCTGCGTTCTGGCGAATCGTTTTCGGTTTGTGGTTTTCGATCAGCGCGCTGGGTTTTGCGGCGTGTGCGGTGATGATTTTTACTGATTAGGATTTGTTTTTAGGGCAAAGGCTTCCGCCGCGAGCGGCGGGTAACTTTTTGCTTAACGGCAAAAAGTCACCAAAAAACGTTTTTGATGTGTCCCGCAGTCTGTTGTCCGCAGACAGCACGTCCGTGCTGCTGGCTGCGGACCGCGCGCATCCCTGCGCGCGATCACCGTTGATCCAAGCTGGGAAGCGACTGGTATCAAGCTTCTTGTAAAAGATCACTGCACGCCGTGCTCTCGCGGCAGGCTAAAGCAAGAGAAAGAAAATGATCTTGCTCTTAAACCTCACCGCCCTTGGCTTCGTGCAGTTAAGAGTTTCAAGAAGCTTGATACCGGTCGCGTGCAGTCTGCTACGACGGTGATCGCGCGCAGGAAGCGCGCGGTTCGCGCACGGATCAGGGATGTCCGATCGCGAACAGGGACCTAGGTGAGAAAAACAAACGTTTTTTGGTGACTTTTTGCCGTTTAGCAAAAAGTTACCCGCTCGTTCCGAGCGGAAGCTCTAGCTCCGAAAAAAAACCACCCCACTCAATTGACCTTATGAATCGACCGCTTGTCCACCGACAACGCCGCTTCATGCACCGCTTCGCTCAACGTCGGATGCGCATGCACGATGCGAGCAAGGTCTTCAGCCGATCCGTGAAATTCCATCGCGACGACAGCTTCGGCGATGAGTTCGGACACTTCCGGCCCGACCATATGCACACCGAGGATGCGATCGGTTTCGGCATGCGCGATCACTTTCACTTGTCCGACGCTGTCGTTCATCGCAACCGCGCGTCCGACGGCGGCGAACGGAAACGTACCCACTTTGTACGGCACATTCGCTTTCTTCAATTCCTCTTCGGTCTTTCCGGACCAGGCGATTTCCGGTTCGGTGTAGATAACCCACGGGATCGTGTCGTAGTTGACGTGCCCGGCTTTGCCCGCAATGAGCTCCGCGACGGCCATGCCTTCCTCGAATCCCTTGTGCGCGAGCATCGCGCCGCGCACGCAGTCGCCAACGGCCCACACGCCTTCGACGCCGGTCCAGCAATGTTCGTCGACAGCGATGCGGCCGCGATCGTCGAGTTTCACACCGGTGTCGTCGGCGAAAAGATTCTTCGTGTACGCGCGACGTCCGACGGCGACGAGCAGTTTGTCGACGACGAGTTTCTGTTCGCCCTTCGCATCGGTGTAAGTCAGCTCGACCGCGTTGCCTTTGATTTCGGCCTTGCTTACTTTCGCGCCGAGTTTGATGTCGAGACCTTGCTTCACGAATTCGCGCGCGGCGATTTTCGCGACGTCGCGATCGGCCGTGCCGAGGAAATCCGGCAGCGCTTCGAGTATCGTGACTTCCGCGCCGAGTCGACGCCACACGCTGCCGAGTTCGAGTCCGATCACGCCCGCGCCGATGACACCGAGTTTCTTCGGCACCGCGTCGAAATCGAGCGCGCCGGCGTTGTCGACGATGAACTTGTTGTCGAACTTCGCGAACGGCAACTCGATCGGGACCGAACCGGTGGCGATGATCACGTTCGTCGCCGAGATCGTCTGCTTCGAACCGTCGTTGGCGGTGACTTCGACTTTGCGGTCCTTGAGCAATTTGCCGGTGCCGAAGTAGGGCGTGATCTTGTTCGATTTGTATAGCAGCGCGACGCCGCCTGTGAATTGTTTGACGATCTTGTCCTTGCGGCCGACCATCGTCTTGACGTCGATTTTCGCGTCGCTCGTCGAGATGCCGTGGTCCTTGAACGAGTGCGTGAGGTTGTAGAACTGCTTCGACGAATCGAGCATTGCCTTCGACGGAATGCAGCCGACATTGAGGCACGTTCCGCCGAGCGCGGCTTTGCCGTCCTTGCCGGCCCACGCGTCCACGCAGGCGGCCTTCATGCCGAGTTGCGCGGCGCGGATCGCGGCGTGATATCCCGCCGGGCCGCCGCCGATGACGATGACGTCGAATTGGTCGCTCATGTCGTTCCTTGATTACATGCCGAGCAGCATGCGCTGCGGATTCTCGAGCTGATTCTTGATGTCGACGAGGAACAGCACCGCGTCCTTGCCGTCGATGATGCGATGGTCGTAACTGATCGCGACGTACATCATCGGCGCGGCGATGACCTGACCGTCCTGCACGATCGCGCGCTCTTTGATCGTGTGCATGCCCAAGATTGCGCTCTGCGGCGGATTGACGATCGGCGTGGAGAATAGCGAGCCAAACGTGCCGCCGTTGGTGATCGTGAATGTGCCGCCTTGCAGGTCTTCGAGTTTGAGTCCGCCTTCGCGCGATGCTTTCGCGTACGCGGCGATCTGTTTTTCGATGTCGGCGAAGCTCATCGATTGCGCATCGCGCAACACCGGCGTGACGAGACCTTTGTCCGTCGAGACGGCGACCGAAATATCTTGGTAGCCGTGATAGATGACATCGTTGCCGTCCACCGACGCGTTGACGATCGGATGACGCTTCAGCGCCTCGCAAGCCGCCTTCACGAAGAAACTCATGAAGCCGAGTTTGATGCCGTTCGCTTTTTCGAACGCTTCGCCGAGTTCCTTACGCATCGCCGAGACTTTCGCGAGGTTGATCTCGTTGAACGAGGTCAGCATCGCGATGGAATTCTTCGACTGCATCAGACGCTCGGCGATCTTGGCGCGCATGCGCGTCATCGTCACGCGTTCTTCCGGACGAGCACCCGGAGTGGCTGCTGCGGCCGATGGCGCTTTCGCAACTGGTGCCGCTGCGCCGGTGCGCATGAAGTTGACGAGATCTTCTTTCGTCACTTGACCGCCGCGTCCGGTGCCGGGAACTTGCGACGGATCGATCTTGTTTTCCGTAGCGACGCGCTGACCGGCTGGTGAAAGCTCGCTCGTTTTCGCGGCAGTCGGCGCGGGTGCTGCGGTTTTTGGCGCGGAGGGTGCAGCCGCTGGAGCCGGCGTGGGCGCGGCTTTCGGCGCCTCTGCTTTTGCCGGAATGGCTGCTGCGGCGCCTTCCTCGATCACGGCAAGCAATTGCTGACTCGTCACCGTCGCGCCGGTCTGCTGTTTGATTTCCTTCAGCACGCCGTCGGCGGGCGCGGGCACTTCGAGCACGACCTTGTCGGTTTCCAGATCGACCAGGTTTTCGTCGCGCTTCACTGCGTCGCCGGCTTTCTTGTGCCAGGTCGCGATGGTGGCGTCGGAAACCGATTCCGGCAGAACGGGTACTTTGACTTCAAGTGTCATGTCGGGAGTCCTGTGAATTTATATATTTGTATAATTATTCAGCAGCGTGATCGAAACCCGGCGGGCCGACCAGCGCTTGTTCGACGAGCGTTTTCTGTTCGGCGACATGCGCGCTCAGATGTCCCGCGGCAGGCGAGGGGGAGCGAACGCGGCCGGCGTAGTGCAGCGAATGCTCGTCCGCGATGACGGAAAGCAGGTGATGCTGGATCTGGTACCACGCGCCTTGGTTCATCGGCTCTTCCTGACACCACACGATTTCCTTCGCGGCCGGATATTTCGCGAGTTCTTCCTTGATCTCGGCGCGCGGGAACGGATAAAGCTGTTCGACGCGAACGATGGCGACGTCGTCGACCTTGCGCTTGGCGGCGTCCTCGATGAGATCGTAGTAAACCTTGCCAGAACACAACACGACGCGACGCGTTTTCGCGCCGGCCTTCGCGGTCGAGTTCGGGATGACGAGCTGGAATTTTCCCTTCGACAATTCATCGAGCGTCGATACGGCAAGTTTGTGACGCAGCAATGACTTCGGCGTGAGTACGACGAGCGGCTTGCGGCAATCGCGCACCATTTGTCGACGCAACAGATGAAACATCTGCGCGGGGGTCGTCGGCACGCAAACCTGCATGTTCTGCAGCGCGCACAGTTGCAGATAACGTTCGAGACGCGCCGACGAATGCTCCGGACCCTGACCTTCGTAACCGTGCGGCAACAGCAGCACGAGTCCGCACAGGCGATCCCATTTCGATTCGCCGGAACTGATGAACTGATCGATCACGACTTGCGCGCCGTTCGCGAAATCGCCGAACTGGCCTTCCCACAAGGTGAGTGTGTTTGGATCGGCGGTCGAGAAGCCGTATTCGAATGCCATCACGGCTTCTTCGGACAACAGCGAATCGATCACGCTGACGTGCGCATTCGAGCGCACCGTCGCGAGCGGCAGATAGATCGCGTTGCTGTTCTGATCGTGCAGCACGGCGTGGCGATGGAAGAACGTGCCGCGTCCGGAATCCTGACCGACCAATCGCAAATCGAAACCTTGATCGATCAGCGTGGCGTACGCGAGATTCTCCGCGAAACCCCAATCCATCGGCTGTTCGCCGGCGGCCATTTTGTGGCGATCGTCGTAGATCTTCGCGACGCGCGGATGCACCGTGACGTTCGCCGGGATGTCGAGAATCTTTTTGTTGAGCGCCGCGAGTTTGTCGGCGGCGACGCCGGTTTTCACGGGCTGATCGAGTTTCGCGCCGATGTATTTGGTCCAGTCGATCGCGTACGCATCCTTGACGTTGCTGTCGATGTCGGCGATCGGCGTTCCGGCGTCGAGTTTGGCGCGGTATGCATCGACCATCGTCTTCGCGTCGTTCTCGGCGATAACGTTTTCGCTGGCGAGACGTTTCGCGTACAGCTCGCGAACGGTCGGACGTGCGCGGATCACCTGATACATCAACGGCTGCGTCGCGGCCGGTTCGTCGGCTTCATTGTGACCTTGACGGCGATAGCAGACGAGATCGATGACGACATCGCGCTTGAACTGCAACCGATAATCGAATGCGAGACGTGCGCAAAACACGACGGCTTCCGGATCGTCGCCGTTCACGTGAAGGACCGGCGCGTTGACCATCTTGGCGACGTCGGTGCAGTACAACGTCGAGCGCGCGTCATCCGGGTCGGACGTGGTGAAACCGACCTGATTGTTCACCACGACATGGATCGAGCCGCCGACCGTGAAACCGCGCGCCTGCGACATGTTCAGCAGTTCCATGTTGACGCCTTGCCCCGCGAGGGCGGCGTCGCCGTGGATCAGGATCGGCACGACTTGTTCTTTCGCGTCATCGCCGCGACGCGTCTGGCGCGCGCGTACCGAACCGGCGACGACGGGATTCACGATTTCCAGATGAGACGGATTGAATGCGAGCGCGAGATGGACAGTGTGACCCGGCGTTTTCACATCGGCGCTGAAACCCATGTGGTACTTCACGTCGCCCGAATGCGCCGGATCGTCGGGATGATCGAACTTGCCTTCGAATTCGGCGAATAGTTTTTGCGGCGCTTTGCCGAGCAGGTTCACCAGCACGTTGAGCCGGCCGCGATGCGCCATGCCGATCACCATGTCGCGCACGCCGTCTTTCCCGCCTTGACGGACGAGTTCGTCGAGCAACGGCATCATGCTGTCGCCGCCTTCGAGAGAGAAGCGTTTCTGGCCGACGTATTTCGTGTGCAGATAACGCTCGAGACCTTCGGCTTGCGTGAGCTGTTCGAGCGTGTGCTTGCGTTCGTCGACGGTGAGATTGAATTTTCCGCCGAACGATTCGAGACGCTCGTGAACCCAGCGGCGCTGCGTGGCGTCGCTGATGTGCATGAATTCCGCGCCGATGTTCGTCGCGTAGGTTGCCTTCAGCCAGGCGACGAGGTCTTTCAGTTTCAGACGTTTCGGTCCGGCGATCGAACCGGTCGAGAATTCTGTTTCTAGATCGGAAGGCGTGAGTCCGTGGAATGACGGATCCAGATCGGGCGCGTCGAGTTTCTGCGCCATGCCGAGCGGATCGAGATCGGCGGCGAGATGGCCGCGCGAACGATACGCCGTGACGAGCTTGAGGACGGCGGCCTGTTTTTCGGAAACGGTGTCGCCGGCCGGAGCGGCGGTGACGTCGCGCGCGTGACTGTTGAGTTTCTGCGCCTGCTCGATGCGTAGGATCGCATCCGAATGCGGCACGTCGCCGGCTTCGCGGCCGCGGAACGTGTCGAAGTATTTTTTCCATTCGGGCGCGACGGACGACGCGTCGCGCAGATAGTTTTCGTAGAGATTTTCGATGAATGCGGCGTTGCCGCCTGACAACTGGGAGGAAGAAGAAAACTGCTCGAGTAGGTTGACGCTCACGCTGATCCGCCGTGGTGGAGAGGCGCGTCGAACGAGGGGACGCGCAAGCCCCGGATTATACCTGTCGTGTTGCGCTGCGGGAACGGTAGTAAGGTGTCATCTACCCGCAGAAAATCAAGGGTTCAAAGCGCGAGCTGACGCAGTTCCTCGCTCGGCTCGGAGCGTTCCCAGACGCGATTGAAGAAATCGAGGTATTGCGCGTGCTGACCGGGCGCGTAATTCACCGCTTCGCCGTCGAACCGGCTGCCGAGCGTGCGGAAATAGAATCCGCGCACATCGTTCACGACGAAGGCCGAAGGATAGTGCAGGTCTTCGTCCTGCGTCGGCGTGCGCAGCGCGAAAACGCTCGGCATGCGCTGTGACAGCGCGATGAGCCGATGTCCGCGCTGCGCCGGAACGCGCGGTTCCTGCACGATGACGCGGATCGAGACGCCACGGCCGGAAATGCTGAGTTGCTTCAGCGCGTCGAGCACCGGTTCGTTGTCGAACAGCGCAGCATCGAGATCGCGCGTGTAGATACATAGCTCGCGGCGCGTTGCGGCGATGAGTTTCAACGTTTCGACGACGGCACCGTCGCAATCGGTGACTTGAACGACGGTGACATCCGGTCGCGGGCTCGGACCCGCGCGTTCTGGAATCGGATTCGGCGCGAGATCCATGCGCATGTGAACGTGGGCGATACCACATTCGAGGAATTCGTCGCCGTATTTGGCGAAACCGAATTTTTCGTAGAACGCGACCGCGTGCGTCTGCGCATGCAATTCGACGGACGGATAATTCAGTGCGCGCGCCTGTTCGATCAGACGCTGCAGCGTCGCCGCGCCGACGCCGCGCGAACGCCATGCCTGCTCGACCGCCATGCGGCCGATGACGTGCTGCGTCGTCAGCCGTCCCGTACCGATCGGATTGCCTTGCAGATCGCGCGCGAGGACGTGGCGCGCGGTGGGATCGAAAATGTCGATCTCGTCTTCGCGCGGGACCTTCTGTTCAAGCTGAAAGACGGTTTCGCGCACGCGCATGCATGCGTCGCGGTCGGCGTCGTTCGACCAGTCCGCGGCATCGATGGTGAAGTTGTCCGGAATCATGCGGGTATTCTATCGAATCAACGTCCAATGTCCGCGATTGATCAGCTCCGCGAAAAGCGGAAACGACGACGCATGTTTCAGCAGATCGCGCCCGTCGATTTTGCGTGAGCCTGCGATCAGTTTCGCGGCAGCGATCGAACACGGAAAGCTGTCGCCGGCGACGAACAACGTTGCGCGCGAACGAGATCGCGCCCACGCGATTCGGCTCCATGGATTTCGTGCGACAGAGTGCGTCGCGAGTTTTTCGGCGAGGCGTTTCGTCGTGATCGGTCTGGAACCCGGCGCGGCTTCGTGCGCGGCGCGGTATCGCGTGATGTATCGGCCGAACCAATCAGTGAACTGCGCGTCGTCGACGGCGCCGAGCCACGGCAACGCGGCGCGAACACGCCCGATCGAATCCGGCGTGATTTCGTCGGCGTTGGTGCTCGGCGATAAATCCGGATCGACGAGGCGTGCTTCTTCGCCCAGCGGTTCGGCGACCGACTCGGCGAAATCGATCAGCAGTTCGGCTTGCGACGGCGCACGCATGCCGACCGAATACGTCATGCAATCGCCGATGGCGACGCCTTGGTGCGGCACGCCGGGCGGCAGATAGAGCATGTCCCCCGCGTCGAGAATCCACTCGTGCGTCGGATCGAAATGCTTCAGCAGTTTTAGTTCGACGTCGTCGCGGAATGTCGTCGGCGCATTTTTACGATCGTCGATGCGCCAGCGTCGTTGGCCGAGACCTTGAATGAGGAATACATCGTAGTGATCGACGTGCGCGCCGACGCCGCCGCCCTCTTCGGCGTAGCTGATCATTACGTCATCGACGCGCCACGATGGAACGAAATTGAAATGTGGAAGTATCGCGGCGACGTCCACATCCCACTTGTCGACGTCCTGCACGAGGAGTGTCCAGTCGCGGTTGCCAAGTTTCGCGAAATCCGATTCGGCGAACGGGCCATTGCGGACTTTCCACCGATCGCGTTTCGCGTCGTGCTGAACGATGCGCGAGAGTGCGAGTTCCTCGCATGCGAGTCCGGCCAGATCGTTCGGCTTCATCCATTCGGCAGATGCGAAGGCGCCACGAATCAGCAGCGGTTTTTTCTGCCAGTAATCGCGAAGGAAATTCGACGGCGGCATGCCGAGCATCGCGCCGCGTTTTGCGCGGACTTCGATCGGCGGTGCGCGCACGATCAGATTTCGCTGGAGAGCGACACGGCCAATCCGAGATACGTCGCCGGCGTCAGCGCGAGCAGGCGGCGCTTCGCGTCGTCGGGAATCACCAGTCCGTTGATGAATTTCTGTAGCGAGTCGCGCGTGATGCCTTGGCCGCGTGTGAGCGTTTTCAATTGCTCGTACGGCTCGGGCAACCCGTAGCGGCGCATGACGGTCTGCACGGCTTCGCCGAGGACTTCCCAGTTCGCATCGAGGTCGGCGGCGAGTCGTGCCGGATCGGGCGTAAGTTTCGACAAGCCGCGCAGCAGCGATTCGAGCGCGACTTGCTTGTGCCCAAACGCGGTGCCGAGGGCGCGCAGGACGGTCGAGTCGGTGAGATCGCGTTGCCAGCGCGAGATCGGCAGCTTTTCGGCGAAATGCGCGAGCAACGCGTTGGCGAGTCCGAGATTGCCTTCCGCATTTTCGAAATCGATCGGATTGACTTTGTGCGGCATCGTCGACGACCCGACTTCGCCCGCTTTCGTCTGCTGACGGAAATAGCCGAGCGAAATGTAACCCCACACGTCGCGGCACAGATCGATCAGGATCGTGTTGCTGCGGCGGATTGCGTCGCACAGTTCGGCGATGCAATCGTGCGGTTCGATCTGCGTCGTGTATTCGTTCCAGACCAGGCCGAGCGATTCGACGAAACGTTCGCTCAAGGTTTTCCAGTCGACATCCGGATAAGCGACGACGTGCGCGTTGTAGTTGCCGACCGCGCCGTTGATCTTGCCGAGCAGTTCGACGTGCGCGATCTGCGCGCGCTGGCGATTCAGGCGTTCGACGACGTTCGCGAGTTCCTTTCCGAGCGTGGTCGGCGACGCGGTTTGTCCGTGCGTGCGCGAGAGCATCGCCATCGACGACATCGTGTGCGCCATGTTGCGCAGGCGCGCTATCGCTTTATCGAGCGAAGGCAACAGCACGTCGTCGCGCGCATCGCGCAGCATCAGTGCGTATGAAAGATTATTAATGTCTTCCGACGTGCAGGCGAAGTGGACGAACTCTTTCGCCTTGCTCAACTCGGCGTTGCCGCCGATACGTTCCTTGATGAAATATTCGACGGCTTTGACGTCGTGATTCGTCGTCGCCTCGATGGCCTTGATCGCTTCGGCATCCTGCGACGAAAAACCGCTTGCCAGCGTCTCCAGCGCCTGCCGTGCGGACGCGGACATTGGCGCGACTTCCACGATGGATTTTTCGTCGCCCAGCGCCATCAGCCAGCGCACTTCGACAAGCACGCGGCGGTGCATGAGTCCGTATTCGCTGAAAATCGGGCGCAACGGCTCGACTTTCGCAGCGTAACGGCCGTCCAGCGGCGACAGGGCGGTCAGTTCGGAATGCGACATGGGCGGCCTTGATCGAAGGAAAAGGTCGTCGTGAGGTAATGAGCGAATCATACACCGCGACGCTATAATTACGGACTGGGTGGACCTGTCCTTTATTCCTATTTCACGGAGTTTCCAATGGCCGATTTTCGCATCGAGCGCGACAGCATGGGCGAGCTCAAAGTGCCGTCCGACGCGTTGTACGGCGCGACGACGCAACGCGCGATCGACAATTTTCCGATTTCGGGTCTGACCATGCCGCGCGAGTTCATCCGCGCGCTGGGCCTGATCAAGTCAGCCGCCGCGCAGGCGAACGCGGATCTCGGCCACCTGGCGAAGAACAAGGCGAAGGCGATTCGAAAAGCGGCCGAGCGTGTTGCTGCCGGCGAGTTCGACGCACATTTTCCGATCGATGTGTTCCAGACCGGTTCGGGCACATCGTCGAACATGAATGCGAACGAGGTCATCGCGCACGTCGCGACGCAGGCCGGCACAAAGGTGCATCCGAATGACGACGTGAACAACGGACAATCGTCGAACGACGTGATCCCGACCGCGATTCACGTGAGCGCCGCGCTCACCGTTTCGGAAAAGCTGCTGCCCTCGCTGGAACATCTGAAAAAGATGCTGGACAAGCGCGCGAAAGAATTGAACAACGTCGCGAAGACCGGTCGCACGCATTTGATGGATGCGATGCCGGTCACGTTCGGTCAGGAACTCGGCGGTTGGTCGGCGCAGATCGCATCGAACATCGCGCGTTTGCACGATGCGCTGAAGCGCGTTCGCCAGTTGCCGCAAGGTGGAACGGCGGTCGGCACGGGTATCAATGCGGACGCGAAACTCGGTCCGAAAGTTTGCGATGAGTTGCGCAAGGCGACCGGCGTGAAATTCGAATCGTCGGAGAATTTCTTCGAAGGCATGTCGTCGCAGGATGCGGCGGTCGAATTGTCGGGCCAGCTGAAAACGCTCGCCTGTTCGCTGATGAAGATCGCGAACGATTTGCGCTGGATGAATTCCGGTCCGCTCGCGGGCTTGGGTGAAATCGAACTGCCGGCGTTGCAACCGGGATCGTCGATCATGCCGGGCAAAGTGAATCCCGTGATTCCCGAAGCGATGACGATGGTCTGCGCGCAGGTGATCGGCAACGACACCACGATCACGATTGCCGGCCAAAGCGGCAATTTCCAGTTGAACGTGATGTTGCCGGTGGTCGCGCTGAATCTTTTGCAGAGTATCGAAATTCTCGCCAACGCCACGCGTGCATTGGCCGATCGCGCCATCGCGGGATTCAAGGTGCGCGAGGATCACATCAAGGAAGCGCTCGACAAGAATCCGATTCTCGTCACGGCGCTCAATCCTGTGATCGGTTATGAAAAGGGCGCGGCGACGGCGAAGCAGGCCTACAAGCAGGGGCGGCCGATTCTCGATGTCGCGCTGGAAACGACGGGACTGTCGAAAGCAAAACTGAAAGAACTGCTCGATCCGGCGGCGCTCACGAAAGGCGGCATTCACGGTGGTTCCGCCGGCGGTTGAAGTGTAAAGAGGCGTGCCGACATGCCGAAAGGCACATGCGGCCGCTGGGGTTGCGGGCACACTCGCCCGTTTTGAAATGCGTAACAGGAAACAGGGGTTTGCGGAGATGAACGTGTTGAAACGTAACGTACTGGCGGCGGCGTTGATGTCGACCGCCTTGATGGCTTCGGCCGTGTGGGCGCAGGAGGTGAGTGTCGACGGAAAGGATTTCCTCTCGGGTGCGGGCGATGCAAAGCTCGCCGATATCGCGCGGCAAGCCGCCGCGGCGGGCAAGCATGTGGTGGTGACGGCGCCGAATTACTGGCAGTCGAAAGTCGCCGCAAAACTGCATGCGGGTGCGGCCAATGTCGACGTGCAGATGAAGGAAGGATTTTTCGAGAACGTTCTTGTGCGCATCGAAGACGGCAAGGCGAAAGCCGATGCCGCCGCAGCCGATGCGAAGGCCGCCGCGGCGAAAGTCGAGGCGCAGAAAGCCGAAGCGGCACGATCGGAAGCCGCCCGCCTGGAAGCGGCGCGTGCACAAGCCGAACGCGAAGACGCCGCGCGCCAGGAAGCAGCGCGGGCCGAAGCGGCGCGCGCGGAAGCGGCACGTCAGGAATTAGCGCGACAGGAAAGTGCGCGCGCCGAAGCGGCGAGGGCGGAAGCTGCGCGTCAGCAAGCGGCGAAAGCTGCTGCCGACGCAGCGGCGAAAGCGAAGGCGGAGAAAGATGCCGCCGACAAACTCGCCGCGCAGAAGTCCGCGATGCTTCAGCATCTCAACGGCGGTCGCGAGGCCGATGGCACGATCACGGCGGCGCAGTTGCTTAAGGACGATCAGATTTTCGTCGACGGCCAGTTCCGCGGCGTGGTTCGACGCGGCGGTGCGCATTCGCAGTTCTATTGGCTCGACGGCGATCTGAATCTCGACCGCGTCGAGCTTCTGCCGCTCGGCGACAATCACTACAAGGTGAACGACCCGATTCGCGAAAATGCGGCCGTTGTGCTGCGAACGAAAACGGTGTCGGGACATTTCGCGGCGACGGTTCCGGCGGCGAACTCGCCGGATCGCAAAGCGCTGCAGCAGCAATACGCGGAAGGCAAAGATGTCGCCACGTCGGTGCGACCGAGCGACCTTCGTTCCGGTGATGTCGTGTATATCGCGAAGTCCGCTGCCATCGTCGTGCGTCTGGAAGGTGCGACGTATCTGCGCTTCTGGCTCGACGGTGATTTCAACCTCGGCCAAAATGGATTGCAGAAGCAGGGTGCCAACGCGTATCGCGTCATCTCCGACACGATTCGCTGATCGGAAAAAATAAAAAAGCCCGGGATGAAAGTCCCGGGCTTTTTTTGCGCTTGCGTTTTCCGGTCAGGCGATCGCTTCGATGCGTTGACGGCGGAAATGGATCGACAGCGCGATCATGCCCGCACCGACCAGGGCGCCAATCCACAGATTCGGCGACGTAAGTTGATGGCCGAGCGCGTCGAGCGAAAGGAACGCATCGGTGACCTGCGACGGATTTTTGATGTTGGCGAATGTGGCCGGTGTGAAGTCGAACCACACCCAGCTCCCCGGGAAGATACTTAGGAGGGCGCGTCCCACTATGTTCTTCCAATACCACATGCTGGTCAGGGAGAAGGTCTGCATGAGACTGAACCACATGACCAGAACGCCCGAGAGGATCGGCACCAGCGTCGCCCAAAGGAACGGTTTGGAGCGCACGAAACTCGAGCACAGAAACAACCAGCCGACGCTCGGCAACGCCCACAGCGCGTTGACTGGAATGCGCAAAATCAATCGGAACCAAAGAACGATCAGGTGAGACGGCGACCACAACAATGCAATCGCGTTGGACCCGTGGAACATGAAGTAAACCGTGATGAGCACAAGGAAGCCGATCTGCAGCAGGATGATCGCCACGATAGAGAGTACCGGCGCCAGCAGTGTGATCGCAAAAAGTTTTGCCAGAACCGTTTCGGTGTCTGACAACGGCAACGACTTCCAGAACAACACGCTGCGATCGGCGCGGTCGTTGTGGAGCGAACCGAGTCCGTAGAAGAACAGCACGAAAAACAAGACGACCACGATCGGGAAGCACAATCCCATCAGGCTTACGTCGAGTGCTGAATGGACTTGTTCGATGTCGCCGTCCGAAACGTGCGACGTGATGCTGGAAAGATTGAACACGTTCAAGTTAACGCCATGCTGTTGGGCGGTTACTTCGGCGACGACCAGCATCATCACCATGATCGCCAACATGATCATCGCGGTGATCAGCGGTGCCCAGAAGAACGCGCCGCGGTATTCCCAGAATTCGCGCCGCACCAGCCAGCTGAATTTGTTTGTCGGAAGCACAGCGCTCATTGGTAGGTTCCTTTCATCGTCGCGACGAACAGATCGGCCACGCTCGGTTTGTGCAGTTCGCCGAGTTCGGCGAGTCGCGCCTGATCGACGCCGTCAAAGAGGAAAATCGATTTGCCGAACACTTGCCGTTCGTGCAGCGGCTTGAGCGCGCGCGCGGCGTCGACCTTGTCCGGATTCACCATCACTTCGGAGAATCGCTCGCCGACCTGGTCCATCGTCGCGTCGAGCACGATCTTGCCGTCGCGGATGAACAACAGATCCGTGAGGATGTGTTCGATTTCCTCGATCTGATGCGTGGTCACGATGATCGTCTTCTCCTCGTCGAAATAGTCGTT
>DATBAU010000081.1:0-10431 GCA_036271355.1 Rudaea sp. | reverse complement strand
GCCGATCGTATTTGGGGTGGAGCAGGGATTCATGTCTAACCAGGGCAACGTGGTCGGCGACGGCCATTGGGGACCACCGTATCTGCTGTATCTCGGCGGCGCGGTCGACGACCTTGCCATCAAAACCGCGCGTGGCCTCGCATACTGGCGACCCGACTGGTGCATCGGCCAATACCGGCAGCCCAGCACGCGCGTGACGCTCGGATTGACGGAAATGAAACCGGCGCTCGCCAAAGCCCACGGCGCCGACACGATGGTGATCGGCACCGCGAACGCCGGCGGCGTGATGGCGCGCGAGACGATCGCCGATATCGTCGCCGCGCTCGACGCCGGTCTGAATGTCATCTCGGGTCTGCACGAAAAACTGCGAGAGAATCCGGACATCGTCGCCGCCGCCGCGCGCAACGGCCGCGTGCTGTTCGACGCGCGCGAATACACGAAAAAGATTCCCGTCGGCAACGGTCGCAAACGCGCCGGTCGTCGTCTGCTCACCGTCGGTACGGACTGTTCGGTCGGCAAGATGTACACCACGCTCGCGATCGAACGCAGCATGCGCAAGCGTGGACTCGCCGCGGATTTCCGCGCGACCGGCCAAACCGGCATCTTCATCGCGGGCAGCGGCATATCGGTCGACGCCGTCATCTCCGATTTCATTTCCGGAGCGACAGAACTGATTTCGCCGGCACGCAACGACGGCGGTTGGGATCTCATCGAAGGACAAGGCTCGCTGTTCCATCCGTCCTACGCCGGCGTCTCGCTCGGATTGCTGCACGGCGCGCAACCCGACGCACTCGTGTTATGCCACGAACCCACGCGCAGCCACATGCGCGGTATTCCGGAATTTCCGCTGCCCGATCTCGCGCGTTGTCTCGAAGCGAACCTCGTCGCGGCGCGTCTGACCAATCCCGATGTCAAAGCTGTCGGCGTCGCGCTCAACACGTCGAACCTTCCCGACGACAAAGCGATAGCGGCGTGCCGCGAGATCAGCGACCGTCTCGGGCTGCCATGTCAGGATCCGGTCACCATGGGCGTCGAATCCCTCGTGGACAATCTGCTTTCATGCTGCGCGGTTTAACTGTCCGGAATCAAACCGCGCCACTGAGAGCACCGTTCCGCATCTCGCGCGGCGTGAAGCATGCCGCCGATGTCGTGGTCGCCGAACTCACGCACGGCGATCACGTCGGACGCGGCGAATCGGTTCCGTACGCGCGTTATGGCGAATCGATCGCATCGGTGATCGACGAAATCGAATCGCTGCGCGGCGATATTTGCGTCGGCATGGGTCGCGACGAATTGCAGGCGCGCATCGGCGCGGGCGCGGCGCGCAACGCGTTGGACAGTGCGTTGTGGGATTTGGAATCCCGACTCAACGATGTTCCCGTGTGGCGACAACTCGCGCGTCCGCGACACGCGCCGCTCGTGACGGCGCTGACGGTCACCATCGATTCGCCGCAGGAAATGGAGAAGGCCGCGTCGCGCATTTCGGATGCGAGACTGATCAAGATCAAAGTCGGCGCCGACGGTCCGGCCGAACGCATCGAAGCCGTGCGCCGCGCGGCGCCGTCGGCGAAACTCATCGTCGATCCCAACGAAAGCTGGACGATCGACATCCTGCGCAATATTCAACCTGCGCTCGAGCGCGCGTCGGTCAGCCTGCTCGAACAACCGCTGCCGGCCGACGCCGACGCTGCGTTGCTCGACTTCACGAGCCGAATTCCGATTTGCGCGGACGAATCGTGTCACACCGTCGCGGACTTGCCGCGATTGCGCAATCGCTATCAGGCGATCAACATCAAGCTGGACAAAACCGGCGGACTGACCGAAGCGTGGCGCTTGTTGCGCGCCGCGCGCGCCGACGGATTCGGCGTGATGGTCGGCTGCATGATTTGTTCATCGCTCGGCATCGCGCCGGCGCTCGAAGTTGCGCGCGAAGCCGACTTCATCGATCTCGACGGACCGCTGTGGCTCGAACACGATCACACCGGTGGCGTGACGTTGCAGGATGGTCTGCTGTCGCCACCTTCACCCGGATTTTGGGGCGGACGATGACGATAGTTGTTTCCTCATTGATTGCACTCGCTGCGTTCGGCGCATCAGTCAATGTCAAAGCCGCGCCGCTGGCGATTCACGACGCGCCCGCCGAAACACGCGACGCGCTAGCGAAAGACAAGCCGGTCATCGGCCATCGCGGCATGGTGGTCAGCGCGCAGCATCTCGCGACGATGGCCGGCGTGCGCATGCTCAAAGCGGGCGGCAACGCGATCGACGCGGCCGTCGCGGTCGGTTACGCCGAAGCGGTGGTGCATCCGTGCTGCGGCAACATCGGCGGCGGCGGATTCATGACGATCCATCTGAAGGACGGCCGCAACGTCTTCCTCAACTTCCGCGAAAAAGCGCCGGCGCGCGCGACGCCGACGATGTTTCAGGATGCGCACGGCAACGTCGTGCCGAACCGCAGTACCGATTCGTATCTCGGCGTCGGCGTGCCGGGCAGCGTGATGGGATTCGACACGGCGCTCGAAAAATACGGAACGCTGCCGCTCAAACAAGTGATCGCGCCAGCGATCGAACTCGCGCGCGACGGTTACGCGCTCGAGCAAGGCGACGTCAACATCCTCAACGACGGCGTCGAGGATTTCGCGAAACATCCGAATGTCGCCGCCATCTTCCTCAATCACGACAAACCGTTCGTCGCGGGCGAGCGTCTGGTGCAGGAAGATCTCGCGCACACGCTTGAGTTGATCGCCGCCGGCGGCAGCGATGCGTTCTACAAAGGCGACATCGCACGAGCCGTGGTGAAAGCGAGCGACGCCAATGGCGGCATTCTGTCGCTGCAGGATTTCGCCGACTACACCGTGCAATGGGACAAGCCGATCGAATGCAGCTATCGCGGCTATACCATTGTCTCGTCGCGGCCGCCGAGTTCGGGCGGCACGACGCTGTGCGAGATCGTGCAGATCATCACGCCGTATCCGTTCGAGAAATGGGGCTACGGCTCCGTGAACGCCGTGCATTATTTCGCCGAAGCCGAACGCCGCGCGTTCGCCGACCGCAACACGTTCCTCGGCGATCCCGCGTTCGTGCACAACCCGATCGACGCGTTGCTCTCGCCCGCGCACGCGGAAAAACTGCGCGCGACGATCGTTGCGGACAAGGCGACATCGTCGTCGGATATCAAAGGCGAACTCGGCGCTGCCGAAGGCGATCACACCACGCACTATTCCGTCGCCGACAAATTCGGCAATGCGGTTGCCGTCACCTACACCATCAATTTCCTGTTCGGCACGCGGCGGATCGCCGAAGGCACGGGCTTTTTCCTTAACGACACGATGGACGATTTCACGTCCAAGCCCGGCACCGCCAACGCGGCCGGCCTCGTGCAGGGCAAGGTCAATCAGGTCGAACCGGGCAAGCGTCCGCTCAGTTCGATGACACCGACGCTCGTCATGCGCGATGGCAAACCGTTCATGCTGACAGGCAGCCCCGGCAACGCCACCATCATTTCCACAACGTTGCAAAGTATACTCAACGTCGTCGACTTCGGAATGAACGTGCAGCAAGCCGTCAACGCGCCGCGCATGCATCAGCAGTGGTATCCGCAGGAAGTCTGGATGGAAAACGGGATGGTCACGCCCGAAACGAAGAAGACGCTCGAAGCGATGGGTTACGCATTCAAACCGGTCCACGCGATGGGCGCCGACGAAGCCATCCTGATCGATCCGAAAAATGGGCTGCGCGAAGGCGCGAACGATCGCCGCCGTCCGGCCGGTCTGGCGGCGGGCGACTGATCGATTCGCCGACATGACGAACAGCGCCGATGCAACGCAATGGGACGGCGTCGACCTGCCGGCGCTCGCGCGGCGCATGGGCACGCCGTTGTACGCCTATTCCGCGTCAGCGATCCGCGATCGCATCGATGCGTTGAAAAACGCGTTACGCGGTCTCGATGCGCTCGTCTGCTACGCGGCGAAAGCGAACACCAACATCGCCATCCTTCAATTGATGGCACATGCCGGGTTCGGCGCGGACATCGTGTCGGGCGGCGAATTGCAGCGCAGTTTGCGTGCCGGAATTCCGGCCGAACGCATCGTGTTTTCCGGCGTCGGCAAAACTGCCGATGAAATCGTCGAGGCGTTGAAGGCGGGCGTCGCGCGATTTAACGTGGAATCGGAAGACGAACTGCATCTTCTGCAACGGCTGGCGATGGAACGAAACGCAATGGCGCATGCGTCGGTGCGCGTCAATCCCGATGTCGATGCGCTCACGCACGCCAAGATTTCCACCGGAAAATCGGAAAACAAATTCGGTGTCTCCATCGACGAAGCGCGCCGATGGTTCGCCGACAGCGCGCGGCTCTCGCATGTTCGTCTCGACGGCCTTCATGTGCACATCGGTTCGCAAATGCTGACGCTCGATCCGATCCGCATGGCGCTCGAACGCGTGGCCGCGTTCTGGCGTGAACTCGTCGGCGCCGGACATGCGATCGCGTGCATCGATGTCGGCGGCGGTCTGGGCGTGCGGTATCGCGCGGATCACGACGAACCGGTCGCGGTGAACGATTACGTCGGCGTAATTCGGCACGCGCTCGCCGGCTTCGATGGCCGCATTCTGCTCGAACCGGGACGCTGGCTCGTCGCCGAAGCCGGGATTCTGCTGACGCGTGTAATTCGCATCAAGCATGGTGAGCAGCGGAAATTCGTCGTCGTCGATGCGGCCATGAACGATCTGCTGCGACCCAGTCTGTACGACGCGTGGCATGACATCGCGCCGGTAACGCGCGAGCGACGCGCGCCGCAAATCTACGACGTCGTCGGACCGGTTTGCGAAAGTAGCGACATCTTCGCGCGCGACCGCGAACTGCCGCGATGCGAGCCGGACGATTTGTTGATGATCAAGACGACCGGCGCTTACGGCGCATCGATGGCATCGACCTACAATTCGCGTCCGATGCCCGCCGACGTGCTACTCGACAAGGGCCGTTATGCTGTCGTGCGGCGGCGGCAGACGTTCGACGACATGATCGCCGGCGAACAACCGGCGCAGGATTGGGAGAGCGCATGAGCAGATTCGCGAAATTCGTTTTGACGGCGGCGACGCTAACCGTTTGCTCCGCGCACGCCGCGACGAAAGAAAACCCGCGCGCGCATTTCGATGCGCTGATCGATGCGGTCGTCGCGCGCTATCACTTGCCGGGAATCGCCGTCGGCATCATCGACAATGGCAAGGTTATCGACACGCACGTCGTCGGCACTCTCCCGTCCGGCAAACCGATGGACGCCGATACGCTGTTCGGCATCGCGTCGAACACGAAGTCGATGACGTCGAGCTTGCTCGCACGGCTGGTGCAACAAGGCAAATTACGCTGGAACGATCCGGTCACAAAATTCCTGCCGTTGTTCCGCATGAACGATCCGTGGGTGACGACGAACATGCAGGTCGGCGATTTGCTCGTGCATCACAGCGGCCTGCCCGAAGGCGGCGGCGATTTGATGTTGTGGCCGTCGCCGAATCATTTCACGCCTAGCGATGTCGTCGCCGGTCTGCAATATCTGAAACCGGCGTACAGTTTTCGCGCCGGTTATGCGTACGACAACACGCTGTACATCGTCGCCGGCGAACTCGCGGCCGCCGCCGGCGGCGCGCCGTACGCAACGCTTCTGCGGCGCGAAGTATTCGAGCCGCTCGGTATGAGCCGTTGTCAGATCGGCACGTGGAATCGCGACGATGTCGGCAACGTCGCGTCGCCGTACACGATGGAAGACGGCAAATATGTTGCCGAGACCATGAAAGGATCCGTCGTCGAAGCGCAAACGATGGATTCGGCGGGCGGCGTGCGCTGCAGCCTCCACGACATGCTGACGTGGGCGACGAACTGGCTCGCGCCGACATCGGAACAACTCGCATGGCTGGCGCCGGAACAGCGGCGCAAGGAATGGACCGCGTACACACCGATGCCGATTTCCGCACGGCGGCACGCGTGGGACGGCACGCTCTTTTACGGTTACGGCTACGGTTGGCGCATCGCCGATGCCGACGGCCAGATGACGGTGTCGCATACGGGCACGCTGTCGGGCATGTATTCGGCGACGATGCTGCTGCCGTTTCGCAAAAGCGGCTTCGTTTTCCTGATCAACGCCGATGCCGACGAAGCGCGCACCGTGCTCATCGAAGTGCTGACCAAACAATTCACCGCGCCTGAAAAAGCGCGGAGCGTGGCGGATTATGCCGATGAAGTGTCGCGCGACGAACATCAGCAACACGCATCGCGCGTGCCGGACACGTCATCGCGCAAACCGGCGACGGCCGCCGATCTGAAAGACACGCTCGGTGTATGGCGCGATCCGTGGCTCGGCGAAGCGAAAATCTGCGCGCAAGGAAATGCGGTGCGTTTCGCGTCGGTAAAATCGCCGAAGCTGGCGGGCCAGATCATGCGCGTGGATAACCGCTTCCTCGTGCATTGGGATCATGGCAACGAGGAGGCGTGGCTGCGACTTCCCGAACACAGCGGCAGCGAACTGCATCTGGCCAAAGTCGATCCCGGCGCCGATTTCAGCGATGATTTCGAAGACCTCGCGTTCGCGCGCGAGCATGCGTGTGAATAATTTCCGCCGCGGAGATTCGATCATGATGTGCAAACGGATTTTCGTATCGGCCATCGTCTGGATGGCGACGACGGTGTGCGCGCATGCACAAACGCACCTTTCCGACATCAACGCGCTGATGAGCCGCTACACCGGCGACGTGCCGGGTGCATCGCTCATCGTCGTGAAGGATGGCAAACCGATTATCCGGCGCGGATTCGGATATGCCGATCTCGAAAAGCATACGACGGCGGCGCCTGAAACAAACTATCGGCTCGCTTCCGTCACCAAGCAATTCACGGCGGCGTGCATTCTGTTGCTGAAACAGGACGGCAAGCTGACGCTCGACGATCCGATTCGAAAATACCTCCCCGAACTTCCGGACAGCGACGGCAAGATCACGATTCAAAATTTGCTGACGCATACCGGTGGTTTGATCGATTACGAAGATCTCGTTCCCGACGATCGCAAGACGCAACTCAACGACGACGACGTGTTGAACATGATCGCCACGCAGCATCGGCTCTATTTCGAACCGGGCACCGCGTTCCGGTACAGCAACGGTGGTTACGTGCTGTTGGGGTTGATCGTTCAACGCGTGTCGGGGATGGATCTCGCCGAATTCATGAAGCAACGCATCTTCCAGCCGCTCGGCATGGATCACACGTTGATGTACGAACACGAGCATGGTCCGGAAGTCGCGCATCGCGCGTTCGGTTATAGCCGCGTCGACGGCAAATGGACGAAGACGGATCAAAGCGTCACGAGCGCGACGCGCGGCGACGGCGGCATTTATTCGTCCGTCGACGATCTGGCGAAATGGGACGCGGCGTTGTACTCCGACCGGCTGCTCAACGACGAATCGCGCCATCTCGCGTTCACCCCGCACGATCCCAGCGGCGATCCCGACGCGGGCTACGGATTCGGCTGGCGCATCAGCGACGACACCGTGTGGCACTCGGGCGAAAGCATGGGATTCCGCAACATCATCGTGCGCTGGCCGACGCAGCATTTCAGTGTGATCATCCTCACCAACCGCAACGAGTTCCAGCCGTATCCGCTGGCGCTCACCATCGGCGAGTTGCTTCTGCCTCACTGAAATAAACGTCGCGGAGATTTCCATGGATGCGAAAACGGATTTCGCCGCGCACGACGTCGGCTTCGACATTCCCGCGCTGCCCGGCATGGACGAGGCGGATATCCAGACGCCGTGCCTGATCCTCGATCTGGACGCGCTCGAACGCAACGTCACGAAGATGGGCAATTACGCGAAGGCGCACGGCATGCGTCATCGCAGCCACGGCAAGATGCACAAGTCGGTCGACGTGCAGAAATTGCAGGAACGGCTCGGCGGCGCGGTGGGCGTGTGTTGCCAGAAAGTTTCCGAAGCCGACGTGTTCGCGCGCGGCGGCATCAAGGACATTCTGGTTTCGAACGAAGTGCGCGATCCTGCCAAGATCGATCGACTCGCGCGTTTGCCGAAATACGGTTCGCGAATCATCGTTTGTGTGGACGACGTTGCGAACGTCGCAGAACTCTCGGCGGCCGCGCGCGCGAACGGCACGACGCTGGAGTGTCTCGTCGAAATCGATTGCGGTGCGGATCGGTGCGGCGTCACGACGCCAGAAGCGGCAATCGAGATCGCGAAAGCCATCGATGATGCACCGGCCCTGAAATTCGCGGGCGTTCAGGCGTACCAGGGCGCGATGCAGCATTTGATCGGCTTTCGCGAGCGAAAGGCCAAACTGGATGTCGCCATCGCGCTCGTAAAAGATATCGTCGCAGGTTTGCAAAACGTTGGACTGAAACCGGAACTCGTGTCCGGCGGCGGCACGGGTTCGTACTTGTTCGAATCCACGTCCGGTGTTTTCAACGAATTGCAATGCGGCAGCTACGCATTCATGGATGCGGATTACGGCCGCATCGAAGATGAAAACGGAAAGCGCATCGATCACGGCGAATGGGAAAACGCGCTTTTCGTTTTGACGTCCATCATGAGCCGCACGCGACCCGGTCGCGCGGTGTGCGATGCGGGACTGAAATCGTTCTCGCTCGATAGCGGCCTTCCGATTGTCCATGGCCGCGACGACGTGACTTACATCAACGCATCAGACGAACACGGCGTGCTCGACGACAAACACGGCGTGCTGCACATCAACGAAAAACTGAAACTGGTTCCCGGACATTGCGATCCGACCTGCAATCTCCACGATTGGTACGTCGGCGTGCGCAACGGAAAAGTAGAGATCGTCTGGCCGGTGTCGGCGCGCGGAAAAAGTTTTTGATTCGCTCTCGACTACGCGCTGCGTTCGACCCACTGCGCGCGCCACACCGGCGCGTCGAACGGGTCGGCGAAGTATTGCGTTTCGCGTGACACCTTTCCGTCGCGAAACTCCATGATGCTCACGGTATAGGCATCCTTGCCTTCATAGGTGATCATGTATTGCGTAACCCACAGATCGTTTTGACCGACGATTCTTCGGACCGCAAATCCCGACGGCTTGCCGGGATGATGGCTTCGAAGCGCCTGCAGATTTTGACGGCCGCGGATGATCTCGCCCGACTGCGGATATTCGCACACGACATCGTCATGATAGATCGCGTGCTCGCCGTCCTGGTCGCCCGCCGCGGACGCTTGCCAATGCCGATCGATGGCCGAGCGAATAGTCTGCTCATCCATTTCGATTCACGCGCTCGGCAACCGGCGAGCGAAACGCATCAGAGCTTGCAGCCCGCTGGCGTCGGGCCCACGCGCGTGAGCGCGATCGTTCCGGTCGAACCGCTGTTTTCGCCGCTGGTGAAATGATAGGTCAGCGTCAGCGCCGTGCAGCTCTGGAAACTCACGTCTGCGGTTCCGACCTGCGACGAGGTGATCGACGTCGGGTTGTCGAATTTTCCGCCGCTGGTCGTGAAGATCGGTACCGTCGCTTCGGTCGTGTTCGCGGTGAACGGACCGAACTGCAACGTGTACCAGCGCTGGCTCGCGCCGCCACCGATCGATGCACCGTTTTTTGCAAATGTATACCACGTCGCGAACAGGTTGCTAACGGTCGGACTGATGTCGAAAATTAATCCCTGTCCGCCCGTCGCGCTGTTGTACCAGTTGCCGGACAGCAACGAGTTTTCAGGATCGGCTCCGTTGTCGCCGGCGGTGCCGCAGGTGACGTTCGGATCAAGTCGCAGCAACGCCATGGTGCCGCTGAGGCCGCTTCCGTCGGTGAAGTTGTAGCTCAGCGTACCGTGATCGCAATCGCTGAAGGAAACGCTCGCCGTACCGAAAAATTGTTCCGTGAGCGTCGATGACGCCGCGTTGAAGTTGCCGCCGTAGTCCGCCGCGATTTGCAGCACCGCCGATGTGTCCGTCTGATTCACGTTGCCTGAAAGCACGTACCAGCGTTGCGTGCCGGCACCGGTGGCGTCGTACGTGAACCAGCCTGCCGTGAACAATCCTTGACCCGCGCCGGACAAATCCGGATACACCTCGAACTCGAAACCCTGACCGCCCGTGGCTGGGTTGTACCAGGAACCGGTCAAGCCATGCTGATCGAGATTCACGTTGCCCGCTGTCTGCGCGCTCCAGTTTCCGATCATGTTGCTGACGTCGATGGAACCGAGTCCGGTCGCTTCGTCGTAACCGGCGCCGACCAGATAGCCGGCGAGTCCGTCGCTGAGTCCGTTCGGTCCCGGCGTGCTGTTGTTGCACAGGCTGGGCACGGTGACCGAACAGTTCGCGACGCCGCTGCTGGCGATCGTCACATCATGGAACACGCCGTTCGCGGTGTTCGCGGCGAGCGCGTACAAACGCGGATTCAGATTTCCTTGCGCGCTTCCCTGCTGTTGATCGAGCAAG
>DATBAU010000080.1:0-13487 GCA_036271355.1 Rudaea sp. | reverse complement strand
TTTCGCCAGATGCGTGGACACGCGCGGTTGTGCCAGATGCAGTACCGTCGACAGCTCGGCCACCGTCAGTTCCTCGCGCTCCAGCAACGCGAGCAGACGCACGCGCGTCGGGTCCGAGAGCAGGCGGAGCAGGGCGGAGGTCGCCGCGAGGTCCAACGTCTATCCTTTCATCTTGATTGAGAGATAAATGGTACTCTGGACGGCCAAACGGGTCAATCGAACGCGCCGCGATTCAGCGTCCGCTCACGCCCCGAATTTGATCGTGACGGCAAGGTCGAAGTGGCTTTCGGAGGCATGCGTTTGAAGCGGTGGTTTTTTCTGATGATGGCGGCGCTCGCGTCGCCGGTCGGCGCGGTGGAACTCAATGCGCTCGGCAAATTCTGGACGGCCGATGCGGAGCATGTGCCATATCGCGCCATCGTCACGCCGGGCCGCATCGGCGAGGAAAAATTGCCGCTGATCGTTTTCCTGCACGGCGACTGGCAGGACGGCACCAACAACGAAACGCAGCTCGGCGGTTACGGCAACGGATCGCTCAAGCTCGTCGACAACGCGATCCACAACAATATTCCACTTGTATACATCGCGCCGGAAACCACGCACGCGTATTGGCCGCCGTCGCGCATCGCGTCCGTCGTCGCCGATGCGTTGAAGCGATACCCGATGGCCGATGCGAAACGTATTTATCTCACCGGCATTTCCGACGGCGCCACCGGCGTTTGGGATGCGCTGAAAACCTGGCCGCGCTGTTTCGCCGCCGCGGTGCCGATGTCGGGCATGACAGAACTGAGCGGACTGGATTCGATCACCGATATCCCGCAATGGATTTTCCACGGTGAGAAGGACAACGACACCAACATCGAAACCGGTTACGGCGGTGCAATGGTCGGCTCGCGCGCGGTCGTGCGCGCGCTGCGTACGCTGGGCGCGAATCCGAAGTATTCCGAATACGCGAACCAGCAACACGTGATCTGGCAACAGGCCTACTCCGAGCCGGAATTGCTGCCGTGGATGCTCGACCACAAACTTCCGCACGACGCCTGCGATTTCGCCGCGTTGCCGCCGCCGGGAACGCTGGCGCGGTAGAATAAGCGAATACGTGACGCCTCATATTCGTCGCGACGATTCTCGCAAAAGTTGGGGAGCTTCCATGGATTTCGGCTTCACCGAAGAACAACTGCAGATTCAGGCCATCGCGCGCGACTTCGCGCAGAAACGCATCGCGCCCGTCGCGGCGGATTTCGACAAATCCGGCGAATTCCCGCTCGAGAACATCAAGGAAATGGGCCAGCTCGGCTTGATGGGCATCGAAGTGCCGGCCGAATACGGCGGCGCCGGAATGGATGCGATTTCGTATTCGCTGGCGATGATGGAAATCGCACAGGCCGATTGCGCGCATTCGACCATCATGTCGGTGAACAACACACTTTACTGCAACGGCATCCTGAAGTTCGGCACCGAAGAACAGAAACAGAAATACGTCAAACCGATCGCGAGCGGCGAAGCCATCGGCGCGTTCGCGCTGACCGAACCGCAATCCGGTTCCGATGCAACGGCCATGCGCTGCCGCGCCGTGAAGCAGGCCGACGGAAGTTTCGTCATCAACGGCAAGAAAAGCTGGATCACGTCGGGTCCCGTCGCGAAATATATTTTGCTGTTCGCGATGAGCGATCCGGACAAGCACGCACGCGGCGTGACCGCGTTCATGATCGACACCGGCCGCGAAGGATTCCATCGCGGCAAGACCGAACCCAAACTCGGCATTCGCGCATCGGCCACGTGCGAAATCGAATTCACCGACTATCACGCCCCTGCCGCGGATGTGATCGGCGAAGTCGGCCACGGTTTCAAGATCGCGATGGGTGTGCTCGACGCTGGCCGAATCGGCATCGCCTCGCAGGCGGTGGGTCTGTCGAGAGCCGCGTACGAAGCGACACTCGTCTACGCGCGCGATCGCAAAGCGTTCGGACAATCGATCGGTTCGTTCCAGATGATCCAGCAGAAGATCGCCGACATGAAATGCCGGCTCGATGCGTCCGAAATCCTTACGTTGCGAGCCGCATGGGCGAAACAGAAAGGCGGACGTTTCTCAACCGAGGCCGCCGTCGCCAAACTCACGGCATCGGAAGCCGCGATGTGGATCACGCATCAGGCCGTACAGGTCCACGGTGGCATGGGTTACTCGAAAGAGATGCCGCTCGAACGCTATTTCCGCGATGCGAAGATCACGGAGATTTACGAAGGCACGAGCGAAATCCAGCGTCTGGTTATTGCGCGGAACGAGACGGGTTTGCGCTGAGCAAACTTACGGCAGGGAACGCTGATTTGAATTACGTATGGAACGCCGCGAAAGCGGCGGCGAATGTCAGAAAACACGGCGTGACATTCGAGGAGGCGTGTTCGGTGTTTCTCAGCATGCTGTCGAGCACGGGCGCCGATCCGGACCATTCCATCGGCGAAACACGATGGCTGACGTTTGGTCTATCGGCTGCGGGGCGAATGCTGGTGGTATCGCACACCGATCAGCGCGATACTATTCGCATCATCAGCGCTCGGCCTTGCACGGCCGCCGAACGAAAGCATTATGAAAAAGGCTAGCAGTCACAAAGATACACTTCGCGCCGAATACAAGCCGTCCGATTTTCCCGCTGGCATGGTGCGCGGAAAGTACGCGAAGAAGGCGGCCACGGCGTCGAATATCGTGGTGCTCGATCCCGAGGTCGCCGCTGCGTTTCCGACCAGCGCGTCGGTCAACGACGCGCTTCGGGCATTGGTGAAAGTCGCCAAGCACATCAAGTCGGCGGCCTGACGCGAACTAGCGGTCGCGTCCACTGGCCTGTCACGTCCCTGATGCGGGTGGTTATTAAACTGCCCCGGCGCTATCCTTAACGCCCCTCGAAAACACGTTTTTCGGACCCTCCTTCATGAATGCCCAGCCCGCTCCCGCCGTCAGCGCGGTCGATCCGATTTTGCAGCAGCTCAAACAGCGTCTCGGCGCCGCGCAAGGCGCGCAGGCGCAAGGTTTCGCGAGTCACTTCTTCAAGCGCGTGAGTGAGGAAGACATGGCCACGCGGTCACCGGAATCGTGGACCTCGGTCGTCGCCGGTCTGTACGATTTTCTTCGCGTGCGCAAGGCCGGCGCGCCACGCGTGCGCGTGTTCAATCCGACGCAATCGCACGACGGTTACGATTCGCACAGCACATCGATCGACATCGTCGCCGACGACATGCCGTTCCTGGTGGATTCGGTCAGCATCGCGTTGTCGAACGCGGGTTTGCAATTGCATTCGGTGGTGCATCCGGTCTACAGCGTCGAACGCGATCCGGGCGGACACATTCTGTCGCTGAGCGCCGAAGGCGGAAAAGGTAAAACTGAATCGCTGATGCACTTCGAAGTCGATCGCATCGGCGATCCCAACGAACGCATGAAGATCGAGCAGTCGATCCTCGCCGCGCTCGAAGACGTATCGCAATCCGTGCACGACTGGAAAGCGATGCGCGACAAGATGGTCGCCATCGCAGACGATCTGTCGAACCAGAATATTCCGATCAACGCGGACGGCGTCGCCGAAGCACAGAATTTCCTGCGCTGGGTGGCGGATGACAATTTCACATTCCTCGGTTATCGCGAATATCGCGTCGGCACGCAAAACGGCGAAGAAGTGTTGCTTGCGGACGAAAAATCCGGACTCGGTATCCTGCGTAGCGGCGAGCGTTCCGCGCCGCGCTCGTTGAAATCGCTGGCGGCGACGGACTTGCCCCATTCCGGCGCGCTCGATGCGATCATTCTGACCAAGACGAACGCGCGTTCCAGCGTGCATCGTCCGGGCTACATGGATTACATCGGCGTGCTGAAGTTCGACGACAAGGGCGTGCCCGTCGTCGAGCAGCGATTCCTCGGTTTGTTCGCGTCGGGTGCGTACACGCGCAGCCCGTGGGAAATCCCGTTGGTGCGGCGGAAATTCGAATCGGTGATGAGCCGTTCCGGCCTGCGCCGCGATTCGCATTCGGGCAAGGCATTGCGCCACATCGTAGCGACGTTGCCGCGCGAGGAATTGTTCCAGGCCGGCGAAGACGAGCTGTTCGCCACGTCGACGGGCGTGATGCAGTTGCAGGGCCGCACGCGCTCGCGCCTGTTCGTGCGCCGCGACAAGTACGGCCGGTTCTTCTCGTGCCTCGTCTACATTCCGCGCGATCGTTTCACCACCGACGTGCGCGAAAAAATCGAGGCGCTGCTCAAGCAGGCGTTTCACGGCGATCGCGTGGATTCGTCGATCCTCGTCGGCGAATCGCCACTCGCGCGCTTGCATCTCGTGATCCGTCCGCGCGCCGGCGAAAAGCCGCAGTACGATCACACCGAACTCGAAAACAAGATCGCCGCGCTCGTTCGCAACTGGCACGACAGCTTGCGCGAATCGCTCGTCGCCGATGTGGGTGAGCACGAAGGCGCCGCGCTGATCAACCGTTTCGCGCGCGATCTGCCGGCGGGTTACATCGAAGAAGTTTCGCCGGAATCCGCCGCGGGCGACGTCCGCGCGTTCTCGACACTGCAGGACGCCAACGACATCCGTCTGTTCCTTTATCAAGATTCCGAAACGCGCGACCTGCGTTTCAAGGTGATCCATTTCGGCGATCCGATTCCGTTGTCCGACGCGTTGCCGATGCTCGAAAACATGGGCCTGAAGATGCAGGCCGAGCACGTGTATACATTGCAGCAGGACGGCCGTCCGCTGACGATCCACGATTTCGAAGTGAAAGCCGCCTCCGCGATGAATTTCGATCTGTCGCACGTGCGCGATCGTTTCGAAGCAGGATTCGAAGCGGTATGGCGCGGCGAGGTCGAGAGCGACAGTTTCAACCAGCTCATGTTGTCCGCGCAGCTCGAGGCGCGTCAGGTCGCTGTGCTGCGCGGCCTGTGCAAATACCAGCTGCAGACGGGCGTTCCGTTCTCGCAGACGTACATGGAAGAAACGCTCAACCGCTATCCGCTGATCGCGGGTCTGCTGGTCGAATTGTTCGAAGCACGGCTTGATCCGCACCGCGAAGACAGCGGGCGCACGGTCGAGGAAGGTGCAAAAAAGCGCCTGCGCAAGCAACTCGAAACGCTGTTGCCGGAAGACGTCGCCAAGTCGCATCCGCACGTCGTCGACAATCTCGTCGACGCGCGCAGCGAATCGCGCGAGGTGCAGCAGAAAGCGATCGTCGAAGCGCTAAAAATCCTGCTCGACCGCGTCGCCAGTCTCGACGAAGACCGCATCCTGCGCGGCTGGCTCGGCGTGATCCAGGCGACGCTGCGCACGAGTTTCTTCCAGACGCCCGGCGGCAAGCATCGCGAATACATCAGCTTCAAGTTCGATCCGATGCGCGTGCCGGATTTGCCGAAACCGAAACCGTATCGCGAGATTTTCGTATTCGCGCCGCGCGTCGAAGGCGTGCATCTGCGCTTCGGGCCGGTCGCGCGCGGTGGATTGCGCTGGTCGGATCGCCGCGAGGATTTCCGCACGGAAGTGCTGGGACTCGTGAAAGCGCAGATGGTGAAGAACACCGTCATCGTGCCGGTCGGATCGAAGGGCGGTTTCTTCGTGAAGCGTTCGCCGGTCGGTGGCGATCGCGATGCCGTTCTCGCCGAAGGCGTGGCGTGCTACAGACTTTTCATCAACGGACTGCTCGACATCACCGACAATCTCGTCGACGGCAAGATCGTGCATCCGCAGAACTGCGTGCGTCACGACGGTGACGATCCGTACCTCGTCGTCGCCGCCGATAAGGGCACCGCGACGTTCTCCGACATCGCCAATGCCGTCAGCGCCGAACACGGATTCTGGCTCGGCGACGCGTTCGCCTCGGGCGGTTCTGTCGGCTACGACCACAAGGCGATGGGCATCACCGCGAAAGGTGCGTGGGAATCGGTCAAGCGCCATTTCCGCGCGCTCGGTCGCGATTGCCAGAACGAGGATTTCACCACCGTCGGCATCGGCGATATGTCCGGCGACGTGTTCGGCAACGGCATGTTGCTGTCGCGCCATACGCTGCTGCTCGCCGCGTTCGATCATCGCCACATCTTTCTCGATCCGAATCCGCATGCGGAAAAATCCTTCGTCGAACGCGAACGCATGTTCAAGCTGCCGCGTTCGTCATGGGCCGATTACAACGCGAGCCTGATCAGCAAAGGCGGCGGCATTTTCCCGCGCAGCGCGAAATCGATTCCGGTTTCGCCGGAAGTCAAAGCCGTGCTCGGTATCGAAGGCGACGCCACCGCGCTCGCACCGAACGACTTGATGCGCGCGATCCTGAAAGCGCCGGTCGATCTGTTGTGGAATGGCGGCATCGGCACGTACGTCAAAGCCGAAATGGAAACGAATGCGGATGCCGGCGACCGCGCCAACAACGCGATCCGCATCAACGGTAAGGATTTGCGCTGCAAGATGGTGGGCGAGGGCGGCAATCTCGGCTGCACTCAACGCGGACGCATCGAAGCCGCACATCACGGCGTTTTGTTGAACACCGACTTCATCGACAACTCGGCCGGCGTCGATACGTCCGACCACGAAGTCAACATCAAGATCCTGCTCAACGACGCCGTGCAGCGGAACGAATTGACCTACGACGCGCGCAACAAACAACTCGCGGCGATGACCGACGAAGTCGAACGTTTAGTGCTGCTCGACAACTATCGCCAGAACCAGGCGATCAGTTTGATGGAGCGCATGTCGGTTTCGCGTCTTGGCGCGAAACAGCACTTCATCAAGACGCTCGAATCCGAAGGACTGCTCGATCGCGGTCTCGAATTTCTGCCGTCCGACGCGGAATTCGCCGATCGCAAGGCACGCGGCGTCGGCCTGACGCGCCCCGAACTTTCTATACTTTTATCGTATTCCAAAATTGTACTTTTCCAGCAACTGCTCGAATCCGACGTGCCGGAAGATAGCTTCCTCTCGAAGGAACTGCGCCGGTATTTCCCCGAGCCGCTGCAGGACAAATACGCCGAGCACATGGAGCGGCATCGTCTGAAGCGCGAGATCATCGCGACCGCGGTGACCAACTCCATGGTCAACCGTATGGGCGCCACGTTCGTGCTGCGCATGGGCGAGGACACGGGCAAAACGCCGGCGCAGGTTGCGCGCGCGTTCAACATCGCCCGCGAAGTGCTCGACGCACGCGACATGTGGGCGCAAATCGAAGCGCTCGACGGCAAGGTCAACGGCAAGACGCAGATCGAAGCGCTGCTCGTGATCTGGTCGGCGTTGCGCAACCAGACGCGCTGGCTTCTCAACCACACGCAAGCTACGCTCGACATCGCCGCTGCAGTGCAGAAATATCACGCGGGCATGCGCACGCTGCGTGCGTGTCTCGCCGATGCGATCACGCCGCGCGAACGCACGCGCTACGAAGCCGACAAACGGAAATGGATCGACGCCGGATTCCCGGCCTCGCTCAGTTCCGATCTCGCCGTTCTGCCTACGCCCGGATCGGGTCTGGACATCGTCGCCGTCGCGGCCGAGCACAACCTCAAGATCGATCGCGCGGCAGAAGTGTATTTCGCGCTGGGCGAAGCGCTGCATCTGTCGTGGCTGATGGGCAAGATCGAGGAACTGCCGGTCGAGTCGCGCTGGCACGCGCACGCGCGCGGCAGTCTGCGCGACGAGCTATACAGCCAGCATCGCGCATTGACCGCGCAAGTGTTGGAGGAAGGCGGCAACGAAGGTGGCGCCGAACTCGTGAACCATTGGCTCAATCGCGAGGATCCATCGCTCAAGTTCACGCTCGGCATGTTCGCCGATATGCGCAGCCAAGTGATTACGGATTATCCGATCGTTTCCGTCGCCGTGCGCCGTCTCGCGCAGTTGCTCCAAGCGGGCGCCGCGGCGTGACGCCGTCCCCGCTGGCGACGCCGGTCGCATTCGTCGCCAGCAAAACCGACGAGGCGCAAAAAGCGCTCACCGATTTGCGTGCGCGCTATGCCGAAGTGCCGATCGCCGAGGCGCAAGTGATCGTCGCGCTCGGCGGCGACGGCTTCATGTTGCGCACGTTGCATCGGCATATGGCGCTGGACAAACCGGTGTTCGGCATGAAGCTCGGCACCGTCGGATTCTTGATGAATCAGTACAGTGCTGACGATTTCGGCAATCGTCTCGCGCGCGCGCTGCCGACATTGCTCAAGCCGCTCGTGATGGACACCGCGAGCGAATCCGGCACCACCACCACCGCGCTCGCGTTCAACGAAGTCTCGCTGTTGCGTCAGACCAAGCAGGCCGCACACATCCGCGTGTCGCTCAACGGCGCGGTGAAAATCGAGGAACTGATGTGCGACGGTGTGCTCGTGTGCACATCGGCCGGATCGACGGCGTACAACTTGTCCGCGCACGGTCCGATCCTGCCGCTCGGCGCCGACGTGCTCGCGATGACGCCGATCAGCCCGTTCCGTCCGCGTCGCTGGCGTGGCGCGATTCTGCGCGCGGGAACCGAAGTGAAATTCGAAATCCTCGACCCGTACAAACGTCCGGTGAGCGCGACGGCCGATTCCAACGAAATCCGCGACGTCGTCGACGTGACCATTCGCGAATCGCGCGACAAGACAGTTACACTGCTGTTCGATCCCGAACACAATCTTGAGGATCGCATCCTCAATGAACAATTCGCGTATTAAACGAACCGCGTTCGTCATCGCTGCCGTGTTCGCCGGCAACGCATTCGCCGTCGACATCGCGCCGCGCGTCAGCGCATTAGCCGCGCAAGAAGGCAGCGCCGACGCGATAATCGTGTTCGACGACGGCCCACTGCCCGACATCGATCCTTCGCTCGATTATCACGCACGCCGCCGCGCCGTCGTCGATGCGCTTCGCGCGCGCGCCGCGGCCCATCAGCACGACATGCGCGCGTGGCTCGATGCGCAAGGTGTCGCGCACGAAGATCTGTGGATCGTCGACGCGATCCACGCGCGTTTGACGCCCGCGCATTTGTCCGCGCTTGCCGCGCGCAGCGAACCGATGCATGTCGAGGAAAATCCGGAAGTCCTGCGCGCACTTCCGCCGTCGCAACCGAACGAAACGGATACGTCCGACATCGGCTGGGGTGTCGCGAAGATCAACGCGCCATCGGTCTGGTCCGCCGGATTCACCGGCCAGGGCGTCGTCATCGGCGGCGAGGACACGGGTTATCAGTGGGATCATCCGATCCTCAAGCCGCACTATCGCGGCTGGAACGGCGTGACGGCGAATCACAACTTCAACTGGTACGACGCCGTCCACAACGCGCGCTCAGGCAATCCGTGCGGCTCGAGTTCGCGCGTGCCGTGCGACGACGATCAGCACGGCACGCATACCGCCGGCACGTTCGTCGGCGACGATGGACCGAATGCATCGCCGCGTCATCAATACGGCGTCGCGCCGGGTGCGCAGTGGATCGGTTGCCGCAACATGGACGAAGGCACGGGAACGCCCATGCGTTACATGCAATGCATGCAATTCATGCTTGCGCCGACGGACCTCGACGGCCAGAACGCCAACGCCGATGTCGGCGCCGACATCGTGAGCAATTCGTGGAGTTGTCCGTCGAGCGAAGGCTGTTCGGCGAACACGTTGCAGACAGCGGTCGACGCGCTCGTCGCCGCTGGCGTTTTCTACGTCGCCGCCGCGCAGAACTCGGGCCCAAGCTGCGCGACGATCCTCGATCCGCCCGCGTTGTACGACGCCGCGTTTGTGGTCGGCGCAACGGATGGGCTGGACGAACTCGCGAGTTTTTCGTCGCTCGGTCCTGTGGTGTCGTCGGCGAAAATCCGCCCCGATGTCGTCGCGCCGGGCGTATCGATTTGTTCGAGCATTCCGCCCAACTCCTACAGTTGCGGATTCAGCGGAACGAGCATGGCGACGCCGCATGTTGCGGGCGCAGCGGCACTTCTGATGTCCGCATTTCCGCGGTTGAAGGGCCACCCCGCCGACGTCGCCGCTGTGCTGCAGAACACCGCTGCGCGCCAGGGCGTCGCCGACGCATACAACACGAGTTGCGGCGGCATCCCCCAGACGACGTTCCCGAATTATATTTTGGGTTACGGCCGCATCAATGTTTACGCCGCGTTTTCCTCGCTGGACATTTTCGACGATGGCTTCGAAAACTGAGGCCGACGGGGAGTCTGATCGACTGACCGTCGCGATTTCCTCGCGCGCTTTGTTCGATCTCGCCGAAAGTCATTCGTTGTTCGAAAGCGCCGGCCTCGAAGCGTATCGCGGTTATCAGATGGAGCACGAAAACGATCTGCTCGATCCGGGCATCGCGTTTCCGCTCGTGCAGAAACTGCTTCGCCTCAACGATCCCGCGCCGGCGTCGCCGCGCGTCGAGGTGATTCTGCTGTCGCGCAATTCCGCCGACACCGGATTGCGCATCTTCAATTCGATCGAACACTACAAACTGGATATCGCACGCGCCGCGTTTACCGGCGGCGAACCGACGTCGCCGTACGTGCATTCGTTCGGCGCGGATTTGTTCTTGTCGGCGAATCCGGAAAGCGTCGCGAGCGCGTTGAAAGCCGGCATCGCGGCGGCGACGATTCTGCCGTCGAAAGCGCCGCAATCCGCTCGCGATCAACTGCGCATCGCTTTCGATGGCGACGCGGTTATTTTCGGCGATGAATCCGAACGCGTCTCGCACGAACACGGCATCGAAGCATTCCATCGCAACGAAGTCGAATTCGTCGACAAACCGCTGACCGGTGGACCATTCCACAGTTTTCTCGCCGCCTTGCATCGTCTGCAAGAGGCGTTTCCGGCGGGCGACGCCTCGCCGATCCGCACGGCACTCGTGACCGCGCGTTCGGCGCCCGCGCACAAACGCGTGATCCTGACGTTGCGAAGCTGGGGTGTGCGACTCGACGAAGCGTTATTCCTCGGCGGCCGCGACAAAGGCCCGTTCCTTCATGCATTCGGCGCGGATATTTTCTTTGACGATTCGCACACGAACGTCGAATCGGCGCGCCGGCACGTCGCGACCGGCCACGTGCCGCACGGCGTCAAGAACAGCGGCTAGAATTCAGCGATGGACATTTCCGAATTCATCGTCGTCGAGGAAGTCGACGATCCGTCGCTCGCCGATGCGCTTTTCCAGCGCGGCTACCGCAGGGACGCGCCGAAATTTCCGCATCACATCATCGCGTTTTACGTGCGCGACGACGGTTCGCGCGTGCCGGTGAGTTACGTGCATTTCACCGATTGCAACGACATCTGGCTCGCCGGCGGCGCGGCGACCGACGGCGACGTGTTGCGTTCGATGAAACACGAACAGCAAAAAGCGCTTCGCGATTTCGGCGGACTGATGCTCGCAACATTACGGTACGGCTTTGAGCATTACGGCCCGAAATGCGAAGCGATTTTCACGTGCTGCGGCGACGCGCGTGCACTCGCGACGACGCCGAAACTCGGCTTCTCCGAAACCGGCGTGCAATATCTGCTCGTCAATTTCCTGCGCGATTCGACCGATCGCCGCAAACGCGAACTCACGGCGAAAGCCGCGAGCTTCATGCCGTTCTGATGGCCGCGGCGCTGGACAAAGCGATCGATCCGCGCCTGCGCGACTTTATCGTCGTCAAAGAAATCAATGAGACGAGCGGCATCGCGGACGACTTGTTCCGCCGCAAATATGCGCAACCGTCGCCGCCGTATCCCCATCACGTCGGCGTGTTCTGGCGCGACGGCGATGCGTTGCGTCTCGCGCATTTCCTGCACTTCTTCGAAAGCGGCGACATGTGGCTGATCGGTGGCGCGTGCACCGACGGCGAACTCGTGCGAACGATGCCGTGCGCGCATCGCGAAGCGATCAATGCCGCCGGCGGTTTGATGTTGCAAGCGACGCGGTACGGATTGGCGAAATTCGGTCCGCAGAAGGATGCGATCTTCGGACACTGCGGCGACGCGCGATCGTTCGGCGTGCTGATGCAAGCCGGATTTCAGCCGCTCGATCATCCGCATCTGATCGCGTATTGGCCGCGTCTGCTCAGCGAAAAGCGGCAACAGGAACTGTTCGACTGGGCGCTCGGACTCGGCGCGTTCTAGTTCGTCGCGTCGCGCAAAATTGCGCGCAGTTCTTCCGGCGAATGCCAATGCCAGCCGCACACGAAACGCGGAATGTTCCAGCGATCGCTTTGCATCGTCGTCGGCGTTGCGCCGTCGCCGAACGCAGCGCGCATGCGGTGCGATTCAATGTGTCGCGGAAAATATTCTTCGCGAAGATACGCGTTCGATTGCCCGAACGGATAGCAGAACAGCGATGTCCGATTCGGAGCAATCGCGTCGTCGATTGTGCGCGCTGCCGCAGCGATTTCCGCGTCGGCACGTTCGCGCGTATCGACAGGGAAAAAAGATCCGCGTTCCATGCCGTTGATGCCCGGCAACGGAATCGCCTCGTGGTTATGATCGAAACTGTGATTCTCGATAGCGATGCGGCCTGACTGCAACGCCGGTTTCCACCATCGCTCGCTCATCCATCCGGCGCCGACCAGGCAACCGCGATCGATGTGCTCGCGCGCTTCGCGTGACGCGATAACGAAACAGGTGAGATGCAAATCGGGCTGCGCCTCAGCGCCGCGTTCGTAGATGAAATCCGTCATCGCGTTGTGCAGGCTGCGCTGCGGGCCGTGCGTCGGATGATCGAGATCGAAATAATCGAAGTGCGATCCGTCGTCGCAGGTGAGCACGACGGCGTTGGTCAAATCGCGTTTCGCTGCGCCGATCAATTCGTCGATGAGCCAGCTCGCCGGCACGATGCGCAGCCCCATCTCGTCGATCAGGCGCAGGTCGGATGCGAAGGCGATATGGTCGTTGCCGTTGTAATCGTTTCCGGCGATGTTGACGGCGTGATAGGTGAGAACGGGAACGCGCATGACCTTTGATTCGACGCGACTTTTCAGGGTCGGATCGCTAGAATACGCGACTGTCCCGATGATTCGCAAAACCGGAGTTTCGATGCCCGCCGTGCCGCTCAATCCCGTCGATCTTTACGACGTTCGCTCGCTGCTCAGCGAAGAAGAACGCATGGTGCAGGACACCGTCGCGCGTTTCACGGACGAGCGCGTGTTGCCGATCATCGGTGACTGCTTCGACAAAGCCGTCTTTCCGACAGATCTGATTCCGGAAATGGCCGAACTGGGCCTGCTCGGCTCGTCGCTGCCGACCGAATACGGTTGCGCCGGCATGAACGCCGTGAGCTACGGATTGATCTGCCAGGAACTCGAGCGCGGCGATTCGGGCATTCGGAGTTTCGCGTCGGTGCAATCGTCGTTGTGCATGTATCCGATCTATGCGTACGGCAGCGAAGAACAGCGCAAACGCTGGTTGCCGGACATGGCGGCCGGAAAAGTCATCGGCTGCTTCGGCCTGACCGAACCGCACGGCGGCTCCGATCCGGCGAACATGAAGACGAACGCGAAGAAGGACGGCGGCGATTGGGTCATTAACGGTTCGAAGATGTGGATCACGAACGGCAATCTCGCGCACATCGCC
>DATBAU010000079.1:0-26082 GCA_036271355.1 Rudaea sp. | reverse complement strand
CCATGCCGCCGAAGCAGCCGATGCGGCCGGCGATGACGCCGACGACGGGCACGTAGTCGCGCAACGCCACGATCGCCGCATGGATTTCGCTGATGGCGAGAATGCCGAGGTTGGCTTCCTGCAAACGGATGCCGCCCGTGTTGAGCAGCAACACGGGGCGTACGATGCGTCCACGTTTCGCGTCGCGTAGCGCGAGTTCGAGCGAACCGGCGATCTTTGCGCCGTTCACTTCGCCGATTGAGCCACCTTGATAATTGCCTTCGATGCCGAGCACGACGGCTGCTTCGCCATCGATAGTGCCGCGCGCGACGACGAGCCCGTCGTCGCTTTGCGGCACGATGCCCTGTGGCGGTAAATGCGGCGACTCGATGTGCTGAAACGGATCGAGCAACTCGCGGAACGTACCGGCATCGAGCAACGCGCGTGCTCGGCCGCGCGCGTCGAGTTCGGAATAACTTTCTTTCACTGGAACGCTTCCTCAACAGCCTGCTCAAGACGCAGCAGCACCGTCGGCGGCGCAGCGCCGAAGTCGTTGATGGCGATGGTCACCGCCACATCGTGACGCGAAAAAAAGCGTTCGATCACGTCGTTCCAACGCGCGCGGAAACCGTCGGCGCTGGTGCGCACCATCACGCGCGAGCGCAATTCGTTCGACGGTTCCAGCAGCACTTCGAGATTGCCGGAAGCCACCACGCCGACGTGAACGCGACGCGGCGGTTTGTTCGCGCCGGCCGCGCGATCGAATTCGAACGTTTCCATCAATGATCCTCCGCCACGAAGCGATCCAGCAAAAGCGTGGTCGCGAGAAGATCCGCGCTCCCACCGGGCGATGCGCCGAGGTCAATGAGACGACGATCGAGCGCCTGCAGTGCCGCGTTGCCGTTCGGCGTGCCGATGCCGGCGTCGAGCACGCATCGCGCACCGTCGCGTGCCACCTGCAGGGCCGCATCACCACCGCGATACAGCAGGCATGTGTCGTCGACTTGCGTCATCAACGAGAGCAATGTTTCGAGTTGTGCGTGCCGTTCGTCGAGACCACGCGCGCGCGATCCGCGCAACACGGCCAGGGCGAGCATGCGCACGTTTGGAAAACCCCCTTCGGCTTCGCCGCGTGCGCCGCGAGTGCCGAAGCGTTGCAACATCGCGAGGCCGTGCGAAAGCTCGGCCGGCGCGGCATGCGGCAATCGCGCGATGCGGCCAGCGTAATCGCACAACGCATCGGCGGAATTCGTTTCGCCGAGCGCCGCGCGCGCCGCGCATAGCAGGCCGAGCGACCATATCGCGCCGCGATGTGTGTTAACGCCGCCGGTGGCGGCGAGCATGTCGCGTTCGCCGTCGAGACCGATCTCGGCGAGTCGTCGACGCAGCGCAGTGCCGAGTTGCAATGTCGAGGCGCAGCGCGCGATTTTTTCGAATGTCATGCGCAACGTGAGCGCCGATCGCAGCAGCATCGGCAAATCCATATCGCGATGCGCGCCGCTACCGCGCCGGTCGACGAGCGCCGGTTTCGGCGTCAACAGCGCTTCCTCGCACAACGCGCGCACCGCGGCGTCGGCGATGTGCCGGGCCGTCCAGCGCCGTTTCGTGGCGAGCGCCAGCGGCGCCGTGCGCAGCATGTTCATCACCAGCTCCGGAAGCGCGCGGGCGGTTCGTAAAGACCGTCCGACCATTCGACGATTTCGCGCATGTTGTGCGCGGCCAGCAGCGAACGGCGCGCATCGCTGCGGCGAACGCCGAGATCTTCCGGAAACGCGACGATGCCGCGTTTGCGCAATTGTGTACTTTTATCCATCGAACTTTCCATGCCGAGCGGCGTGACGCTAGCCACGGCTGCGAGCGCGGCGCGGCGTTCGTCGGCATCGCGCGCGAGATACAGATAAGCAATGCCTTCTTCGGTGACGACGTGGGTGACGTCGTCACCGTAAATCATCACCGGCGGGAGCGGCAGGCCGGCCTGTTTCCCGACTTCGACGGCATCGAGCGTCTCCACGAACGTCGGCGCCATGCCATCGCGGAAACTTTGCACGAGCTGCACGACGAGCTTGCGGCCGCGCGCGTCGTGTCCTGCTTCGCCGCGCATTTCCAGCCACGGCCGGCTGGCATGGCGGCGGCCGTGCGGATCGCTGCCCATGTTCGGCGCGCCGCCGAAGCCGGCGATGCGACCGCGCGTGGCGGTCGAGGAGTTGGCTTGCGCGTCCATCTGCAGCGTCGAGCCGATGAAAAGATCGGTCGCGTACAAACCCGCCATTTGACTGTAGGTGCGATTGCTTCGCAGCGAGCCGTCGGGGCCGGTGAAGAAAATATCCGGACGCGCTGCAACGTAGCGCTCCATGCCGACTTCGCCGCCGAAGCAGTGCACGCTTTTCACCCAGCCCGATTCGATGGCGGGGATCAGCGTCGGATGCGGATTGAGCGCCCAGTGCGTACAAATCTTGCCGCGCAGGCCGAGCGATTCGCCATAGGTCGGCAACAGCAATTCGATCGCGGCGGTGTCGAAACCGATGCCGTGATTCAAGCGCGTCACGCCGTGTTTCTCGTAGACGCCGCGAATGGCGAGCATCGCCATCAGGATTTGCACGTCGGTGATCAGTGCAGGATCGCGCGTAAATAACGGCTCGATCGTATACGGCTGATCGGCGACGACGACGAAATCGATCCACGAACCAGGGATGTCGACGCGCGGCAATTTGTCGACGAGCGAATTCACCTGCGCGATGACGATGCCATCGCGAAAAGCAGCGGCTTCGCAGATCAACGGCGTTTCTTCCGTGTTGGCCCCGGTATACAAATTCCCTTCAGCATCGGCCGAATCGGCGGCGACGAGCGCGATGTCGGGTGTGAGATCGACGAAGTAACGCGCGAACAATTCCAGATAGGTGTGGATCGCGCCGATGGTCACGCGCTGGTCTTCGACCATCTGCGCGAGACGAAGGCTTTGTGGTCCGGAGAATGAAAAGTCGACGCGGCTCGCGATGCCGCGCTCGAACAGATCCATGTGTTCCGGACGGCCGAGCACGGATAGCAGCAGATGAATGTCGTGCACGCGCGCCGGATCGAGCGTTGCCAGCGTGCGCGAAAGAAAATCCGCCTGTTTCTGATTATTGCCTTCGATGCACACGCGGTCGCCGGGTTCGATCAGCGCGTGCAGCGCGTCGGCCATTCGCGCGGTGTCGATGACGCGTCCCTTAGCGAATGTCGCCACGCGTTTAACACGGTCGCGCTTGCGTGTGCGGCGGGTCGTCCAGCGATCGGCGGCGGCTTGCATGTTGTCAGCGGCGTTTGCGTGTGGCTTTCGCGGGACGCGCGGCACGCCATTCATCCAGATGTTGCGCGAGCAATTCACCGGTACCGAACAGGTGTTGCGACATGATCGACGTCGCGCGACGCACATCGCGTTTCTCACACGCTTCGAGCAGCGCGAGGTGTTCGCGGTCGGACTCGTGCTTGAGTTTCGGCTGCAGATATTTCAGGCGCAGGTAGCGTTCGCTGCGGCGATGCAGATGGTCGATTTCGGTCAGCGTGTGCGGACGCGGCGCGGGCGCGAGCAATGCGAGATGGAATTCTTCGTTGCGATGCATGTACTGGTTCGCGTCGCGTTCGCGCGAGGCGGCGAGCAGCGATGCGCGCGCGGATTTCAGCGAAGCGACGTCGTGCGCGGGAATCGCCAATCGCAACAGATGACATTCGAGCACGGCGCGCATTTCGTAGATCTCGCGTGCTTCGTTGGCATCGAGTTCGCTGACGGTGGCGCCGCGGTTCTGCGCGATTCGTACCCAGCCTTCGCTTTCGAGCTGTCGCAGCGCTTCGCGTACCGGGATGTGGCTGACGTTGAACCGGCGCGCCAGCGTTTCCTGACGCAATGCGGAGCCCGGCAACAACCGGCCCTCCACGATGGCGGCGCGCAATTCGTCGGAGATGGCTTGTGTGGCGCTGATGCGCTGCGGCAAGGGATTTGTCGAACGCCGGATGTACTCACTCATGTGTATATGATATACAAAATGTCGGAACGAAAAGAATGGCCATGCCGCGACAGACGGCGGCCGCGGACTGCGAGGTCCACACACGGGAGGTTTATCGTATGAACGCAACGGCTGGGGCCGTGCCTTCGCGCACGCCATTGAACAAGGCGCAGATCGTCGGTTTCTGGTCGGCGTGGGCCGGCTGGACACTCGATGGCATGGATTCCTTCATCTACGCGCTAGTACTCGCGCCCGCGTTGACGGAGTTGCTGCCGAAATCCGGCATCGAAGCGACACCTGCGAACGTCGGCTTCGGCGGATCGGTGCTGTTCGCGTTGTTCCTTGTCGGGTGGGGCATTTCCTTCATCTGGGGACCGATCGCCGACAAGCTCGGTCGCACGCGTGTGCTGGCCGGCACCATCTTCATGTATGCGATTTTTACCGGCTTGGCTGCGTTCGCGCCGAATGTATACTTGTTAGCATTGTTCCGTCTGCTGGCCGGTATCGGCATCGGTGGTGAATGGGCGCTGGCCGGAACCTATGTCGCCGAAGCGTGGCCGGAAGATCGCCGCAAGATGGGCGCGGGATACCTGCAGACCGGTTACTACGCCGGATTTTTCCTCGCGGCGGCGCTGAACTTCACGATCGGCGCGCATTACGGCTGGCGCGCGATGTTCTTGTGCGGGCTTACACCGGTCATCATCGCGCTCGTCGTGCTCATGCGCGTGAAGGAACCGGAGCGCTGGCAGAAACACAGCGCCGAAGCGACGCGTCATCATCCGTTGAAGGAAATCTTCAACGCCACCTATGCGCGGCGCACGATCGTCAACTCGGCTTTGCTCACGGTCGCCATCATCGGCCTGTGGGCCGGCGCGGTGTACGAACCTACCGCCATCATCACGCTCGCGAAGAAAGCCGGCATGGTGCAGGCCGATGCGGTGAAGACTGCGTCCATCGGCACGGCGATCCTTTCGATCGGCACCATCCTCGGCTGTTTGTGCGTGCCGCTCCTCGCCGAGCGCATCGGGCGCAAGAAGACGCTCGCACTGTATTTCGCCGGCATGTTCATCATGATCTCCGCCGCGTTCGGCTGGGCGTTCTATCTGGAGAACGCGCTGTATCCGTTCATCGGCATGCTGTTCTTTCTCGGTTTCTTCGGCGGCAATTTCGCGGTGTTCAGCCTCTGGCTGCCAGAGCAATACGGCACGAATGTGCGCGCGACAGCTTTCGCGTTCTCGACCTCGATCGGTCGTCTCGTCGGCGCGATCGTGAATTTCGGCATCGGCTGGATGGTCGCGAAGATGGGCACGATCGGAACGCCGGTAGCGATCACCGCGCTCGCATTCCTGGTCGGACTCGCCATCATCCCGTTCGCGTCGGAAACGAAAGGCCAGCGCTTGCCCGAATGATGCTCACTCGAGTTCATCGGCGAAGATGACATCGCTGGTGTTCTGGAAGGCGCCGACGGTGCAACGCGCGCCGGCGGACAGCGGGCGATCCATGTCGCGCTGATCGGTGAAAAGTTGATTGCCGTCGATATCGACGCATTGCGTGGCATCGGTCATGAGCCCGAGTACCGGACTACCCGATTCGGGTCCGATGGTCGGCGTCGCGCCGCCCTGAAAGGTGAGCGAGGACAAACGCGCGTCTTGTCCCCCGGACGCGTCGCTCGTGGTGCCGGCGAGTGTGCAGCCGGTCTGGTCCTGGATAAATGTCGGTCCTTGCAGTTGCAGGACGACGGCGCAGTCGGATTCGTTTCGCGTTGCACCGCTGACTTGCGCATTGCCGGCAATGATGGAATTGCTGACATGCCAAAAGCCACCGTTGCCGGCGAGTCCGGCGGCGCCCGTGCCGACCGGTTGCGTGTTGCCGGCTATGGTTGTGAACGACATCGACACATCGCCCGTGCTGTACATGCCCGCACCCGTTTGCATCACAGCGTTGTCGGCAACGGTGGAATTCAGCAATCGCACGGCTCCGCCCGCGAGGATGCCGCCACCCAGCGATTGCAGACTGCTATTCGAACGGTTGTGGTCGATCGTCGAATAATCGATTTCCGCAGTCGCGCCGGGCAGTACGTACATGCCATTGCCAGCGACCGCGCGGTTGCCGGTGACGCGCGAGTGATCGAGCAGCAGGCTACCCGCGTCGACGCGGACACCACCGCCGGCGCCGAGTGAGTTGCCGTTTCGCACCGTCACGCCGAGCAAAGCGGTCGAGGTTGAAACGAAGCCGCTGCGAAACGTGGTGTCGAGTCCGCCGCCGTCGATCGTCGTCGCGCCGGTGCCGACGAGCATCACGGCGTTGCGGGTGACGATGTCGAGCGCGCCGTCTTCGTTGTCGCCGTTGTTCGGCGCGCGCGCGAGCTGGATGGTGCCGGTCGGCAGTTGGATCGTTGTGAATCCGGATGCGTCGTTGGCTTTTTGAATCGCCTTGCGCAACGTGCACGGATTGAACACGGTGCAAAGGCTGTCGTTGGCGGTGGGATCGGTGCTGTCGGCAAGGGAATCGACGATGTAGTCGACGTGATGTTCGTAGGCGCCGATGTCGCAGCGACCGTCGTTGCCGCGCGTGACGCCACGTGCGTCGATGCCTTCGCAGGCCGGACTGGCCGAACCCGGTGTCGCCGGATTTCCCGCGTTGTACGCGAGCGATCCGGGTAGCACGGCGCGCGTCGGCACGCCGCTGCCGTAATCCCACAATGGCGCGAGTTGCGGATCGACGCCAACGATGTCGTGCGACGTGTCGCCCTGAAATGGACAGACGCCGACGTGACCGATGATGTTGTAACCCTGCGAGATGAGCGTCGGTCCGCCGGTCTCGCAATCGTCGAGAAAGCGCGAGCCGCGAATGTTGTCGGCGACGATGCTGTTGCGCATATACACCGTCACGCCGTCGCCGGCCACGATGAGGCCGGCGGCGTAATCGTTACTGCTGGTGTTGAAGGCGATGGTGCTGTTGCTGATCGTCGCGGTGACGGTCAGTCCCTCGTTAGCTTCGATGACCAAACCGCTCGCTCCGCTCGGCGATGCGTTGTCGCTGATCGTCGAGTTGACGACGTTGATCGTGGACGAACCCGACGAAGTGTCCAGCTCGACGCCGTTGCCTTCGTTGTGTCCTACCGCCGCTTCGAGCAGGTTCACGCCGGTCGCGCCGAGACTGTAGACCGTGTAGTAGCCGTGGTTTTGCGTGAAGTAAACGCGTTGCAACAGGAGTTGCGCCTCGCCACGGAAGTCGAGGCCGGCGCCTTCGAAATCACCGCTGAGGCCGTTGCGCACGGTCGCGTCGACGATTCCGATGAGGCCGCTGCTGACGCGCGAGCGGAACACCGCGTCGAGATTGCCGCCGTCGATGATGGTCTTTCCCGCGCCGGCGCCGATCACGACGACGTTCTGGCTGAGCACCAGTGCGCCGCCGGCGAAAACATTGTTCTGGACCGGCGCAATCGTCGTGGTGAATGTTCCGGCAGGCAGCGAGACGCTATCGAACAGCGATCCGCTGACGATCGTGCAACCGCCGAAATTCTGCTTCTGGTTCAGCGTGTACAACGCTTCGCGCAACGAGCAGTGCGCGCCGTCGAGGCCGAAATCGTCGGCGGTAGTGTTGACGACGACCCGGTTGGTCGCCTGCGCCGCCAACGCGCTCGTGAACAGCAAAACCGCGCAGAATGCACGTGACGAACCTCGGATGGCCATGGCGAATCTCCGTGAAAGTTGACCTGGAAACGGAGAAAGCCACGCAGCTCTGCCACGCTTTGACTTGGCCGCAGCCCGCAGCGACACTGGCACGGGATGGTCGGATGATGGTGTCGTGGGTGAACCGGGCGAAATAACACAATTGCTCGCCGCCACGCGTGCGGGCGATCCCGCCGCGTGGGACGAACTAGTCAAGCTCGTCTACGGCGATCTGCAGCAGATCGCGCGCAAGCTGTTGCGCGGCGCGGGGCGCGACCGCACGCTCAACACCGGCGCGCTGATCCACGAATATTATCTGCGCCTGCAGGATCGCCAGTCCGCCGCGCCGCAGGACAAGAATCACTTCCTTTCACTCGCCGCGCGCGTCATGCGGCAAGTCATCTGCGATTACGCACGCGAGCGGCTGGCGCAAAAACGTGGCGGCGGCGTCGCGGCAGTCGAACTCGACGAAGCGCACGCGCAGGAAGAACATCACATCGAGCAATTCGTCGAACTCGACGCGGCGCTCAGCGAACTCGCGCAACACAACGAACGGCAAGCACGCGTCGTCGAATGCCGTTTCTTCGGTGGACTCACCGATGCCGAAACGGCCGATGCGCTCGGCATTTCGGTGCGCAGCGTCGCGCGCGATTGGGATGCGGCGCGCGAATGGCTCTCGCGCGATCTCGCGAGCTGACATGCCGATCGATCCCAATTTCCTGCAACCCGGCGGCGCGTTTGCTTCGCCAGTATTTCAGCGCGCGATAGAACGTTTCGAGATTAAAGAATGCGAGCCCGGCACGCGCATCGGACCGTACCGCGTCGTGCGTCCGCTCGGCAGTGGCGGTATGGGCGTGGTGTATGTCGCCGAGCGCGCGGATGGCGAATTCGAGCAAACCGTCGCGCTGAAACTCGTGCGTCCGGATTCGAATTCGCCGCTCGCGCAGGATCTGCTGCGTCGCGAGCGGCAGATCCTCGCGAAGCTCGAACATCCCGGCATCGCGCGTTTGATCGATGGCGGACGAACCACTGATGGTGCATTTTGGTTCGCGCTTGAATTCGTCGACGGCGTGCGCATCGACGAATATTGCGAATCGCATTCGCTCTCATTGACTGCGCGGTTGCGTCTGTTCGCGCAGGTATGCGGCATCGTGCAGTTCGCGCACGGCCGTCTGCTCGTGCATCGCGACATCAAGCCCGCGAATATTCTGGTCACTAACGAAGGCGCGATCCGTCTGCTCGATTTTGGTATCGCCGCATTGCTCACGCAGGAATCGAACGCGGCCGCGGTTATGCAGGCATCGACGCCGGGTTACGCGAGTCCAGAGCAGCAGCGCGGCGAACCGATCACGACGGCATCGGATATCTATCAACTCGGTGTGTTGCTGAAACGTCTCGTCGGCGATGCGCCACCCGCGCCGCTCGCCGCCGTCATCGCGAAGGCGACGGCATCGTCGACGCCAGACCGGTATTCGACAGCCGAAGAACTTTCCGCCGATGTGATGCGCGTTGTCGATCATCGACCCGTCCACGCTTACGGCGGCGGCGCCGGTTATCGCGCCGCGTTGTACGTGCGGCGGCATCGTTGGGCGTTGGCTGCCGCTGCGATTGTCGCCATCGTTTTTCTGGTGATGGTGCTTCATTTCACGTTGCGCATTCGCGCCGAGCGCGACGCAGCTCGTGCGCAAGCCGAACGCGCGACGCAGGTTTCGCAATTCCTCGTCGACATGTTTTCCGTCGCCGATCCCGATGTGAATCGCGGCGACAAACTCACCGCGACCGAAATCCTCGATCGCGGCGCGAAAAAGCTCGACGATTCGCTCGCTTCGCAGCCGACGCTGCGCGCGAATCTCGCGGAAACGATCGGCCGGGTTTACATGAATCTCGGCGATTTTCCGCGCGCGGAACCGTTGCTGAAACAAGCGGCACTACTCAAGAAAGACGATGTGTCGATCGCGCCCACGGAACGCGCGAAAACGATCGGCATGTACGCGTTCGTGGAGCAGAAGCTAAGCAAGCTGCCCGAAGCTGCGCGTCTCATCGGAGAAGCCGATGCGATATTGCAACGGGAACAGAGTAATGACGCGAAAGCGCAACGCGCGGCGCTGCTCGATCAGCGCGGACTCGTGTTGAAGCATCAAGGTGATTTGGCGGCCTCACTGGCGAGCAGTCGCGAAGCGGTGGGTCTCGCGAAAGAATCGGGCGACGCGCGTCGGCTCGCAACCGTCGAGAATCATCTCGGTTTGCTGCTCTACACGATGGACCGATTCACGGAAGCGCAAGCCGTGTACGAAGATGCGCTCGATACCGATCGCGAACTGTTCGGTGAGTCGCACGAGATGACGATCGATGCCGAAGAAAATCTCGCGCTCACATTGTCGGCGCAGCGCAAGTTCGATGCGGCGCTGGACCTCATGCAACGTTCGCTGGCGAACGAAACGAAACTGCTCGGCGAGGATTCATCCGAAACGGCCGCTGGCTTGCAGATGCTCGCCGACATTTATATGGATGCGGATCGTCCGAACGACGCGTTGCCGCTTTACTCCAAGGCATTGGATGTTACGAGGAAGTCGCTCGGCGCGCGCAACGGCCGCGTCGCGAGCGTGCTCGGCGACATCGCCGCCACGAACGCGCGATTGAAGCAATACGACAAAGCCAAAGCGGCGTTCGTCGATTCGATCGCGATGCGGCGCGAATTCGAATCGCAAGAGAATTTCGAGATCGCGAACGCGGAAATGCAGTTGGCGTTCGTCGAGTTCAATCTGGGCGATGTGACTTCCGCGGAAAATCTCGGCACGCAGGCGCTCGCAAAACTGCGCGGAGATTTAGGGGAGACGCATGCCTACGTCGTCGACGCGAAGGCGATGCTCGGGCAGATTCTCGCGGCGGAACATAAGAACGATCAGGCGCGGCCGCTGCTCGAACAAGCAATGGAAAGTTATCGCGACAAGCATCAGCTCGATGCGGACGAAGCGCGTGACGCAGCACGCGCGCTCGCTACGCTGACACCGGTTTCCGTGTCCAACTGATCAGCGTTTCGGGCGTGCTGTCTTTTTTGCAGGCGATTTTTTCGACGCCACTTTCTTGACTGCCTTTTTCGCGACAGCTTTTTTCGGTTTGTCGCCGATCGACAGCGTCACCCATGTCGGCGCGTGATCGCTCGCGCCTTCCTGATCGCGAACCCAACGGTCGACGTTTGAGTCCTTCAAATGCGGCGCGAGCGTTTTGTTCAACAGCAGATGATCGATGCGCAATCCCGCATTGCGTTTCCAGTGATTACGGAAATAGTCCCAAAACGTGAAGATTTTTTCTTCCGGATGTTTTTTCCGTAGCGAATCGATCCATCCCTGTTTGAGTAATCGCTCGTAGCACTCGCGCGTTTCGGGTTGCAGCAGTGCGTCCTTGCGCCAATGCGTGGGATCGTAGATGTCGGCATCGGTCGGCACGACGTTGAAATCGCCAGCGAGTATTACCGGTTGCTTGTTCGCGTAAAGCGATTTCGCATGCTTGATCAGCCGCTCGAACCACGCGAGTTTGTAGTCGAATTTCGGTCCGGGTTGCGGGTTGCCGTTCGGCAGATACAGACAGGCGACGATTATCCCGTCCACATCGACTTCGAGGTAGCGGCTTTGCGAATCGCCCGCGTCGCCCGGCAGTGCGCGCAGCCGTTCGGTGATCTCGACGCCGCGCGCAAGCACGGCCACGCCATTCCACGACACCTGTCCGACCCAGCGCGCCGAATAACCCGCCGCGCGAATCTCGTTCAGCGGAAATGCAGCATCAATTGCTTTAAGCTCTTGAAGACAAACGATATCCGGCTTCTCGCGCGCGAGCCATTCGAGTAGTTTTCCCTGACGCGCCCGGATACCGTTGATGTTATAAGTAGCAAGCTTTACTGTCGGCATGAAGGAAATCCAAGTTTTAGGCATCGTCCAACGAAGGAGCATGTTATGACGAAACTGGAGAAAGCGATCCGTCGCGAATTGGTGATCAAGGATGTTACCTACACGGTCGTCATCGATCCGACCGGCCTTAAACTCACCGAAAAGGGACGCCGCAAAGGCATCGAGCTGAAATGGTCCGATATCGTCAGCGGTGACGCTGGCGTCGCGGCCGCGCTGCAGGGCTCGCAGCAGTAATCGTCTCGCGGTAGCCGATTTCACGGCGGCGTCTCGGCGCGTCGCATGCGCTGAGACGTTCGTCGTCTAAAAGACATCGTTCGGAGGTTTTCGATGAACGATGTCGCTATTCGCGCGGCGCAACGCGCCGATCTTGATACGCGCACGGCCGATGGGCTGGCGCAACGGCTGGTCGCCAAATACGGCGATCGGGTCGCAGGTTATTTCCATCTTCCGTCGACGCCCGCGAACTACGCGGCGTTCCCCGATGAACTTTCCGACGCGACGCGCGCCGCGTTGCGTTTGCGCGGAATCGAACAGCTTTACCGGCATCAGCGCGATGCGTTCGATGCCGTGCGCGCTGGCAAGAATGTCGTGGTGGTCACGCCCACGGCGTCGGGAAAATCGTTGTGCTATCACTTGCCCGTGATCGAAGCGGTGCGCGCGTCACACGCGAAATCGCTTTACCTTTTTCCGACAAAAGCGCTGGCGCAGGATCAGGTCGCCGATCTGCTCGAACTGAACAAAGCCGGCGAACTCGGTGTGCGTTGCTTCACGTTCGACGGCGACACACCCGCCGACGCACGACAAGCCATTCGCGTGCACGGAGACATCGTCGTCAGCAATCCGGACATGCTGCATCACGCGATCCTGCCGCACCACACGAAGTGGGCGCAGTTTTTCGAGAACCTGCGCTACATCGTCATCGACGAACTGCACACGTATCGCGGCGTGTTCGGTTCGCATCTCGCGAACGTGTTGCGCCGACTGAAGCGGATTTGCGCGTTCTACAATTCGTCGCCGCAATTCATTCTGTGCTCGGCGACGATCGGCAATCCGCAAGAACATGCCGAAGCGATCATCGGCGAAACGGTGCATGCGATCACCGAATCCGGCGCGCCGCGCGGTGAACGACACGTCATGTTGTGGAATCCGCCGGTGATCAATCCGGATCTGGGCATGCGCGCATCGGCGCGTTCGCAAACCAGCCGCATCGCGCGTCACGCGATTCGCGCGAAATTGAAAACGATCGTGTTCGCGCAATCGCGATTGATGGTCGAAGTGCTCACGAAATATCTGAAAGACGTGTTCGATCACGATCCGCACAATCGCGAACGCATTCGCGCTTATCGCGGTGGTTATCTGCCGACCGAACGCCGCCAGACCGAACGCGCGTTGCGTGCCGGCGAAATCGACGGCGTCGTTTCGACGTCGGCGCTGGAACTCGGCGTCGATGTCGGCAGTCTCGATGTGGCAATACTCAATGGATATCCAGGTTCGATTGCCGCGACTTGGCAACGCCTCGGACGCGCCGGCCGCCGGCAACGTCCGTCGCTCGGCATTCTTGTCGCCACAAGCCAGGCGCTCGATCAATACATCGTGCGCCATCCGGAATTCTTCGAGCACGCGTCACCGGAAACCGCGCGCATCGCACCCGATCAATTGCTGATTTTGCTCGATCACATTCGCTGCGCGGCGTTCGAGTTGCCGTTTTCGTCCGGCGAATTCTTCGGCATGCATCGCGTCGATGATTTTCTGGATGTGCTCGCCGAATCCGGCGTTTTGCATCGCGAAGAGAATCGCTGGGACTGGATCGCCGACAGTTACCCGGCGCAAGCGGTGAGTTTGCGTTCAGTGGCGGACGGGAATTTCGTGGTCGTCGATCGCACGGATGGTCGCCAGCAGATCATCGCCGAAGTGGATTATTCGTCCGCCGCGCTCACGTTGTACGAGGGCGCGATCTATATGGTGCAGTCGACGCCGTATCAGGTAGAAACGCTCGACTGGGAAGGTCGCAAAGCGTTCGTCACGCGCACGACTGTCGATTATTTTACCGACTCGATCGACTTCACCAATCTGAAAGTGCTCGAAACATTCGACGGCGCCAAAGCGGGGCAGGGCGTGTGCCATCACGGCGAAGTGCATGTGGTGCGGCGCGTGTCGGGTTACAAGAAAATCCGTTTCTACTCGCACGAAAATATCGGCTACGGTCCGGTGAAACTGCCGGATCAGGAATTGCAGACATCGGCTGTGTGGTGGCGTCTCGATCAGGCGACGTTGGAACGCACGTTCGCCAGCCGTCAGGATGCGCTCGACGGATTTCTTGGCGCGGCGTATGTGTTGCACACGGCGGCGGCGGTCGCGGTGATGGCCGACGCGCGCGATCTGCGCAAAGCCGTCGGTTCCGGCGACGCGGCGCATTTCGCAAGTCAGGATCAAAACGGCCGAGGCCAATGGCGCGACGGCGACGGCAATCTCGCCGATCCGCGCAACGAAAAGACATTCACGCCAACGGTCTATTTGTACGACAACTATCCCGGCGGCATCGGGCAGAGCGAACCTTTATTCGCGCGCGCGCCGCGTCTGGTCGAAAATGCGTTGGCGCTGATCGAATCGTGCGATTGCCGGTTCGGATGTCCGGGTTGTGTCGGTCCGGTGCTCGCGTACGACGAATCGGAAGAGCGTTCCGCGAAGGCGAAAGCGCACGCGGTGTTGAGTCTGCTTGCATGAGTGGATTGAAAGATCGTCTGGCCACACTGCGGCGACAAGCCGGCATTGCGCCACCGCCATTGATGCCGACACAGGATGTGCGTAGCAAACTCGCACGTCTGCTGGGTACGCGCGATCGATCGTCGCGGCGCACCCTCGATGCGCCGGTCGGTCACGCGATCGCGCCCGGTGTATATGCGACGGAGCAGGCATGGGCATCCGATGTGTTCGACGACATTCGCCTGCCGTGGATCGATGAAACGTTCGCGCGCGAACGCCTGGTTTGCTTCGACACGGAAACGACGGGATTGTCCGGCGGTGTCGGCACGAAAGCGTTCATGATCGGCTGGGCGACCTGGCGCGGTGGGCAAATCGTCGCGCGCCAGCTTTATCTCACCGCGATGAGCGGCGAGGACGCAATGCTGCGTGAGTTCGCCGCGTCGTTGCCGAACGATCCGGTGTTCGTGAGCTACAACGGCAAATCCTACGATGCGCCGCTATTGAAATGCCGGTATCGCATCAATCGGCAGCAACATCCGTTCGATGGTCCGTTGCATATCGATTTGTTGCATCCGGTGCGGCGCCGTTATCGCGGCGTGTGGGAAAACTGCAAACTGAAAACGATCGAGCGCGAACTGCTCGGCATCGTGCGTCATGACGATTTGCCCGGCGCCGAAGCGCCCGCGGCGTGGCGTGATTTTCTGCAAGGACGCAGCAGCCGCAATCTCGGCCGCGTCGCCGATCACAATCGTCAGGACGTGCTTACTTTGACGCGGCTGCTTGATCGTCTTCGTCAAGTTGACTCGTGTTAGACACGTTGCGTTCTTCGGTTTCGTCGAACTTCGCCTCGCCGATCAGCACGTAAATCGGCCGCAGTGCTTCGGTGTGCTGACAGATGATGCGGAAGCACGCGAGCAATGGACCCGCGAGCAGAATGCCGATCAAACCCCACAGCCAGCCCCAGATCAGCAGCCACACGAACACGACGACCGGATTCACGGCCAAACGCCGGCCGATGATCGTCGGCGTGACAAGTTGGCCTTCGATGAATGCGAGACACAAAAACGTTCCCGGAATCGCGGCGGCGTGGCCGATGCTGTCGAACGTCGTGAACCCGACCGTGGCCAGCACGACCGCACTTACCGTGGCGCCCACATACGGTGCGAAGTTGAACAGGAATACCATCGCGCCCCATAACAACGAGTTCGGTACTTGCAGCAACGCCATCGCGATCGCTGTGGCGCAGCCGAGACCGAAGTTGATTATCGTGATCGTCTGCAAATAGCGCGACATTTCGCGCTGGATGTCGCGTGCAATGCTGACGACGATTTTCTTCTCCGTCATGCCGGGTGCGATTTCGACGAGCCGCCGCAAAAAGTTGTCGCCGGACGAAAGAAAGAAAAACAAAAGCAGGATCGTCGCTGCGATCGATTCGAGCACGCGCGGCGTTCCTGCGGCGAGCGCCGTCAGCGGATTGGAACCGTCTTTGACGATCACCTCCTGCGCGGCGGTGTTGCTGCCGGCAAGATCGGTCAAGCTCTCCGTCGCCTTTTGTGCCTGCTGCACCGGTCCGCGTAAATCCTTGAAACGCTGCGCCACGGAATGGATCGCGGCGGGCGCTTTGGAAATCCAGTCTTTCGCCGGCTGCGCGAGCGCGTACAGCGCACCGACCGATGCGCCGATGATGGCAAGAACGATGAGGCCGCTGGCCAACATGCGCGGCAGACGCAACCGTTGCATCACGCCGACAACCGGCGAGAACAGCAGCGAGAACAACAGCGCGAGCATGATCGTGCTGATGATTTCCTGAGCGAGATAACACGTCGCGAGCACCGCGAACACGGACAGCAGAACAAGACAACGCGCGATCGTGGCCAGCCTCACGGACGTTGGGCGTGCCGGTCTCGACACGGTGGGCAGGATATTGTGGTTGTGATCGGCCACGCGACGCTTCTCCATTGCGTACTTTCAGTCCATGAGTCCGTGCGTTTAGCGGACTCTCCCTTTACCCGGACTTAAGAGCATGTCCTTCGCGCACCTTACCGCATAACCGCGCATTGCGCGCGCCGGTCCGGTTCGACCGGCACGTTGCGCGAAGTGGCTCGATTTCCTTACAGTCCGGCCATGCTCGAACTTTCAACGACACCGCCGCTGGCCGTGGGACACCTGCGTCATATCTTCCAGCATCCGGAGAATCCTGCGTACCTGGTCAAGGTGATGCGGGCGGATGCCGTGGAAGCGCGCATCGTCAATGGTCGCTGGTACAAACGCTTGCCGCGCACGCGCGAATACGTCGGCTATGTGCGCGAACTGAAGGAATACATCGCCGCGCAGGTGCGCACCGAGAGCCGGAATGCGCCGATCGCGCGCATGGTGGGACTCGTCGATACGGATTTGGGTCTCGGTCTCGTCGCGGAAAAAGTATGCCGGCCGGACGGCGGACTCGCGCGCACGCTCGCCACGATGTATTCGGATCAGCGCGGTTTCAGCGAGATGCTCGAACGCGAACTCGATACGTTTCGTCGCGGATTGCTCGATGCGAACGTCATCGTCGGCGACATGCATGCGTGGAACATTGTCTATGGCACCGATTCGCGCGGCGGTCCGCGCCTCGTGCTCATCGACGGTTTCGGCGAGAAGAACATCATTCCGATGGCGTCGATGAGCCGACGCTACAACACGCGCAACACCGAGCGGCTGTATCGCCGGATGCGCGCGCAGGCGATCGAGTTGATTCCGCTCGACCCGGCGCCGCGCTGATCAAGCGCCGTCCTTGCTTTCCTCTTCGTCTTTCGGCGAGGCGGGCGTGCAGCCGGGAATGACGGCGTCGTTGCCGAACAGCCACCATTCGCGGCGGTTCGCTTCGCCGACGCGCTGGGCTTTGGTTTTGTCGACGCAGTCGCCCATCGCTTCGTCGAGAATGAAAATGCGGCGATGCGTGGGATCTTCCGTCAGCCATTCGACGGCGGCGGCGTATTGTTTATTCCACGCGCGATTGAATCCGAAATCCTGAACCGGACCTTCGGCCATCAGCAGATTCTGCTCCTTCCACGCGACGAGACCGATTTGCGAATCCGCACCCGCCATCTCGCGTGCGCGGCGCATCACGCCGGCCGACGAACTCGAATCGTTGAGCAGCGGATACGCCCAGAAACTCCAGACCAGCCAGAACGCCGCGATGCCCGCGAGCAACGCGTGCAATCCACGGCGCGGCTGAAAAATCGCCGCGGCCGCGAGGAACGCGGCACCGATGACGAAGATCATTCCCCACACCGCTTGCGCGAGATCCTCGAGTTCGCGCCGGCGCAGCATGTCCTCGAAGGCGGCGGAGTGGCCTTGCATCGTCCATACGCCTGCACCGATGAAGAACACGCCGCCGGCGAGCACTAACGCAAACGCGAGATTGCGCATCCATCGCGTCGCGGCGAGCGGTTCGAGATACGGCGCCATTGCGAGCGCCATCATCGGAATGCACGGGATCACATACACATCGCGCTTGCCGTGCGGGATGCTGAAGAACACGATCGTCATCAGCGTCCACGCGAGCGGCAACATCACGCGCGCTTCGTGCAGTTTCAGATCGCGCCACCAGCGCGGCACCGCGCCGACGTAGAACAGCGACATCGGAAACCAGTTGAACACGATGATCGGAATGAAATACCAGAACGGTTGCGGATGCGCCCACGATCGCGCGTAGCGATCGGCGGTCTGATGGAAAAACAGATCGTGCACGTACGCGTCGTACTGCGGTGCGCCCCGCGCTTTCGCGACGAGCACGACGGTCAACGCCCACGCGACGATCGGCAAGAGAAACGTCGCGACGCCGCCGAGCCATCGCAATGCGCTGTGCGACGTGCGCGTGACGTCCCATCCGCGCATTCGCGCGAACACATAAGGAACGAACATCAGGAACGCGAGAATACCGACGCCCTTCGTGATCACGCCGAGCCCTGCCGCGAAACATGCGAGCCAGTACAGCCGCCAGTTCGGTCCGCGCAGGAAATGGATGAGCAATCCCCAGTTCGCGAGCGTGATCCATCCGGTGACGAGCGGATCGATCTGCGCGCGTTTCATCTGATACATGAACTGAAACGCGAACAGCACGGCGATCGACGCATACAAACCGGCGCGATGATTCCAGAATCGCCGGCCGAGATCGTACGTGAGCCACAACACGCCGAGCGCGCTGAGCAGCGACGGCAGAAGAAAAGCGACGCGCCACGAACGCGTGATTTCGAAGCCCGCGGCTTCCATCCAGAACAGCACCGGCGGTTTGTCGGAATACAGTTCAGTGCCGCGGCGCGGAAAGAGCCAGTCGCCCGTTTCCACCATTTGCTTAGCGGCGAGCGTAAAGCGCGGTTCATCGGACGGCCACGGATCGCGCAGACCGATGCCGGCCGCAAGGATCACCAGCGCAAACAACAAAAACAACCACAACTCGCGGCGGGCGCGCGAGTCGGCTATGGGATCGAGCATTGCCTTGCCTGCGGGAGCGACGTGCTTATGCTAGCAGCCACGTGAGCGCAGGCAAGGATTCAGCGCAGACGGAACAGCGTTCGCGCCAGCAACGCGCTGCCGATCGCGACGACGGCGAGCGAGGTCCACGGATAATCCCGGATCAGTCCGGCGAGTGCGGTTTCCGGATCGCCGCTGCGCAGCGCATCTTTCACGCTCTTGCCGACGCCGGGTTTGATTTCGCGGCTGGCACGCTTGGCGCCTTTGCCGGCCGCATCGAGCACGCGGGATGCGCCGCGCTGCACGTCGCGCGCGAAGGTTGCGGGGTCGTCCGAGAGCACTTTGTCCGATCCGTTGGCGTGTGCCATGGTCCATCTCCTTGGGTGAAGCGTGATTCTGGCTGGCTCTGGCTGTCCGCGCGCTGAAGGGTTTTGCCGCCGCGCTTCGCCTAAACTCTGCGGCTGGAGCGACGATGACCGAAACCCGCACTTCAACCGCCGATCTGCCCGACCGAATCGCCGCGTTCGTAGACGACGAATTGCGCGCGGCGTTCAGGTCGATGTCCGGCGAAACCGTGTCGGATCAGGACGTGCACGACGCGCGCAAATCGCTGAAAAAAGCGCGCGCCGGCTTGCGTCTGATCCGCGCGACGATGGCCGACGAAACATTCCGCGATCACAACCTCGCGCTGCGCGATGCGGGCCGGTTGCTGTCGCCGCTGCGCGACAGCCATTCGCAACTGCAACTTTTCCATAGTTTCGACGACGACACGCGATTGCCGAATGCGCGTATTGAATCCGCGCTGTACGCGGAGCTGTCGCAAGCACGGCACATCTTCGACGCGACGACTGCGCGCGAACGTTGCAGGGAATTGATCGGCCGCGTGCGCGAATCACTATGCGATTCGACGCCGGGCGACGCGGCCGCATGCATCGACGGCCTGCGCCGCATTTATCGCAAGGGACGCCGCGCGCTCGCGCGAGTGCGGCGGAAGGATTCCGCGCCGCGCCGGCACGAGTTGCGCAAGCAGGCGAAATACTTGCGCGTGGCGCTCGAGGTGATCGAGGCATCCGAATATCGCGACGCGCACGAACGCGCGCGACGTGTTGCTTCATGGCTGGGCGAAGATCATGACCTGGCTGTTCTACGCGAACACGTCGCGCGCATCGACAAGAATTTGGGCACAAATGACGACCGCTGGTTGGTCTGCATCGAGGAGCGTCAGAAAAAACTGCAGCGAAAAGCGCTTGCGAAGGCGCACGAACTCTTCAACGAAAAATCCGCCACGTTCATCGCGAAACTGAGCTGCGACGATGGCAACTGAAATCGAGCGAAAGTTTCTCGTGCAAGGCGACGAGTGGCCTCGACATAACGGCGTTCGCATCACGCAAGGTTATCTCGCGCGCGAACGCGAGCGCAGTGTCCGCGTGCGGCTTGCGGGCGACCGCGCCACATTGACGATCAAGGCCGGCGCCGGAACGCTCAAACGTTCCGAATTCGAATATGCGATTCCGACAGCTGACGCAATCGAATTGCTCGCGCTATGTACGCACACGATCGAGAAGACGCGGCGCGTCATCGGTGTCGACGGCACGCGCTGGGAAGTCGACGAATTCGCCGGCGACAACGAAGGACTCGTCATCGCCGAAGTCGAACTCGAAAGCGAAGATCAGATCTTCAACAAACCGTCATGGATCGGCCGCGAAGTGACGGACGACACGCGGTACCTCAACGCGGAACTCGCCGCGCATCCGTTCCGCGCGTGGAAAACCTGAGATGAGACCGTCTCAGAGCATCTCGTGAACTTCGCGCTTACCCATCGATCGAAGCCGCGCGATCGTCGGGAGGTGCGAGCTTCGCGGCGTCGCTGTTTTTGTTTCCCAGTTGTAGACCGACTGCTCGCTGACGCCGAGCAGCTTGCCCATCTGTGAAGCGGACAGGCCAAGGCGGCGACGCATCGTACGGAATCCATCCGCACGAAAACGAAGTTTGCCTGAGGTCGACGGTGCTTCGACCGCGGCTGCGCGCGACGACGGCACTTTCTTCAGCTCGCGCCGCAGCGTTGCGATCTCGCGTTTGAGCGCCGCGATGTCGCGCCGATACCCGGCGGATGCGCGTTGCAGTGCAGAGGACTGTTTACGGGTTTCGCGCCGGCTGATGCGGGCGATTTCATCGCGGAGAACTTGACCGATATTAGGCATGGTTGGCTCGCACAAGAATGGTTGAAGTCCGCGTCGGATCGACCGCGGTGTTTGGAAAACGCGTTACCGTCGCTTTCGTCCGCCCTAATCGCGGCGGCGTTCGCGGCGGGTTGTGTATTGCTTCCGCGCCCCGTAAAATTCGCGTCCTTCGATGCGCCCTAGCCGGAGAGGTGGCAGAGTGGTCGAATGCGCCGGATTCGAAATCCGGTTTACGGTTTTACCGTAACGTGGGTTCGAATCCCACCCTCTCCGCCACGACGGCAATTAATTCCTTGATGCATATGGATTTTACAAGTCCGCGTCTCGAAATGCCCAACAAATACGCCGACTAAAACGCAGCTTCATACGTCCGCGCGAGACTGTAATGCCGGCGCCACCCATTCGCAACTTCCGTATATCGCCTGTGAACTTTATAGGGTCTCCGCTGCGCCTAGCTTGCGCCAGAATCTGCATTGATTGAGCGGGTTAAAATTAATACCGCAAAGATAAGCCAGAAATTCTTGCCCATCTCAAGGCTGCAACGGTGATTGGTATCGGCTACTTCGACTCTTCAGGATAGGCGACTAATCGGAATCGTCGTCTGGCCGATCGGGACGTGATCTACCTGAAAGCATGGAGCTTCGGCGCGACAAAAATGGCGCCTAAATTGCGTATTAGTATGTGTCATCGGAGAAACGGCGATGGAACTACTTACGCTAACAATGCTTGTGGGCCTCACACTAGCAAGCGATGCTCCGCATTCACCAGCGACTCAAGCCGCACGCGTCCCTATATTCGTGGCTGCGAATTGTGCTGACGATCCGGTCGCAGCCCAGCTCATTGCCGAATTAAAGCGGGAACTTCGACGGTTGCCATCATTCGGCGTGGTCGATAGTTACAAACAGGCGACATTAACGTTTCGCTTGATCTGTTCCGATCCAAACCAAACAGAGAAAGGAAATGTTTCTCGATACGCGTACTCGATTCTGCTTCTGAATACCAAGAGCCTTTACGACTATGAGCTGAACTTCGGCGTTGGGCGATGCGGATTGAACAAGATCGTAGGATGTGCTGAAGGTTTTGTGGGAAATATCGACGGTGCCTGGTTGCGATTGCAGAGAGACCTGGCCGACGGGTCATTCGAACCATAACCTCGGCGCCTGGCGTGATCGCGCGCATCGCGGCAGCTGAATTCGTGTTTTCGAGGTAATGAAGTGGGATTCGTCATAACAGAGTTCGCGACAATCCCAGCGCTGCCTGCGCAATACCGGCATCAGACGAACCGAGTAAGCATCGTTCGCTACCTCGTGCCAGAAGGAACCGACATAGAGCCCGGTACTCCGCTAGTTCTAATTGAAAATTGGTGGGCGCGATTCGAATTGATCAGTGAGGTACGCGCGCGTGTCGCCAAAAATCTGCTTGATGCAGTTCCCGAGATAATCTCACGGAAGGTTCTCCGGTGATATTTCTGTTGCTTGATCCTGACGACGCTCCACCGCGAAACAAGCTTACAAGCGTGCGGCATGTCGCCGACATTAGAATAAACCCAAGCCGAACCTCTGCGAGCTAGCTGCGCTATGTCGAGCGTATTGCGGCCTTGGGTCGTCGCGGACTAGTCGGTAAAATCACGAGGCAGTGCCATTGGAAGATCTTGGATGTCGGCCGACAACTCTTAGGAACGACGTGGGCTGAACTGAATCGCAACCTCAGTTTTCCGAGAGTATGATTCTCCCGTGCCCGAATCCCGTTACCGACTTCGCTTTACCGTTGACTACGCGGGCAAGACGATCACGTTCCCGTCACTCTCGGCTTGTTGCATGCTGCTGGCTTCTTGCACGGAAACGAACGCAGTTCGCGTGCCGGCTCCCGACCTTGCGGCTGGATGCTACGCGCCGACCTATGACGCCAAATCCGTTTCAAATTTCAGTGCGCTAGCTGCAGAGATTCACGTGCCGCCGTTAAGGCTCATCGATCAGCGAATCGTCGCAGACAATCCGTGGAAGACTGTCGAAGCTGTTGATCCCGCCGATCCAATCCCGTCGGCGACTTATGGATGGCTGCGCATAAACCATCTACTCGTGATCTTGTTTCTCGATGGCGACACCAAATCCGTTTTCATGGATTTACGCGATTCAAAGATTGGCCTCATTGGGACCATCTACTCAATAGGCGGACCTCGGGGCAGGACTCCTGAATTTCCGATAGAACTGATCCGCAAGCCTTGCGATTCATTCAATTGAAGCGGCGAACCCACGTAATGGGGATGCACCCCGACGTCTCGCCGATCGCGACGTGAAATTATTCAGATATCTGTGGTAGGAGACGTCAATGCGATCGCTGCTGATTTCCGTACTTACAATTTTCGCTATCTTCGACGCGGTCGTAGCTAGTCCATCTGAGCGAGCCACGTCGTCGTTGATCGGTATGTGGACCGTGGACCTATCCCGTTTGCCTATTCCACCAGCCGCACGTCCGAAGCGGGTCACGATCTCCTTCGATGATGCCGGCGCTGACAAACGCACAATGGTCGTGAGCATTGTTGATGTTGCGGGAAAAGAGACGAGTGCTAAATCAACCTACACGCTGGACGGCGTACCGGTCGCAGTAAACGGCAGTCCGGAAGCGGACACGGGTGCTGCAAAGATGCCGAGTCCCGACGTTTTTATCTTGGCGCTCACAAAGGTGAGATGAGCTTTTCAACCGCGGTGGGCTAGCTGCGGTATCCTGACTCAATGAATTTTTCGAACGCCTGAAGAATCGCAAGCCGATGCAACGGACGACGCTCATCGATACGTTGCTGGCACTGCGCGGCGTTCGCGCAGAATGCCGGCCTGTCGTGACGCCCGATGGCAAAGGGTTGCCGTGAGCGGGAAACCTTCATTTCTTGCCGAACTCAAGCGCCGTAACGTGGTCCGAGCGGGCTTGCTCTATGTTGGGGCAGTATGGGCGCTGGCGCAGGGCATCTCACAGTTGAGCCCGGCCGTTGGCCTGCCCGATTGGGCAACGCGCTGGTTTCTGATCGCGACCTGCATCGGCTTTCCGGTTTGGATCATGTTCGCGTGGTATTACGAATTCACGCCGCAGGGCCTGAAGCGCGAGAGCGAAATCGCTGCTGATGCGTCAATCGCGCGCTCGACCGGGCGCAAGATGGATCGCGCGATCATTATCGTACTGGCGATCGCGGTGGTGCTGTTGCTGACGGATCGCCTCGTACTCCGCAAAAACGATGGCGCTATCGCGGTTCCGGACAAATCTATCGCCGTGCTGCCATGGCGCAACGAAAGCGGCGACAAGGATCAGCAGTATTTTTCCGACGGCTTGTCGGAAGATTTGATCAACGCCTTGTCGCAATTCGTTGGTCTAAAGGTCGTCAGCCGAAATTCCTCGTTCCAGTTCCGCGACAGCCACGACGACAGCAAAACCATCGGTGCAAAACTCGGTGTGGCGCATCTGTTGGAAGGCAGCGTGCGGCGCGCCGACAACATGGTGCGCGTCACGGCGGAACTGGTGAACGCCACGGACAGCCGCACGCTGTGGTCGCAGCGTTACGACCGGCCGTACAAGGATTTGTTCGCGCTGCAGGATGACATCACCCGACAAGTCGCCGATGCGATGAAAACGAAACTGCTGGAAGGCACCGCCGCCGCTGCGCAAAGTGACCGTCCGCCCAGCGGCAACCTCGATGCGTATAGCGCCTATCTGCAGGGCGCTTTCGTTGCCAGACGCAACACCCAAGCGGACATGCGTCGTGCGATCGGGTATTACGAGGATGCGATCCGCCTCGATCCGAACTATGCGCTGGCCTATGCCAGTCTCGCGCGGGCAGGAATTTCGCTCACGACGGTTTTCTCGGTAACGGATCCTGTCGAGCGGAATGCGCTGATCGCGAAGGCGCGCGCGGCAGTGTCGACTGCGTTGACGCTACAGCCGGATCTCGGGCGTGCGCATCAAGCGCGCGCGTTCATATTGCAGGCGGTCGATCTCGATCTCGCTGCGGCGGAAGCCGAGTACCGGCGCGCCGCCGAGCTGGCACCGCAGGACGCCGGAAACGTGTTCTCGCTCGGCATCGTGACTGCCTCGTTCGGCCGGCTCGACGAAGCCGCGGCCTTCGGCAGGCAGGCGATCGCGCTCGATCCGCTGAGTAGCAGCAGCTATGTTTATCTCGCTCGCACGCTGCGCGCGCTGGGTCGCTACGATGAAGCCGAATCGGTTTTGCGCAAGGCGCTCGAAATCAATCCGTTGGGCGCGCAGGCTTGGTGTGAGCTCGCAATCTTGCAAATCCTGCGCGGCAACTCCGCAGCAGCCATCGAGCTCGCGCAGCACGAAACCGATCCGTTCTGGCGTACGTTTGCGCTGGCACTAGCGCACTTTTCGCACGGCGATACCGCGGAGGCCGACGTGGGCCTCAAGCAACTGCTCGACCAATACGCCGACAGCGCCGCTTTCCAGATCGCGCAGCTCTACGCGCAGCGCAAGGACTCGGACAACATGTTCAGATGGCTCGACCGCGGACTGGCGGTGCACGACCCCGGCGTGGCAACAGTCCGCTATGCCGCGTTCGTTATGGACTACAACGCCGACCCGCGCTTCGCGGCGTTTTGCAGGAAGTTAGGGATCGATCCCGCGGTGAGATGAAAACAGCTCTGTCCCAGGCGATTTGTACTCTGCCGGCCTTCTGTTCGAGGATCGACCGCGTCGCATCCTGTGTGCGTTGATCGAGATCGGCCTTGGCGCAAGCGCTTCATCCGCATAGGCGATAAGCGCTTTCTGTTGGTCGGCGAGTCCAGCGGCGTTACTGGCAGCTCGGGCGTTGATCTGGTTGAAAAAGGTTTTCAAATTCATTGACTCCATACCAACTGGTGGGTATGCTCGCGCGCAATTCTGGCTCCAAAAAAGCGGGCTGCCGTGACCGACACACGCGAAAAACTCTTCGTAGCGACGATATCCGCCATTGCCGAAAAGGGCTACGCGGCGACGGCCGTGGACGAGATATGCTCGAAAGCGGGGGTTACGAAAGGTGCGTTTTTCCATCACTTTCCCAGCAAACAGTCGCTCACCGTCGCGGCAGTGAACGACTGGGCGCAGAAGTGCGATGCGATGTACGCCGCCGCTCCTTATCATGAGTTCGACGATCCGCTCGATCGCTATCTCGGCTATCTCGATTTCCGCAAGGAAATGCTGAGGGCGCCGTTGGCGCTGGTGTCGT
>DATBAU010000078.1:0-5670 GCA_036271355.1 Rudaea sp. | reverse complement strand
GTGCTCAGTTTGCCGGCCGTCGCGTTGTCCGGAACGCGGATGCTGCCGTTTACTTTGTCGATGTCCATGTCGCTGTTGTCGGCGAGCGCAGGCAGCGCGGCGAGGGCGAGCAGAAGCGGTAGGGCGTGGCGAATCATGAGCTTCTCCATCGAGTGGTTTGCTGCATTGGATGCGAAACGGCGACGTTGAGTTTAACTGCGTCTCGGGACGCGCGCCCATTTCGTCGGGAGGTGTCGAAACGGCTATTATTTGCGGTCTGGAATCGAACGGAATCGCCATGTCCCGACCCAAACCGGTACTTCTGCTCATCCTCGACGGCTGGGGACACCGCGACGATCCGCACGACAACGCGATCGCGCAGGCTAACTTGCCGAACTGGCGCCGGCTGCTCGCCGACCATCCGCACGCGCTGGTCGAGACGCACGGCCATTACGTCGGCCTGCCCGGCGAACAGATGGGCAATTCCGAAGTCGGGCACATGAACATCGGCGCCGGGCGGGTGGTCTATCAGGATCTCACCCGCATTGACGCCGCCATCGCCGACGGAAGCTTCGCGAGAAATCCCGCACTGATCACTGCATGCAGCGCCGCGAACGCAAACAACAGCACGCTGCATCTGTTCGGACTGCTAAGTCCGGGCGGCGTGCACAGCATGCAGGATCACATCTTCACGATGCTCGACGTCGCTCGCGCGAACGGCGTGAGAAGCGTCGCTGTGCACGCTTTCCTCGATGGTCGCGACACGCCGCCGCAAAGCGCGCGCGCATCGATCGAAAAACTGCAGGCGAAATGCGCGCAGGTCCGCAACGCCATCATCGCCACGGTTTCCGGCCGCTACTACGCGATGGACCGCGACAAACGCTGGGATCGCGTGAAACTCGCCTACGACGCGATCGCCGATGCGCACGCTGAATTCCGCGCGGACAACGCCGTCGCCGCACTCGATGCCGCGTACGCGCGTGGCGAAACCGATGAATTCGTCAAACCGACCGTCATCGCGAACGGCAAACCCGTCGTCGACGGCGATGCGATCTGTTTCATGAATTTCCGCGCCGATCGCGCGCGCCAATTGACACAAGTGTTCGTCGATCCGCAATTCAACGGATTCGCGCCGCCGCGCAAAATCAATCTCTCCGCATTCGTCACCCTCACGCAATACAACGAAGCGTTTCGCGTCACCGCCATCGCGTTTCCGCCGCAATCGCTTAATCATTCGCTCGGCGAATACCTCGCCGAATTGCATCTCAAACAACTCCGTATTGCCGAGACGGAAAAATACGCGCACGTCACGTTCTTCTTTTCCGGCGGGCACGAAGATCCTTACGCCGGCGAAGACCGCATCCTCGTGCCGAGCGCGAAAGTCGCGACGTACGATCTGAAACCCGACATGAGCTGCCGCGAAGTTACCGACAAACTCGTCGAGGCGATCGCGTCCGCGAAATACGATTTCATCGTATGCAATCTCGCCAACGCCGACATGGTTGGCCACACCGGCATTCTCGCCGCCGGCATTAAAGCGGCCGAAGCCATCGACGAGTCGCTAGGCCGACTCACCGATGCCATCCAGAAAGCCGGCGGCGAAATGCTGATCACCGCCGACCATGGCAACCTCGAAAAAATGAAAGCCGACGACGGACAGCCGCACACGCAACACACCGTTGGTCCCGTCCCACTCGTTTATGTCGGACGACCCGCGACGTTGCATCACGGGTCGTTGAGTGACATCGCGCCGACGGTGCTTGCGGTGATGGGGATTCCGCAGCCGGTCGAGATGACCGGCCACACACTTATCACAGCGAAATAACCTCGCGGCGTGCGAGTTGACGTACTTCTGCGTCGACTAAAAGCCGGGCGGCGGCATTACGATCATCGACGGATTATTGATCAGTTTATCAAGCATGATCGATTCTCCACCGGGAGCGTCGCCGAACACCAAAATGTTTTGATCGTGCGTCAAGGCGCTGTATCCATTCCACGCAGAAGTGGCGAGCAGTTCCGTTCCGCCCGATGCGAATGAAGTATCCAAAGTCCCGTCATCATTGAGTCGAGCGGCGGCGAGATACGAGTCGTAACTCGGTGCGACGCCCGTTCCCGTCAGAATGATACGTTCACGAGCATCGAGTAACGTGTGTCCCGCGTCCGTTTCCAAACTACCGGGGACGGGCACTTGCACGACACCACCACTGAAAGACGCATCCGGTGATCCGTCGCTCAGATAGCGTGCTACGAAAAATTGCGGCTGCGAAGGGCTACTTGCGGAACCTGAAACAACGACGCGGTCGTGCGTGTCCACGAGGATGGAGTACGGAGACGTGTAGCGGAACATTCCCGCCGGCGGGAATACATCGGTTTGTATGTAGCCATTGCCACCGCCGAAAGTCGTGTCCATTTTCCCGTCGGGAGTAAGTTTTGCGACGCTGCTGACGAGAGCGTCGTCGTCGCGCAACGTATAGCCATCCAGATAAATGAAGCCTTTACTATCGATCGCTATTGCGCGCGGCAACGTGGATTCCATCCCTGAAAGAGCGACTGATACCGTCAAGAGGCCGTGACCTCCGAAAGTCGTGTCAAGCGAGCCATCGCTATCGATCTTTGCGGCGAGCATCTTGTATTGGCCAGAGAACGAATAGTCGGTGCCAAGTACAACGATGCCGCCATCTTCAGTCATTTGCATCGCGACACCATCGATATTGCCGGCTGGCGAACGGATGTCGACATACCCTCCGACGCCAAATGTCGTATCGAGCTTCCCATCGCTGCTAAAACGGCTCAGTTCAAAGCCAACACTGTCCTCTGTCAACGCAAGGAGGCGATTTTTCGAATCGATTTTCATGTCGCACAGCGTTTGCGCAAGTGCGATCGATCCGGCTGACCCAAATGTCGGATCGATTGTGCCGCTTGTGCTGAGTGCGCTGATCGCTCCACCACTCATCGTGTTGTATGCGAGAACAGCGCGATTGTCCGCGTCCACGACGACGTGCTCGGTGCAATTCGGCGCCAAGTCAGTAATCGGTAAGCCGACGATACCGCCAGTTCCAAATCGAGTATCCAAGTCGCCTGCATGTTCGGCGGCGATCGCCGATTCGAATACAGATGCCGCGGCAAGGCAGAGAACCACTTGAAAGGAAAGGCGCCATTTGTCAGTAATGTGGAATGTCATGAAATCCTCTGCACGTGCGTGAAAAATTCAGCGCAAGCGAAATACGCTCGCCCGAGTCGCGCTTCTTGCGCGGCATGTAAGGTTAGCCATGCGGGGTCCGCCAAGCACGACCGAAGGCGGACACTCTCGGGACAGTTAGCTGCTTCGACGTTTGTCTGTGTCGCGCAGTTGGTCGAGACAACCGGACTCGCACAACGGCGGCCAGTGCAGTGTCAGATCGATTTCAACTTCCGCGCATACCGATCGTGGACGTGCTGGCTGATGAACGTCGCTAGTCCGCGTCCTGCCTGCGCGAGTGCCTGCATCCGCGCGATGTTCTTCGCGCCGGCGCTGCGTTCGGTGTAGAGATATTTTTCACCGCCGACGAATTTCACGACGATCGAACCGCGTCCGATTTCGTACGCGACCACGCCGCTTTCGCCCACTGTGCTTTGGTAACTCTGCATGTGCGCATCGCGAGCCGCGCCGTTGCAGCGCGGCTCGCTTCGTCACGCGTCAGAACTTGTATTGCGCCGACGCGGCGAACAGATTGCCTTTGTTCTCGAAATAGCCGACCAGTTCGTCACCGGTCGCGCTCACGTCTTGAACGTGCGCGTCGTTGACGAACAGATGCGCGTAACCGAGATCGAAGTTCCAGTTGTTGTTCGGTTTGTAGCCGAGACCGGCGGTGACCCAGCGACGTGTCGCGTCGGGCACGCGCGGATCGCGCGTGTCGGCGGACGTGGGCGATCCGTCGATGGCGAGACCGCCGCGCACGGTCCACGCCGGATCGAAGTGATATTCCGCGCCGACCGAACCGAACCACGTGTTGCTCCAGTTGAACACTTCGGTCGACGTCGGCTGCGCGGGATTGGCGTAGGCGACCGTCAATCCTTTCAGCGACGTCCACTGCGTGTAGCCGGCGTCCGCGCCGAAACTCCACTGTTCGTTGAGTGTGTGCCACCAACTCGCTTCGACACTTGCCGGCGTGTCGAAGTCGGCGCTCGCGCCGGTGTTGGTGAACAGGTTGCCGGGACCCGCTGCGAGAATCGGCGCGACGTTCGCAGGCACGCCGAACTTGGCGTCGCCGGACAACGTGTGATCGATCTTCGAGTGATAGTTCAGGCCGATGCGATCGGCGTCCGTCGGTTTCCACAGGAAGCCGAGTTGCCAGCCGTAACCCCAATCGTCGCCGTGGATCTTGGCGTAGCCGTCGGCCGATTGCGGAAGGAACGTGCCGGGCGGCAGCGCCGGATTCACGGCGAGGATCGTGCCGAAATTCACCGCCTGACTCAGCGACGCGGTCGTGCGTTGTCCGATCACGCTCGCGCCGATGGAAAACTGATCGGTCAAGGCGAACGCGCCGGACACGGTGATGTCGACCGATTCGAGTTTCGATTCGAGCGCTTCATAACGACCGACCCAACCCGGATCGTAATTCGTGACGAAACCGAACGGCACCGTCACGCCCGCGCCGAGCGCGAAGCGATCGTTCACCGGCATCGCGAAAAAGAATGCGGGAATTGCTTTCGTCGTGCCGCCATCGCCGCCGTTGCCGCCGCTGAGCGGTTGACCGAACGCGTCGGAACCTGCGCCGTGAAAATTCGTGCTGAAGTTGACGCCGGTGACATTGGCCTGCAGCACGGGCTGTTTCAGATCGATCATCGCGGCGGGATTGTTGACGACGACGGCCGCATCATCGGGCGCCGATGTCGAGCCGGCATACGCGCGGCCGAGGCCGGCGGCATCGTCTTCCTTCAACTGGAAGCCGGCGGCGAAAACATTTTGTACGGCGAGTCCGAGCAGGATGGCGGCGGGCAGCAGCGCGGTTTTTGCGCTCGGGAAAAAGACAGAACGATTCTTGATAGCGCGCATCGGGTGACACTCCTGATAAATGAAAATCCCTAATCGATGGCGTCTTCACGCCCTCGGCAACGGGCCGGAGTTTGCGATGTCGAACATTAACGATGCGCTAACGATTTGTAGTCGAATTCCAAATCGTTTTTGAAAGGGAAGACGGGCACTTGCGCTAAACTGATCACATGTATCTCGAATTCTACGGGCTCAGGGAAGCGCCGTTCTCGATCACGCCCGATCCGCGCTACGTGTTCCTTTCCGAACGCCATCGCGATGCGCTCGCGCATCTGCTTTACGGCATCGGAAAAGGGGGCAGCGGCGGCTTCGTACAGCTCACGGGCGAAGTCGGCACCGGCAAGACGACGATCTGCCGGTTGTTGCTGGAACAGTTGCCGGAGAACACGCGCGTTGCGCTCGTGCTCAATCCGAAACTGTCGCCGATCGAATTGCTGGAAACGATCGGCGAAGAACTCAAGCTCGACATCGCCGCTGTGAAGGGCAGTCTCAAAGGCCTGGTCGATACGCTCAACACGTATCTGCTCGACGCATACGCGCAAGGTTTGCGCGTCGTGCTCATCATCGACGAAGCACAGAACCTGTCCGCCGATGCGCTCGAACAAGTGCGTCTGCTCACGAACCTCGAAACGCCGACGCAGAAGTTGCTGCAGATCATC
>DATBAU010000077.1:0-2925 GCA_036271355.1 Rudaea sp. | reverse complement strand
GCCGAAAGGCGGCGTCGTCATCGTGCAGGAAATCTTCGGCATCAACGCGCACATCCGCAGCGTCACCGACCGCTACGCGAGCTTCGGCTACACCGCCATCGCGCCCGCGTTTTTCGATCACATCGAGAAAGACGTCGAACTGGGTTACGAAGGCAAGAATTTCGAGAAAGGCCGCGATCTGGCCACGCAAGTCGGCATGGATCGCGCCGTCGAGGATGTCGCCAGCGCGGCCGAAGCGATCGGCTCGGCCGGCAAGATCGGCGTGATCGGATTCTGCTGGGGCGGTTCGGTCGCCTTCCTTTGCGCCATCCGCCTCGGCATGCCCGCGATCAGTTACTACGGCGCGCGCAACGCGCAGTACCTGACCGAGAAACCGAAAGCACCGGTGCAATTCCATTTCGGCGAAAAAGACGAATCGATTCCGCCGGAAATCGTGCAGAAACACCGCGACGCGCTTCCACAAATGGAAGTGTATACATATCCAACCGGCCACGCGTTCAACCGCGACATCGATCCTAAACATTACGACCCGGCGAGCGCAAAACTCGCGCAGGAACGTGCGCTGGCATTTCTGGCGCGCAACATCGGATGAACAGCTTCGCCCTCGATCCGCAACTCGACGCCGACACGCATCGCATCGGCGACATGGATTTCACGCGCGTACTGCTGATGGACGACGCGCGTTTTCCGTGGCTGATCCTCGTCCCGCGCGTGCCGAACGTGCGCGAACTCACCGACCTCGCGCTCGACGATCAACATCGACTGCTCCACGAAATCGATCGCACCGCGCGCGTCCTGCACGCGATCGCGAAGCCCGACAAACTCAACATCGCGATGCTCGGAAATGTCGTCGCGCAATTGCACGTGCACGTGATCGCGCGTTACACCGGCGACGAAGCATGGCCGAAACCCGTGTGGGGCATCGGCGCGCGCCGCGCGTACGATGCCGATGTCGCACGCGAGCGCATCGACGCCGTGCGCGCGGCATTGCAACCCGTCGCGTGATCAAGCCGACGCTCGAAGCGTTAGGCGACGGCGCCCTGCTCATCCGACTCGGCGACACCATCGACGACGGCATCAGTGACACCGCCATCGCGCTCGCCGAACGTTTGCGTGCGCATTACGACGCCGCACCCGCTTACGCGAGCGTCTGTGTTCGCTTCGACGTCGATCGACCGCCGGATGCCGCCGAATTGCTGGAACTTATCGACGCATCGCTCGCAAAACCGCCTGCGATGGAATCTGACCGCGTCGTGGAAATCCCCGTCTGTTACGGCGGCGAATTCGGACCTGATCTCAACGATGTCGCAACGCACGCGAAGCTAAGCATCGAGGACGTCATCACGCGCCACGCCGCCGGCACGTACACCGTTGCGATGCTCGGTTTCATGCCCGGCTTTCCTTATCTGCGCGGACTTCCGTCCGAACTCAACACACCGCGACGCTCGACACCGCGCACGCACGTACCCGCCGGTTCCGTCGCCATCGGTGGCGCGCAGACAGGAATTTATCCGCGCGAACTGCCCGGCGGATGGCAACTGATCGGACGCACACCGCTTCATCTATTCGATGCAACGCGCGAAAATCCGGCGCTGCTGCGACCCGGACAACGCGTTCGCTTCGTCCCGATCGATACGCGCGCCTTCGCGGAAACATGATCCACGTCGTCGCACCGGGCATGCTGACGAGCGTGCAGGATCTCGGCCGACATGGATTCGCGCATCTCGGCGTCGGCACCGCCGGCGCGATGGACAGCCCCGCGCTACGATTGGCCAATGCGCTCGTCGGCAACGAAGACAACGCCGCCGCGCTCGAAGTCACGTTGCGCGGTCCGACGCTGCGATTCGATACGCCGACGCTCATCGCACTGACCGGCGGCGAAGTCGCGACGCCGATGTGGCGACCGGTTTTCATCGACGCGGAAACCACCCTCGACATCGGCGCATTGCACAGCGGATGCCGAACCTATCTCGCAGTCGCGGGCGGTTTGCGTGCGCCGATGTTGATGAGCAGCCGCAGCGCCGACATCAACGGCGGCATCGGTCGCGCACTCGTCGCGGGCGATACGCTCGCGCACGATCCGTATGTCGAAGCCGCGTCGCACGCGGCATGGTCGCTCGATCCTGCACCGTGGTTCGACGCGCACGACGACGCGCCGATTCATCTCATTCGCGGCGCGCATTTCGCGCATCTCGACGCCACCTCGCGAAAAACACTTTTCACGCGCGAATTTCGAATTGACACGCAATCCAACCGTGTCGGATATCGACTGACCGGCGAGACGTTGCGATTGTCCGAGCCGCTCGAACTGATTTCCGAAGGCGTTACGCCCGGCACCGTGCAATTGCCGCCCGGCGGCGCACCGATCGTGCTGATGCGCGAAGCACCGACGACTGGCGGCTATCCGCGCATCGGCCACATCGCCAGCGTGGACCTGCCGCGTTTGGCGCAACGCCGACCCGGTCAGATCGTTCGATTCGCCGATATCTCGCCCGCCGATGCCCGAACGATGTATCTTCGCCGCGAACGCGAACTGCGCGTGCTGCAGCGTTCGATTGCCGACCGACGCGATACGAACCGATGACGATCGATCTGAACTGCGACATGGGCGAATCCTTCGGCGCTTGGGCGATGGGCGACGATGCAGGCGTGATGCCGTGGATCACCTCGGCCAATATCGCGTGCGGTTTCCACGCCGGCGATTTCGCGACGGTGCAACGCACCGTCACGCTCGCGCAGCAGCACGGCGTCGCGATCGGCGCGCACGTGTCGTTGCCCGACGTTCAAGGTTTCGGTCGCCGCGAAATGCGCGTGACGCCGAACGAAGCGTATGCGATGACGCTGTATCAAATCGGCGCGCTGCATGCCTTCGCGCACGCGCTCGGAACACGCGTCGCGCACGTGAAACCGCACGGTGCGTTGTAC
>DATBAU010000076.1:0-7461 GCA_036271355.1 Rudaea sp. | reverse complement strand
GCGGAAATCGCTCGCCGCGCCGGTCGCGTCAAGGTTTTGGACGGGAGCGCCGCCGCGTTTTTGACGCACAAACTGGTTGACACCGAAAAAAATGGGTAATTAAATTTTATCCCGGCGCACTAATGCGTAACGGAATCCATGGCGGCAGCGAAGTACGTTCAACCCTACATCGTGCACGGCGCGAAAGCCGAAGCCGTAAAGAAAGTGACGGTGTCGATACCGCTTCACGTACTACGACTTCTCTCCGACGAACGCACACGCCGCCAGGTCAATAATTTAAGGCATGCCACGAACAGCGATCTATTGTGCGAGGCATTCCTTCACGCTTTCACTGGGCAACAACTACCAACTGACGAGGAGCTAAGACGCGATATGGCTATGAAGAAAGCTGCAAAAAAAGGCGCTAAGAAAGCTGCGAAGAAAACCGTGAAGGCCAAGGCCGCCAAGAAGTCGGCCCGCAAGACCGCGAAGAAGAAGTAAGAACCACCCTTCGCATAAAGGCACAACGCTCGTAAAGGTCGACGGATCGGCCTGAGCAAAACGATCGGGTACTCAACGATCGATCGCGTACCGAAGTTTCAGCCGGTACGGCGTTAAACGAAAAGTTAGACGAAAAAACTACAGCTTCAACTCTCAAGTCGCTCTCCCTGTGACTGCCCAGCGCAGGGAGAGCCTTTAAGTCCTCCCCTCTAGTTTTCCGATCCGCGCCGCTTCCACGAAAGTGCGCGCCGCGTCTCAAATGCCCGGTGACCCGTGGCCGAAAATTTCACGCGCATCCTGTTAGCGTGAGCCGCGCCTAGGGAGGGAGATCGTCATGCGTGTCGTCGTTGCCATCGCGCTGGGTTTGACCGTGTCGTCCGCCCTCGCGGCGCCAATCGCCGTTTCCGTCGACGCCACGTTGAACGTGCACCCGTTCAGTCCTCTCATCTTCGGCGTCGCCTACGGCGATGCGACGCAGAACGCAAAGATCGGCTACACCGTGCGCCGTTGGGGCGGGAATTCGACTACTCGCTACAACTGGATGCACGACATCCACAACACGGCCGACGATTTCTATTTCGAAAACGTCCCGGACAGCACAGACCACGCGCACACGCCGCCGCTCGACAACTCCGCGGATGCGTTCGTCACCGGAGCGCGTAACGGCGGGGCGCAACCGCTGATCGCGATTCCGACCATCGGCCTGAAGCCGCTCGACAACAGCGCGCTCGATCATCCGCTGACGGTCGGCTTCTCGGTCGCGAAGTACGGCGCGCAGGAGGATGTCGATTCGCAATACGATCCCAACGCCGGCAACGGCGTTCGCCCCGATGGCACGCCGATCACCGGCAATAGCGCGTCCGACACCTCTGACGCCGCACCGCCGTCGTACGAAGCGTCGTGGATCGCGCACCTGCAATCGGTGTTCGGCACCGCGGCGAACGGCGGCGTGAAATTCTATTCGCTCGACAACGAAGTGATGCTATGGAATTCCACGCATCGCGACGTGCATCCGATTCCGCCGACCTACGACGAAATCTGGAGCAAGGCGATGTCGTACGCCGCGGCGATCAAGACGCAGGAACCGAACGCGCAGGTGACCGGACCGGTGACATGGGGCTATCCGGATCTCTTCACGTCTGCCGCCGATGCGGCGTCGTGCAATTGCTTCAGTGGAGACGATCGCGGCGCGCACGGCGGGATGCCGTTCGTTGCGTGGTATCTCCAACAGGTCAGCGCTCATCCGATGACCGGCGGCGTGCCGTTAGTCGACTATCTCGATCTGCATTATTACCCGCAAGATCCCGACGGAGCTTCCGGTGCGATTTACAGCCACGCCGAAGATTCCGCCACCGTCGGACGGCGCATGCGTTCGCTCAAAGAACTCTACGATCCGACCTGGACTTCGGAATCCTGGATCGGCACCGTCGACGGTACAGATGGTGACGACGTGCCGTGGCATTACACCAAGCCGAATCTGATTCCACGCGTGAAAGCTTGGATTAACCAGTACGCCACGGGCACGAAGCTCGCGATAACCGAATACGCGTGGGACAGGGAAGCCACCGTCAATAACGTCACCACGGACACGGTCAGCGGCGGCGTCGCGCAAGCCGAAGTGCTCGGCATCTTCGCGCGCGAAAATGTCGATCTCGCCACGCGCTGGGAAGCGCCGATCGCGAACGGATTTTCAGAACGTGCGTTTCGACTATTCCTGAACTACGACGGCGCCGGTGCGAAAGTGCAGGGCAACAGCGTCGCGGCAACCACGGCGAGCATCGATCAGATCGGCGCGTATGCATTCCATGACGCTCGTCGACTGATGGTTTTGCTCACCAACAAGGACACCGTCGCCCACGATGTCACCGTCACGCTCAACGCACCGCTCACCGCGACGTGGACGTTGTACGGGTTCGACAAGACGCATGACATCCACGTCGTCGCGTCGCATGCGATGACGACGAAAACACTGACGCTGACGGCGTTGCCCGCGATGTCCGCCAATATGCTCGTGATTCCGGATGTCGACGAGATCTTCGCCAACGGCTTCGAGTGAGATTTACTCGGGCGCGTCCATCTGACGCAGCACACTTTGCAGGATCGTCGGTGCGAACAGCCGCGTGAGCGGCCAGGCCACCGCGCCGACAGCGTACGACAAACCCATTCGCACGCGACGCGGCAACAGCACGGCGGCGAATCCCGCCGCGAAACTGACGGCGAGCAAACGCGCCGGATGCAATCGCGCGTGCCAGCGTCTCAGATCGAGATCGAGTTGCGCATCGAGCGCGCGCAGTTGCGTTTGCGCGGCGGCCACGCGGGCGCGCGCGCGACGGCGCGTCACCGGATGCGCTCCAGCAGTCGAGCCAGCGCGTCGCGGCTGCGCGGCAACGTCAGATCGCGTTTCCATCGCTTCAATCCCATCACGAGCAACGCCACGAAGATCCCGTTCAACAGCAGAATGGCGAGATAGCCGTAAATCCAGTCGTTCAACACGCGCGACACGATCGCGGCGATGAGCAGGTTCAGCGCAGCCCAGATCGTCAGCAGGAAAACCGGAATGAGCGCACCGGCGATGAGCATGCGCACGACGCTGCCGCGTGCGATCTGCACCTCGCCGAGAAAGAGTTGCAACAGATTGCGTAGGTACTCGGTGACTTCGTGCGCGAGCTTGGCGAACGTCGTATCGTCGACGCCGGCGGGTGTCACGGCGGCCGGTTCGTCCGGCGCGGCGGCAAGCTCCGGCGATTCGACCGGGGTGTTCACGCCGCCGGTCAGCGACGCATCAAGCGTGCGATCGCGATGCCGGCGACGAACGCCACGCCGCATGCCGTGAGCGGATGCTGGCGCGTCTGCTTGCTGATCACGTCGCCGAGTTCGCGCGCGCTCGCGAGAAGGCGTTCGCCGTCGGCCTTCAGTCGTTCGGAAATCTCGCTGATGCGCGCATTCAGATCGTCGGCGGCCGCATCCATCTTATCGGTGGCCGCATCGATCTTGTCAGCGGCGCGGTCAACGCTCGCGTGTGCCTTGGCCGCTGCCGCTTCGGCGGCGAGGTCGATGTCCTCGTGGAGGACGGTGTCGTCATGCTTCGCTTCCATGTGTGCTTCTCCCTTGATACCGATGACTTTGGCCGATACTACGCCAAGTGGGGCATAGACGCTTAACAGGCGCTAAGCGTCGCAAAAAATTGGCACAGGTTGCCAAAAATGCGTTACCTTATTTTCGGGCAACAGCCAACGGGGGCCTGTTGCCTGCCTGCCGCGGCTGTGGCGAGGAAGTTGCAGGAGTAGGGGTTCCCACGATCGTTTTCGTGATTTTCTAAGCTCGAGAAGCGTCGCCATGCTTGCAAAAACCGAGAAACCGGCCAAGTCCGCTTCACCGGCCATGAAGTTCGTGCCGATCGTCGTCATCCTCGTCGTCCTGGCGGGTGCCGGCTACTATTTCTTCGCTGGCGGCAACAACGCGCCGACAGCACCGACGGCCGCGAAACCCGCGACGCCAGCCGCTTCTACCGCGGCGACGGGAACGCCGGCTTCTCCGACCGCCGCCACGCCCACCGCGGCGCCCGCGCCGGAAATGACCAAGGAACAGTTGCTCAAGGAAGCCAGCAACGCGTATCGCGAAAACAACCTCGTGACGCCGGCCGGCAACAACGCGCTCGAATTCTATATGCGCGTGCTGGACAAGGATCCGAACAACGCGAGCGCGCGTGATGCGCTGCTCGAGAACTTCCAGTATTTCACCAGTCCGACCGAAGGCCTGATCAACGCGGGCAAACTCGACGATGCCAACCGCGTCATCGAATTGCTGACGAAAGTCGATCCGAGCAACTTCACGCTCAACATCCTGCGCAGCAAGCTCGACGCGAAGAAAAAGCAAGTCGATCACGACCAGGCGGTTGCCGCCGCCGCGGCCACGCGCGCCGCCGCCACGCCCGCACAAAGTGCGCAAAGTGCGCAAAATACACAAAACGCCACGTCGCCGGCGACCGCACCCGCGGAAGCCACGCCGGCGCCGGCTTCGGCACCCGCCGGAACGACGGCCGTTGCGTCGCGTCCCGCTACGCCGACACCCACGCCCGCCGTCACGCCGCCGCCAGCGCCTGCCGCCGCGACACCTGCGGGCGGTGAATCGCATCCGGCCGAACTCGTTCGCGCCGTGCAACCGGATTACCCGCCCGATGCCTACCGCTCGCGCGCGCAGGGTTGGGTGGAAGTGGAATTCACCGTTGGTTCCGACGGCAGCGTGAGCAACGCGACCGTGGTCGGTGCAGAGCCGACGCGCGTCTTCAACAATGCCGCGCTCAACGCGATCCGCCGCTGGACGTTCAAGCCGAAGATGGACAACGGCAAGGCGGTCGACGACCGACTTCGCCGCCGTATCGAGTTCAAACTCAGCTAAGCAGCGCCGCGCGAACGTAGGCGAGACCGCGCATGGTCTCGCTGCTGTTCGACGTCACGTTGTTCAACACGAGGATGCGGCGGCTGGCCGCTTCGTGATCTTTCGCTTTCAGCGACACACTCAACAATCCCGCCGCTTCGGTGAGGAAGAGCAGCGCCAGTCCGTTGACGTCGCGTTCGTTCGGCGGTGCTGCCTGCAACGCTTCGATCGCCTCATTGCGCGCTTGCATCGATCGCACCGGATAGCGCACTTTCTGGCGCAGCAGGAAATCGCGTTTCGCCACGCGGTGCAGGATGTCGCGCCGGAACAAGCCATCCAGAATCCGATGCCGAAGTGGGCCCATGCGGTTCGTGATCGCACGTAGCAAACCGATACCGTCGAACGGATCGTTGTGCAACGATTGCAGCGTCGTCTTGAGCAGCGGATGCACGAGCGGAACCTGGCGATCGGCGGAGAACAGACCGTCCTTTAGCGCGAGTCGTCGCTGTGTGATCAATTCCGATGCGATGGCGCCTGCCGTGATCAACTCGGGATGCGGCTGTTCGCGCGGCCACAGCGGATCGCCCGACACCGGATCGCACGCGATCAGGAGCAGACGCTCGGCGATCAGCATCGTCGCGCCGCGGTCAGCTGGCTACGAGTCATCGGCATCTCCTTCCCCGCCCATGCCTTTCGCGTTGCAGCATGAGCCACCGAGGATACGGTAGGTTTCGTACGACGCACAAGTTCGACGTTGGCCGACGTCGGGCTACTGGCGGCGTCGCGTCTGCCGGTTTCCGTCGGCTGCGGCGCGCCCGGCGGGGAGGGTGTCGAGTCCGGCCCAATCCACGCGCGGCAGACCGAGGTAGCGGTCGAGCAGCATCGGCATGAGTCCGCCCGGCACCACGCATTCGCAGTTCCATAGCATCACCGCGCCGAATTTCTGCTTCGGGAAAAACGCGATCATCGATCGATAGCCCTGCACCGCGCCGGCGTGGAACACGAGCGTCTGTCCGCCGTATTCGTAGATACGCCAGCCAAGTGCGTACGACGCATCGCTCAACCGCGCGCGACGCCACGGCGTGGCGCGCAATTCGGTCGGCGTGGAAATCATCGGCGTGTGCAGCGTCGTGAGCAGATCGTTCGACAGGACATCCGGGCGCCCGCCCATTTGCGCCATCAGCCACTTCGTCATGTCCTTGATGCTGGCGTTGACGCCCGCCGCCGGCGGCACGTGGTAATACGATTCCTTGATGCCGATCGGAACCCAGCCCGGTCCGCGCCGCGCGTGCGGTTGCGCCCAGTTCGGATCGGCCTCGATCGCGTCGCGGCCATAGGTTGCGCTATCCATGCCGAGCGGATGGAAGATACGTTTCTCGACCTGATGATAGAAAAAATCGCCACTGACGGCGTACGTGATGTCGCCGATCAGCGCGAACGTGATGTTCTGATATCCGTAACAATCGCCGACGCCGCACGACAACGGCACGTCCTTCAGTTTCTCGACCAGTTCCTGATACGGCTCGTTCTGTTCGAGCAGGTTGTCGTATGTGTTGTGCGGCAGGCCGACGCGCTGACTGAGGATGTCGCGCACCGTCAGGCTGTTGCTCGCGGCAATGTCGTGAAGTTCGAATGTCGGCAGCACGCCGGCTACTTTCGTTTGCCAGCTCAGCATGCCTTCGTCGACGAGCATCGCGGTGAGCGCGCTGGCGAATGCTTTCGACAGCGACGCGAGACGAAACACGCTGTCCGGCGTGACCGGTTTGCCGCGGCTCGCATCGGCATAACCGATGCCGCGCTGAAGCAGGATGGTTTTGTCGCTGACGATCGCCGCGGCGAGTCCCGACACCTGATTGGATTGTTCGACTTCGTCGAGCCACGTGTCGAAATCTGCGGCGACGGCTTTCACGTCCGCCGGAACGTCGGAAGATTTCGCAACCGCTTTCGCCGCACTCGGTTTGTGCGTATGCAATTGCGGCGTCCTGCGCAAAGGCGTTGCCGCGTCGGCGAGTCCGAACGCGAAAATCATCACCAGCGCGATCGCTGATGCGCGTACCACCATCATGTCGAGTGCAGCCTCCCGCAAATGTTACGCACGTCGGTGTCGTGTCTGTTCTGCGCAGACCTGTTCACTGCAGCGCCCGTGATATTCGTCGCACGGGGCGCAATTCTAGCGTCAAGCCGGAAGTCGAAGTGTTACGACAGCGATAATTGTCGTCGTCATCGTCGTGGCGGTCGTGGTGTTCGTGGTCGGTATTTACAACGGCTTGTGACCGCGCGGCATCAATGCGGCGTGGTCCATCGCGACACGGTCTCGATGAGCGTTTGCGCGTCGATGGGTTTGGTGAGGTAGTCGTTCATACCGGCCGCGAGGCATTCCGCGCGGAACGCGGCCGATGCGTGCGCCGTCATCGCGATGATCGGGATTCCTCCGCGCGACGCATTTTCGCGAATCCGCGCGGTCGCGGCGTAGCCGTCCAATCCGGGCATCTGGATGTCCATCAGAATGCAGTCGAACGATTCGTGCATCGCCAATGCAACGGCTTCCTCGCCGCTCGCGGCGACGATCACGCTGACGCCGGCATCGCCCAGAATCTCGATGAC
>DATBAU010000075.1:0-13420 GCA_036271355.1 Rudaea sp. | reverse complement strand
CAGCGTCCGCGTTTCGCCGCGCAGGGATTCGAGATGTGACCGCCGCGCCGACGACTTCGGCGGCAGAAATCCTTCGAACACGAATCGATCCGACGGCAATCCCGCGATCGAGAGCGCAGCGATGGCGGCGCACGGTCCGGGAACGGTGCTCACCTCGATGCCCGACTCGCGCGCCGCGCGCACGAGTCGGAATCCGGGATCGCTGATCAGCGGCGTTCCCGCGTCGCTGATCAGCGCGATGTTCGTGCCATCGCGCATGCGGGTTACAAGATCGTCGCTGGCATCGCGCTCGTTATGTTCGTGCAGCGCAATGCAGCGCGTGCCGATGCCGAAATGCCGCAGCAACGGCGCGCTGTGACGCGTGTCTTCGGCGGCGATCAGATCGACTTCCGCAAGCACGCCGCGCGCGCGCGGTGACAAATCCTCGAGATTGCCGATCGGCGTCGCGACGATCCAGAGTTTCCCCGCCGTTGTCGTCATGCTGGTTTCCTGAATTGCACGGGAATTCCGCGACGCCAAACGGCATCGTCGCGCGCGCGATCCGGTATCATGAACACCCGTCGACCAGGAGCGGTGATGCACGCGCCACGTCTGCCCAGATTGCTCGTTTGCGGCACCGTCGCATTATGCGCGCTGTTCACGGGCTGCGCGGAACTGCCGGAGCAAGAACCGCCGCCCGCGGCAAACGCCGGCGCGGCCGAACAGGCATATCAACAGGGTGACCTCGATCATGCTGCCCAGTTGTTTCTCGATGCGGCGTACGCCAGCCCGCGCGAAGCGGCGCACTTCAAGTTGCGTGCTGCCGAAGCGTACCGCGAAAACGGCGAACTCGACGCCGCCGCGCAGGCGCTAAACGGAATAAAGGCGCAGCGGCTGAATCCGGACGAGAACGTCCGCCTATCGCTGATCCAGGCCGAGATCGCCCTTTCGCGACACGCGCCGCAGCAGGCATTGCAGGCGCTCGACTACGACTTCAACAACCCGTCGCTGCCGCAACCGTTTCGCGTGCGCATGCTGGAATTGCGTGCGCGCGCCTTTGCCGCGAACGGCGACGTGATGAATAGCGCACGCACGAGGATCGAACTGAACCGCTATCTGGCCGGCGGCGACCGCCGGCAAAACGAACAGCAAATCGTCGCGTTGCTGCAGCAGGCGCCGCCGGACATGCTGAAACGTCAGGCCGCGTCGCTGCCGCCGGGCGACACGCTGCGGCCATGGCTCGATCAAGCCTTGCGCAAGTCCGGGCAGGCGTTGCCGCAAATCGTGCTGCGGCCCAACGAGCCCGTCGGCACGTTTGTCCCCACGCCGAACGGCGAACAGCGCGAGGGTTATAAGCAAGTGCATCGCATCGCGCTATTGCTTCCGGAAGAAGGCCCGGTACACGCGGTGGCGCAACCGATCCGCGACGGTTTCTTCGCCGCGCATTTCGCGGATACCAATCCACAACGCGCAGAAGTATACATTTACGATTCCGGGGGCACGCCGGCAGATGCCCTGGCGGCTTATCAGCGGGCGGTGAACGACGGCGCCGACCGCGTCGTCGGGCCGCTCACGCGCGACGCCGTGTCGACATTGCTGACACAGGGGCACTTGCCCGTGCCTGTTCTCGCACTCAATCAGCCGGAACACGGAGAAATTCCGCCGGCCGGCAGCGCGGCATTCGGTCTCACGCCCGACGCGGAAGCCGCGCAAGTTGCCGAGCACATGCTGGAGCGCGGCATCACTCGCGCCGTCGTGATCACGGCAACGCAGGAATGGGCCGAACGCGCCGCGCTCGCGTTCCGCGCCCAATTCGAAAGCCGCAACGGGCAGGTGCTCGGCGAAGCGCGCGTGCAGGACAATGAAGTCAACTATTCCACGATGATCGCGCAGGCCATGAGCAGCGTCGACAAGACGACCAGCGCGCCCTCTCTGCCCGGTGCCGCGCCGGCTCCCGGCGTGTCAACGGCGGAAAGCGATATCGGCATCTTCATCAGCATGCGTCCGCAACAGGCGCGTTTGTTGCTGCCGCAAATCAAACTGGCCGGACATTCGAACATTCCTGTATTCGCGACGTCCCATATCTACGCGGGCGATTACAACCCAGGTCTCGACCGCGATCTCGACGGTGTCGAATTCTGCGACGCGCCGTGGCTCTTCGACGCAACCGCAGGCGTTCCGCAGCACAGCGCCATCGTGAAAAATCTCGACAGCGCGCGCGGCGCAGGCGGACGCTTGTTCGCGATGGGTTTGGACGCTTACGCGTTGCTGCCTTTCATGGATTGGCTCGTCCAACATCGCGACAGCTATTTACCCGGCGCGACGGGCCAGCTCGCCGAAGACAATCAAGGCCGCATTCAGCGCCTGCTGACGTGGGCGCAGTTCGACAACGGCGCAGCGCGGCCGATCAACGGCCAGCTCCAGAGTTCCACGCAGATGAGTTCGGCGTCACCATGAGGCACACGGATGCGCAACGTAGGATCGGTTTGGGAGACCGTCGTCGAAAAGCATTTGCACGCAGCGGGATTGCGTTTGATCGCGCGTAACGTCACGAGCCGCTACGGCGAGATCGATCTCGTCATGCGCGACCGCGACTGCACCGTATTCGTCGAAGTCCGCTACCGCCAGTCGCGCTTGCACGGCGACGGCGTCGCGTCGGTCGGCGCGAGCAAGCGAACCAAGCTGTTGCGGACCGCGTCGATGTTCCTGCAATGGCGCCCCGCACTGAGTAACACGCCGTGCAGGTTCGATGTCGTAGGCTGCCGCGGCACGCCGCAGCAACCGGAATTCGACTGGGTGCGTGGCGCTTTCGAAGCTACTTGAGAACGGTCCTCTGATGTCGAAATCGTATACAAAGCTGCTTTTTCTACTTTTGTCACTTCCGCCGCTGCACGGATGCATTTTCATGGTGGCAGGCGGTGCCGTCGCTGGCGCCAGTGCCGTACACGACCGCCGCGGCACGGGAACCATCGTCGACGATCGCAAGATTCAGTTGACGATTCTCGACAACATCAATCGCGACAAGGATCTCGTGCGCGGCAACTACCGCGTGAAAGTCGTCGTCTTCAACGGCACCGTGTTGTTGTGCGGGCAGGCTTCGACACCGGCATTGCGGCAACGCGCGGAAGACATCGCGAAAGCGAACAGCGATTCGGCGCGGATGATCAATGAAATCGTGGTCGTCGACGAACCCGAAGGATTCTGGCGCCGCCGCCAGGACAACGCGATGAGCATCCGCGTGCGAACTGCGTTGCTCGACATCACCAGCATGCCGGGCTTCGACGCGTCGCGCGTCAACGTGACGATGTGCAACGGCACGGCATTTCTGATGGGCTCGGTGAGCCATGAAGCAGCCGAGGCGGTCGTGCAGATCGTGCGCGATGTGAACGGCGTCGACAAAGTCGTCAAGGTTTTCGAATACACGGATTGATCGACGACACGGCGATCGCATCCAGCTTCGTCGACCGGACTCAATCTTGAAGCCCGGAAAATTACTTCCGGCAGTCGAACGCCGAGAGACCGCGCGAGTACATTCGGAGCGTTGCCGGGAGTGACGCCATGAATTTCATCGCGATGATTTTTTCTTTTGCGTTCATGCAAACGCCCACGCCGACCGCACACGACCTGACGACGGATTTGCCGGCGGGCTTTCTGCCGGAAGGCGTCGAATGGGACGCGGCGAATTCGCGATTTCTCGTCAGCAGTATTCGCGAACATCGCATCGCGTCCGTCGATCGTGCAAGCGGACACGCGACCGGTTTCGCCGATGCGCCGGGAAGCGTGCTCGGACTTCACATCGATCCGCACACCGGTATCGTGTGGGCGGCGTGGACGCAATTCGGTCACGAGTTCAAAGCCAACAAAGGCGCCGGTATTTCCGCTTGGTCGACACACGACGGCCATCATCTCGGCGACTGGCCTGTGCAGGGCAACGATCCTCTCGTCAACTTCGGCGACCTCGCAATCATCGACGCACACACCCTCGTCGTCAGCGATAGCGGCACCGGTGCGATCTGGCGCTTCGACATCAGGACGCATCGCTACACGAACGTCGTACCTGCGGGAAAATTCAAATCGCCGCAGGGTTTGGTCGCTGGCGATCAAAAGGGAACGATCTACCTTGCCGACTATCCGACCGGTTTGTGGCGCGTCTCTTTAAAGGACGGCAGCGCTACGCAACTCACTGCGCCGGCCGGCGCCGAGATTCGCGGCATCGACGGAATATATCGTCACGGCGACAACCTCATCGCCGTGCAGAATGGTACAAAGACGCCGCGCATTCTTGCGATCCGGTTCGACAAGAAAGGTTCTATTGCCGATGTGCGGCGCTGGCTGGAAATTCCCGGCGGCGAGATCGATCTCGGTACGCTCACGAACGATATGTTTTGGTTCGTCGCCAACGGCCAATGGAACGAATACGACGACGATCTGGCGCCCAAAACTGGCGCGAATCTCGAGGCGCCGCGGCTGCACGCGTTGCCGCTGGCCGATTTAGCGGGTCAGCACTAGCAGCAGCCACAACACAGCGGCGGCATAAACGCCGGCTACAACGTCGTCGAGCATCACGCCGAAGCCGCCCTTGATATCGCGATCCGCCCACGACACAGGCCACGGTTTCCAGATGTCGAAAATGCGGAAAAGTATAAATCCCGCAAAAATCCACAACCACGAACGCCGTATCAAGACGAGCGGAATCAGCGCGATCCACTCTCCGACGAATTCATCACAAACCACGAACGACGGATCGTCGATGTGCAATCGCGCGACAACCCAACGGCAAGACCACACGCCGACAACAAATGCCGCGGCGACGACGCCGAGGTAAAGCCAAACATCGAGTTCGCGCAGCAATAGCCACGGCAACAGTGCAACGAGCGACCCGACGGTTCCGGGCGCGACGGGACTCAAGCCTGATCCGACTCCCAGCGCGATCCAACCGGCGGGATTGCCGAGCACGATGCGACGCTGCTGGCTCGACATGCGCATCACGCGAAATGCTCCCAACCGCGACTCGAAACGATAACGGCGTCTCCCGCCGCATCGATAACGCGCACGCCCGAACGTTCGACGACGCGGCCGACGCGCGTCGCGCCGCACCCGCTTCGCGCGAGATCGCCAAGCAATTCCGCAGCGATTTCCTCGGATGCCGTGAAACACAATTCGTAATCGTCGCCGCCGCCCAACTGCAAACTGCGGCGTTCTTCGCGACCGAAGCCGGCATTCAATGCGCTCGACGTCGGCAGTGCATCGACGTCGACTTCACAGCCAACGCCGCTCGCTGCACAAATGTGGCCGAGATCGGCGAGCAATCCGTCCGACACATCGATGCACGAGCGAGCGCGCCCGCGCAAAACCAATCCCTGCGCCACACGCGGCGTGGGACGATTCAATCGCTGGACGAGTTCCTTCATCGAATCGTCGCGTTGCCCATCCTCCGCCATCAAACGCAATCCCCCTGCCGCGTCGCCGAGCGTACCCGTGACGAATAAAAAATCGCCGACCCGCGCGCCGCTGCGCAACAGCGCGGCGTCGCTCGGCACGAAACCATGCACGGTCACGGTGATACTGAGCGGACCTTGCGTCGTATCGCCGCCCACCAGTGCCAGTTTGAATTCGCGCGCCAGCGACGCGAAGCCGTCGCTGAATGCCTCGACCCATCGCCGATCCGGCACCGGCAACGTGAGTGCGAGCGTCGCCCACGCTGGCGTCGCGCCCATGGCGGCGAGGTCGGAAAGATTCACCGCCAGCGATTTCCAGCCGATGTCGGCCGCTTGCGTCGTTTCCGGAAAATGCACGCCGGACACGAGCGTATCGGTGCTGACGACGAGTTGGTGATTAGCCGGTACTGTGAGGATCGCCGCATCGTCGCCGATGCCGAGCCGAACGTCGTCGCGCGCGATCGCGCAGTGTGTGCGGATGATGTCGATCAGTTCGAATTCAGACACGAGCGGCCAATCGCGCGGGAATCACGGCTTCGATTCGCTCGATCGCCACTCGCGCGCCGCCTTATCCAACACACCGTTCACGTAGGTATGTCCATGTTCGGCGCCGAACCGCTTGGTGACTTCGATAGCCTCGTTGAGTACGACGCGATATGGAACGTCGGGACGATGCCGCAATTCGTATGCGGACAAGCGAAGCACTGCGCGTTCGATGGGATCGACTTGCGCGACGTCGCGATCCAGGAAGGGCGCCAGCGCCATATCGAGTTCTGCGCAATGCTTTTCCACGCCGCGCAGCAAATCCTCGAAATAGGCGATGTCGGCGATTTCCATATCCTGTTCGTGACGGAATTCTTCGATGACGGCGTTCATCGGATTGCCGCTGACTTGCCAGGCGTAAACCGCCTGCGTCGCGCGGCGGCGTGCGCGCGAGCGCGCAGCGAGATCGATTCCGTCGGGCCGGTGATGCTTCGTCATAGCTTTTTCCACAAATCCACAATTTCCAGCGCCGCGCGGGCGACTTCCTCGCCTTTGTTGCCGCGAACGCCGTCCGCTCTGGCCTGCGCATCGGCGTGCAATTCGACGGCGAGCACGCCGTTGAGCACAGGTAAGCGATGCTCGACGGAGACGCGCATGAGTCCCTGTGCACATCCGTCGGCAACGTGTTCGAAATGCCGCGTGTCGCCGCGCACCACGCAACCCAGCGCGATGATGGCCGCATGTTTTCCGGCGTGCGCGAGCTTCGCCGCCGTCGCCGGTATTTCCCAGGCACCCGGCACGCGCACGACGTCGATCGCCGCGGCATCGACGCCATCGGCCAATAATGTGCGGCGCGCACCATCGATCAGGGCGTCGACGATGCCCGGATTCCAACGGCTGGCGATGATGGCGAATCGTGCGTCGCGATGGACGCGCGACTCGCCGGAATAGTCGGGCATGACGGTTCGCCGATGCGGCTCATGCCGCGCGCGTAGTTTACTGGAGCCGGCGCGCGATCGCCGCGCACGATTCGCGGTTTACGGTTCGGGCTGCTCGTAACCGACGACGTCGAGACCGAAACCGCTCAGGCCCAGAAAACGGCGCGGCGTGCCCAAAACGGTGAGACGGCGCGCGCCCAGATCGTGCAGGATCTGCGCGCCGAGGCCGTGACGGCGCCATTCGACGGCGGCGTCGAGCGGTGCCGCATCTTGCGATCGCGTGAATCGTTCCGCGGCGTCGGCGGCGTGCGCATCGCCGAGAACGACGACGACGCCGCGATTGCGCTGTGCGACGTGTCGCAACGCATCGCTGATCGACAAACCACTGTCCGCGCGTTTCAGGTGCAGAACGTCGGCGATGGCATCGCTCACGTGTACGCGCGCAAGAACCGGTCGTGTGTCGTCGATCGTGCCGCGCGTCAGCGCGAAATGCGAGAGGCCCGTCGAGGCATCGCGATAGCCGACGAGATGAAAAGATCCGAATTGCGTCTCGACGTCGCGCTCGAAAATCCGCGCAACGGTCTTTTCGGTTTCCAGCCGGTAGCGGATCAGATCGGCGATGCTGCCGATTTTCAGTCCATGTGCGGATGCGAATTTTTCCAATTGTGGACGCCGCGCCATCGTGCCGTCTTCAGCGAGGATTTCGACGAGCACGCCGGCGGGTTGAAGCTCGGCCAGCGCGGCGAGATCGCTCGCCGCTTCGGTGTGGCCGGCACGCGTCAGCACGCCGCCCGGCTGCGATGCGAGCGGAAATATGTGGCCAGGCTGTACCAGCTCGGACGCGGTCGCATCGGGACGAACGGCGGTCTGGATCGTGTGGGCGCGATCGTGCGCGGAGATGCCCGTCGTCACGCCTTCGGCCGCTTCAATGGAAACGGTGAAATTCGTGTGGTGGCGCGACGCGTTGTCGCTCACCATCGGCGGCAGGCGCAGCTGCTCGCAGCGCTGTTTCGTCAGCGACAGGCAGATCAATCCACGCGCCTCGCGCGCCATGAAGTTAATGTCTTCGGGGCGCACTTTTTCGGCAGCCATGATCAGGTCGCCTTCGTTCTCGCGGTCTTCATCGTCGACGATGACGACCATGCGCCCGGCGCGAATGTCGTCGACGATTTGCGGAATCGTGCTGAAACTCACGGTGGGCCGTCCCTCGTGAAGAGTGCGCCCATGGACGGCCGCTTTTTGATTTTCGCGATCATGGGTGATCGCCTGAATACATGCGCTCGACGTAGCGCGCGATCAAATCGACTTCGATGTTGACGCCATCGCCGACGCGCTTCTCGGCGAACGTCGTGACGGCGATCGTGTGCGGAATCAAATTGACGCCGAACGTGTTTGCCTCGACATCGTTCACGGTAAGGCTGACGCCGTCGATGCACACCGATCCTTTCGCTGCGATGTATTTCGACAATTCACGCGGAGTCTCGAAGCGCCAGCGTTGCGAACGCGCATCCGGTTCCACGGATACGACGCGCCCGACAGCGTCGACGTGACCGGAAACAAGATGGCCGCCCAAACGATCCGACAGACGCAGCGATTTTTCGAGATTGACGCTATCGCCGTCACGCAGCGTACCCAGCGTCGTGCGTGAAAGCGTTTCGGTGGAAACGTCCGCGCAAAAACTTTTTGCATCAGGATCGATGGCGGTGAGGCAGACTCCGGAGACGCAAATGCTGTCGCCGGCGGCGACGTCGCTCATGTCGAGACCGCCGTTGCCGATGCGAATGCGCACGTCGCCGCCGCGACGCTCGGTCGTCAGGACGGTTCCTTTGGCGATGACGATTCCGGTGAACATATCAGCGGCGCAGCAGTAAACGCATATCTTCGCCGATCTGGCGGCGGTCGAGGACATTCCAGCGCGGCGCGGCGGTCATCGACACAAATTCGGGGATCGCGAGCAATGGTCGGGCGGCATCGCCGAGCAGCACGGGCGCGGTGTAGAGCAGCAGTTCGTCGACGAGATCGGCGTCGAACAGTGAACCGCAGAGTTTCGGACCCGCTTCCACCTGCAATTCGTTGACGCCGCGTTCGGCGAGCAGTGTCATCAGAGCATTGAGGTAGAGCCGTCCCTCGTTCAAGGACACGGCAACGAGTTCGGCGTTGCGGAATCGGTCATCGGGTTTTGCATTCGCGCCGTGAACGATGAGCGTCGGCGCCGATCCATCGAGCAAGTGTGAGTCGCGCGGTGTGCGCATGGCGCGATCAAGCACGACGCGCAATGGTTGAAAATTTTGCGATGCGCTCATGCTCAAGCCCTCTCCCCCAAGCGCGCTTGGGGGAGAGGGTTGGGTGAGGGGGTGACGCTTCGGAAACGTCCACGCAGATTCCCGCGCCGCCCCCTCGCCCCAACCCTCTCCCTCGACGGAGTCGGGGGAGAGGGAGTTCAAGCGGACGGTCAGACGCGGATTGTCGGCGATGACAGTGCCAATGGCGGTGAGAATGGCCGAACTGCGCGCGCGCCAGCGCTGCACGTCGGCGCGCGATGCTTCGCTCGTGATCCATTTCGATTCGCCGTTCGACAACGCGGTGCGTCCATCCAGACTCGACGCGAGTTTCACGCGCACCCACGGACGCTTGCGTTCGAGCCGTGAAAAAAATCCACGATTCAGCTCGCGCGCCGCATCGCGCATCAATCCTGTTTCGACAGTGATACCGGCATCGCGCAACTTCGCGAATCCGCCGCCGGCGACGCGCGGGTTCGGGTCTTCGCATGCCGCTACGACACGGCTGATTTTCGCTTCGATAACGGCGTCGGCGCACGGCGGCGTTTTGCCGAAATGCACGCAGGGTTCGAGCGTCACGTACGCCGTCGCACCGCGGGCATGCTCGCCGGCTGCACGCAGCGCGAACACTTCGGCATGCGGTTCACCGGCGCGTGCGTGCCAACCTTCACCGACGATGTCCGCGCCGTTGGCGATGACGCAGCCGACGCGCGGATTCGGTTGTGTGGTGTATAACCCGCGTTCGGCCAGTCGCAGCGCGCGCGCCATGTGCGCGTGATCGGCCGCGCTGAAGTCCGTCATTGCGCTTTCTTTTTCGGCAGTCGTGTATCGCCGAGCAGCGGCAATTGCAAACCTTCGAGTTCCGGAAGGTCGCGTTCGAGACGTTCGATTTCCTCGCGGAACGCCTGCACGTCTTCGAAGCGTCGATACACGGATGCGAAGCGCACGTACGCGACTTGATCGAGCCGCTTCAATTCCGTCATCACCCATTCGCCGATCAGCCGCGACGGCACTTCGCGTTCGTTGACCGAACGCAATTGACGAATCACTTCGCGCACGACGTTGTCGACCGCGTCGCTCGCGACCGGACGTTTCTGCAGTGCGCGTTCGACACCGGTACGAAGTTTGTGATCGCCGAATGCTTCGCGACGGCCATCGCTTTTCACGATGGCGGGAAGTTTGATCTCGACCGTCTCGAACGTGTTGAAGCGTTCGCCGCAATGCGGACACTCGCGGCGGCGGCGGATCATCGATCCGTCATCGGCTTCGCGCGAATCGATGACGCGGGTGTCGTCGTGCTGGCAGAACGGGCAATGCACGCGTGGTTACGCAGCGTAGACCGGATATTTCTTGCATTGCGCGGACACTTTGTCGCGCGTCGCGGCAATGACTTTTTCGTCGCTCGGCGCGTCGAGCACGTCGCAAATCCATTGCGTGAGATCGACGCAATCTTTTTCCGTGTAGCCGCGCGTCGTCACGGCGGGTGTGCCGATGCGCAGTCCCGACGTGACGAACGGTTTCTGCGGATCGTTCGGCACAGCATTCTTGTTCACGGTGATGTGTGCCTTGCCGAGCGCCGCTTCGGCGTCTTTGCCGGTGATCTTGCTGCCGATCAGATCGACGAGCATGAGATGATTTTCCGTGCCGCCGGATACGATTTTGTAGCCGCGCTCGATGAACGTTTTCGCCATGGCTTGCGCGTTCTTCACGACGTGCTGCTGATAGGTCTTGAATTCCGGTTCGAGCGCTTCCTTGAACGCCACGGCTTTTGCGGCGATCACGTGCATGAGCGGTCCGCCCTGGATGCCGGGAAAAACGATCGACTGGAATTTCTTTTCGAGTTCTTCGCTCGGACTCTTCGCGAGGATGATGCCGCCGCGCGGACCGCGCAGCGTTTTGTGCGTCGTCGACGTCACCACATGCGCGTGCGACATCGGCGACGGATACGCGCCCGCCGCAACGAGACCGGCGACGTGCGCCATGTCGACGAACAGATACGCGCCGATCTTGTCGGCGATGGCGCGGAAACGGGCCCAGTCGACGACTTGCGAGTACGCGGAAAATCCCGCAACGATCATCTTCGGCTTGTGCTCAAGCGCGAGTTTCTCGACGGCGTCGTAATCGATAAAACCACGATCGTTCACGCCGTACTGCACCGCGTTGAAAAGTTTTCCGGAGAAATTCACTTTCGCGCCGTGCGTGAGATGCCCGCCATGCGCGAGCGACATGCCGAGCACCATGTCGCCCGGATTCAACAGCGCGAAATAGACGGCTTGGTTGGCCTGCGAGCCGGAGTGCGGCTGCACGTTGGCGTAGTCCGCCCCGAACAGTTCCTTTACGCGCGCGATCGCCAGCTTTTCAGCAATGTCCACGAATTCGCATCCGCCGTAATAGCGTTTGCCCGGATAACCTTCGGCGTATTTGTTCGTCAGCACGGAACCTTGCGCTTCGAGCACGCGCGGACTGGCGTAATTTTCCGACGCGATCAGTTCGACGTGGTCTTCCTGGCGCTGCAATTCGGCAGCCATCGCCGACGCCAATTCGGTGTCATACCCTGCAATGCGCTGCGCTTTGGAAAACATGATTCGGCCCGTGAAAACGGAAGGCCGCAATTGTATCAGTGTGGCGTGCGCGCGACGGCGCGGATGGCGTCGATGAACTCGCGCGCGAAGCGTTCGGAATCGGCGATGGCAGGACGCAAGACGTCGCGCGCTTCGGTTCGCCACGTGCGGCGCGCGGCTTCGTCGCGGGCCAGAGCGACGGCGATATCGACGTACGCCGCGGCGTCGGCGGCGATCCACTCCGGCTTGCCAGCCATTGCCAGCCACGCTGCCGTTTGCCGGCTGGCGATCGTTTCGCGCGGCCAGGTGACGACGGGCAGGCCCATCCACAGCGCGTCGCAGGTGGTGGAACATCCGCTGAAAGGGAACGGATCGAGGGCGATGGACGCGCGATCGTACGTTTCCATCGCCTGCGCGTAGGTGCCTTCGCCTTCGATTTCGACTCGATCCGGATCGATGCCGGTTTTGGCAAACGTCGACCGCACATGTGCGGCGAGATCGTCGTCCCGTCCACGCGCCTTGAGCAAAATCGTCCACTCGGGAAGCTCACGCAAGATGGACGCCCAGACGTCTATAACGCGATCGTTCAATTTGGAAAACCGATTGAGCGAGACGAACCGACGCTGTCTGGCTGCTTCGACATCGGTCATCGCGGCTGGCGGCGGTTTGTAGGCGAGACGTCCGTGCGGAAGGCGCAATAGCCGTTCGGTGAAATCCCGCTCCGCGCCGGGTGGGCTGAGCCAGGGATCGGTCACGAGATAGTCCATCGCCGCGATACCGCTCGTATAGAACGCGTCGAGCCAGCCCACCTGCACAGGCGCCGCACGCGCCGCGAAGACGCAGGCGCGATTGCCCGTGGTGCGGCCCATCATGTCGACGAGGACATCGATACCGTCATCGGCAATCCGATCGAGCAAACGACGGTCGTCGAGACCGCTTACGTCATGCTGCGCGGCGCTCCATTCCGCACCTTTCGGCGACGCGCGGCGATTGCCCCCGACGGCATAGAGCACGTGTTCGACATCCGGCGCGACGCGCGGAAACGCACGCATGACGTCCGCCAAAAAAATAGCGGACAAGTCCGCGCCGAAACCATCCTTGATCCAGCCGATTCGCAGCGAACCGGAACGCGGTGCATGGCGAATCCGTTCTGGCGATGTCGGCATCTGTTTGCACTCAAGGGGAATCCGGCGATGCGCAGCCAGAACGGCGGCAGGCGTCATCGCTTCGCTGTAGTTGCAGGCGACGAAGTACGTTGACGCTACCGCATTGTCGGGATGTGCATCCAGCCACTCGCGCAAGATCGCCAGACCCGCATCGCACTCGCCGCGTTCGATGCGAAAGCGCGCCGACTCGACAACGGCTCGCCGGTTGCGGGAATCGAGCGCCACGGCGCGTGCGTGAATCGCGCGGCGAGCAGCGGCGTCACCGGGAGCCAGCTCGGCAGCGCGGTCGAACGCCGACATCGCGGCATCGAGATCGCCTTCGACATCGAGCGCCAGCCCCAGATTAAGCCATGCACCCGCGTGACGCGGCTCGGCGGTCGTTGCACGCCGCGCGAGATCAGCCGCTTCGCGGCCGCGACCGACGGCCAACAGCGCCGCCGCGTGGTTGTTCCACAGTATCGCTCCGCCACGCGACTGCGCGGCGCGCTCGAACCACGGCAGCGCTTCTTCGCTGCGCCCCGCCGCGTGCAGCGTGAGCGCAAGCATGTGCTCAGCATCCGGATTCGGACCGAAACG
>DATBAU010000074.1:0-19341 GCA_036271355.1 Rudaea sp. | reverse complement strand
GAACGCCGAGACGTTCGATTTCCTGCAGATCAATTACGCCATCGACGAACGCGACGCCGAAAAGCGCATTCTTCCGCTCGCGCGCGACAAGGGCGTGGCCGTGTTGTGCAATCGTCCGTTCGGCGGCGGTGGATTGTTGCGGCGGCTGAAAGACCAACCGTTGCCGCCGTGGGCCGTCGACGTCGAAGCGAGGAGCTGGGCGCAACTCGCGCTGAAATTCGTGCTAGCGAATTCCGCGATCACGTGCGCGATTCCGGGAACCGGCAATCCGAAAAACATGATCGATGATGCGGCGGCCGGAAGCGGTCCGATGTTGAATGCTGCGCAGCTCAAGGATTTGATCTCTTTGGCTGGCTGAGCAATTTTGCGGGCGACTAATCGCCGAGTGAATCCGCGAAAATCTCGTCGATGGGAAATCCGGTAACGCGCAGAAGCGTTGAGCCGAGCGGCTGCAATGTCACGTCGAGGTGCGAGCCATCCGGTTCCAGCACGTAGCCGGTCAGACCCGTCGGCGGTTTGTTCCATGGATCGAGAACGTCACCGCCGGGCAACGCGACCGGAGAAAATGTCGCCTTCTTGGACAACACCAGTGCGGGCAAGTCGGATGTGGAAACATACTCGCTGTCCTGGAATACGAGCGTTGTCGTTGCGCCGTCGGCACGCGTGATGCGGCCCGGGATTGCGGTCGCATCGAGCGGCAATGCGTAGAGAAGCGGACCGAATGCCAGCGCCGCTTCGCCGGAACTGTCCCTGATCTGATGAACGCCGAATGCAAGGTCCAGCGCTACGTTGTCGCCTGCACTCCAGTTGCCTTGGATTTCAAAACGATCCGATAGGCGAGTTATCGTTTTTCCTGGCGCCGATACGGTGGCGTTCGCTGCGTACGCGGGAATACGCAGCGTGAGGACGAAATTCGTTGCGCTGGATGGCGAGATGGTGAATTGAATCTTGTCCGAGAAAGGAAAGTCCGTCGCCTCAGCGACGTTGACTTGCGTTGAACCAATCGTGGTATCGAGCGTAGACGGTCCATACAGGCGAGCCACGAGACCTGCGCGTTCCGTTTCTTTCAACCACATGCCCTCGACGTAATACGGCAACAGGCGCGCCGAGTTCAGCGAACAGCACGCCGATGCTTGATGTGACGCCGAATAGAGCGGTCTGTCGAAGTACGCCGACGTTTGCGTCGCCGACGATCGGTTGTCGGACGTCAGATACGACACGGCGGTCGCGGCGGTATGAAGTCTCGCGCCTTGCGCGCTGTTCAACGCGATGCGTTCGGAAATATCTCCAGTGCTCATCGCGTCACGGTATTGCGCAAGCCGATTCAACGATGCGATGGTTTCGGTCATCGAACAGTATTCGGACATCAATCCGAAAGAGCCGATGTTTCCGCTGACGGACTCATCCCCGACGGGACCGCCGCCCGGATTGGAGTGCCGCAATAGTTTCGGCAGAACTTGGTCCGCCGCTTGTGCATATAGACTCGAACCGCTGAATGCGTAAGCGATCGCGGGAATCGACAGCGACTCCGCGATGTGCGGCGTGTGCGTGTACCAGAGCCGATTCGGATCCGACAGGTTCACCGGAAAAATATCGGTTTCGCCGACGCCACTGGCTGCGTAGTCGGTGTAGAGCCACAGATAGCCGCTGCGAAATGCGTCGTCGCCGCTGAGACGATAAAGCCATTCGAGCGTGTCGGAGAAACCCAGTCCGTGCGAGACGCCGCCGCCCGTCGCCGTCGATCGTTCGAAGTAACTTTTTCCGGCAAATGCATTCAACGTGACTTTCGCGGCCTTTTCGACCGACGTCAAAATGCGTTCCTCTCCGGTCGCTTCGTACCAGGCGAGCAACGCCTGGAACATTCGACTTTGCGTCCACAGCTCGCCGTCGTTGGGGTCGGTCGTTCCGAATCGACTGCTGACCGGATAGACGCCGATGTAACCGCCGCTGTCCTGTGAGTCGAGCACGTCTTCGAGACGTGCGATCGCCGCGTTTTTCGTTGTCGTGTCGCCGGCCAACCACGCCAGACGGAAGAGTCCGTCGGCGTAGTAGCCTTCGTGTTCGCCGAGCCACCAACCCGGTTCGCCGGCCGCATCCGTCACATTCCCCGTTTGCGTGACGAATTGGCGTGCGTTCACGGTATCGGAAATTTCGGTGTAGTGACCGGCGAGACCGTCGCTCAGATCGGCCTGCATCTGCCGCAGCATCCAGCCTGACGGTTTGGTTTCGCCGAACGCGGTGAGCGTGTATTCCGGAGGTGTGGTTGCGCAGACGGCGATGGATTCGCAACCGAGTCCGACAGCGATCAGCATCGCCGCACAAAAAATCTTGCTCGCTCGTCGCCGTACGAAAGTCACGACCGTCGCCCCGCCCCGGAAGTCGTCACGATACTAGGTCGGTAATGCGGTTTCCATCGGACGTATCGCGGATGAACAGCGGACAATTCAGCCGAACACCACCATGCTTTGCCGACTGAGCAATGTCGGCACGCCGGCGGGCGACCACAACGTCGTCGACTGGCTCGTGTAGCCATCGCGCGCGGCGATCATCTCGGCGTCGAGCAGCCATCCGCTGACGGGTTGCTGCGCGAAATCCGGATCGAGGAATTCCAGCATCCACGTCATAGAGCTGCCGGGCGTCGGTTTCGGCAGCCACGAGAGCGCGACCGGCGGAACGAAATCGGCGAGCGCGAGGAGGTGCGCCTCGGTGGCGACGACGGATTCCTTCATGCCGAGTTCGAACACGTTGCGGTGGACGTGCCGGTTGGAAAATGGCAATGCGCCGTCGATCAGCGAGACGTCGAAATGCTGGAAAAAATTCGGCGTGAGGTTCGGCACGTACGGCAGATGCATTCCTTTTTTCTTCGCCGGTGCAGCGGGTGGATCACGTTTCACGATCGATTCGCGTGCATGGCCGAAAACGCCGATGGCGTGCGCGAGCGTTTCCTGACCGCCGACGATGCGCGCTTCGACGTGCATGGTGTTCTTGCCCGCGCGCAGCACGCTCGCGAGCGTCGTGCATTCGCCGGCGCCGATCGGCGCGATGAACGTCATCTGGAACGTGCGCAGCGGAAACGACGGATCGACGAGCGTGCGCATCGCTTCGACGCAGAACGCGCCCTGCAGTCCGCCGAACGCGCTGCGGCCTTGCAGCCAATCGTCGGTCACTTGCGAAACCAGCGATCCGGATTGCCTGCGCGCGTCGCGCAGCAGTTCGCTCAACGTCATGGTCGTATCCTTCCGCGGAAGTGGTGGATGTTACGGGCGCGATGGCAGCGTCGACAATCGCGCGTGGTAATCGCCCGGCGACAGACCGACGATTTTCTTGAAGTCGCGGATGAAATGCGCCTGATCGGCGTAGCCCAAACCGAGCGCGACATCGGCCCAATCCGGCGGATCGGCGAGGTGGATGCGGTTCGCGGCTTCGATCAACCGAAAACGCTGGATCATCCATTTCGGTGTGACGCCGACGTACTCGTCGAACAACCGTTGCAGTGTGCGTTTGCCGATGTCGAAAATCTCGACGATGTGCTCGACGTGCGTGATCGCGCGATCATCCGTCACGCGCTCGGCGATGCGTTGCACGAGACGCAGTGAATCGTTCGCGCGCGGATGGAATGGACGCAGGAAATCTTCGAGCACGCCGATCGTGGCGTGATGATCTGCGTGCTCGAGCGCGCGTTCGCAAAGTCCGCGCGCGGTCGGACCGAGCACATCCGCGAGATTCCACACGCGCTCCGACAAAGTCGACACAGGACGATCGATGAACGGACGAAATCCGCCCGGGCGGAATTTCGCGCTGAACACGCGATCTTTGCCCGCGATCATGCGCGAGAATTTTTTCGTGTGGATTCCCGCCAGTGCTTCGCGGCCGGCTTCAAGCACGAGATGGATCGACGGATGCGGCAGCGTTTCGCGCAACTGCGGTTCGGGCAGATCCCATTCCACCGTCCAATAATGTTCGACGAACGGCGCCAAGTCCGGCGACGGAAAATAACGCCACACGCTCGGCATCGAACCGGCGTCGCGGTCATTGAGGATGCCGCGCGGCTTCTCGGATTTGCGCAGGGCCATGTCGCGTTTTTTCAATCTCTCGATCGAGGCCGCGGCTAGTCTTTAGCGACACGGCGAGGTGCAGGATGCGTCGGCATTACATCACACTGGTTATGCTGTTCGTCATCGGCGCATCGAGCGTTGCCGCCACCATCGACACGGGAGATAAAACCATGCACGCGAAAGGGCCGTTCGACGTCAAGCTCGCGCCGCTAGAGGGCTACAACGCGGAACTCGGGCGCATGTCGATCGACAAGACTTTCCACGGCGATCTCGACGCGGTGAGCAAAGGCGAGATGCTGTCGCAGTTCGACAAACAGACGCAGTCCGGCGGTTACGTGGCGATCGAGCGCGTCACCGGCGCGCTCGGCGGAAAGAAGGGGAGTTTCACGCTGCAGCATTCCTCGACGATGCAGCGCGGGCAGCCGCAGCAGAACATCGTCGTGGTGCCGGGTTCGGGTGCGGGGGAACTCGTCGGATTGAAGGGTTCGCTCGTTGTGAACATCGACGCCGATGGGGCGCATTCGTACGATTTCCAGTACTCGTTCGAATCCAGTCAGTGAGCGTTTAACACCTCACGAAACGCTTTACGTTACTTTGCAAATTGGCACCGTCGAGCGTCGAAAAGTTTATCGCCGCTTCAGACCAATCGGTGCAAGATGCCAGGCGTAAACTCAAGCGAGGTAACTAACGTGTTTCGCAAAAGCTTGTTTCTGATGTTGGCGTCGGTGGCTGGGATCGCGGCGGCACAGACGCAGGACCCGCTGGCTGCGGCACCGGTCCAATATGATGACGGTCCGGGTTCCAGTCAGGCGGATAACTACAACACGCAGCCGGCCGGAAATACGGCCCTGGATTGCGGCCTCGACCAATCCGGTCGACCGCTCGCGTGTCCGGACGACACGGCCTATACGCCCGACGACGAAATGGCGCCGGCCGATGATTCGCCGATGTTCGCGCCGGACTATTACGCCTATCAAGATTACGAAGACTACCCACCCTATCCGTACTATGCGGGTGTGAGCTTGTGGCCGGGTAACTACTGGCCGGGTTACGCCTGGGGCTGGGGCGGCTGGGGTTGGGGCTGGGGCTGGCCGGGTATCAGTTTCGGTTTCAATTTCGGCTGGGGTGGCGGCTGGCATCACGGCTACGGCTGGGGCGGCGATCGCTTCCACGGTCCGTGGCGTTACGACGGTAGCGGGCACTTCGCCGACAATCGTCGCGCTTTCGGACACGGTTCAAGTTTCGCCGGTCGCGGATTCCAGTCACGCACCTTCACGGGCAGCCGTAACTTCGCTGGCGAGCACAGTTTCAATTCGTCGCAAAGTCGTTCGTTCGCCAGTCAACGCGCCGGGGCGAACGGATTCAATGGTGGCGGCAACCGTTTTGGCGCGAACCGCTCGTCGCTGGCGTCGTCCTCGTACTATCGCGGCGCGGCTAACTATCGTGGAGCATCGAATACGGCTTCGTTCAATCGCAATGGTGCGCAGGTCGCGCGCGGCAGTTTTGCCAATCGTCAGTACACCGCGACGATGCGTGGTTCGACGTCGTACGGCAACCGCACGTATTCCGCGAACATGCAAGGTCAGCGCATGAACGCGATGTCAAACCGTTCGTACCCGTCGCAGCGTGGTTACGCGCAGCAACGCAGCTACGCCCGCGGATATTCGGGTTATCGCGGCGGATCGTATGGTCGTTCGAGCTACGCAGGCCGCGGCGGCGGTTATTCCGCTCGAAGCTATTCGTCGCACGCGAGTGAATCGCGGTCGTCGGGCGGCGGTGGCCACAGTGGCGGCGAAGGCGGTCACCATCACTGATCGATAAGTACGCAAGCAAAAAAAGGCCCGCCTCGTGCGGGCCTTTTTATTTGTGCCGAAAATATTTTTCGTCCGATGTCCAAATGCCGCGCGCTTGAGCGTCATCGTTGTGACGGCGCATAGTGCCCGTCCAACTTGGAGAACTCGGATGGAATATCTTTTCCTGCTCTACTCGAACGAAAAAGGCTGGGAGCAAATGACGCCCGACCAGCGCAAGCAAGGCGAAGCGGCATACATGGCCTACACCAATGCGTTGCGTGAAGCGAACGTCTATGTCGGCAGCAACCGCCTGCGCCCGATCGGCGACGCGACCACCGTGACGATGCAGAACGGCCAGTCGCGCGTGCTCGACGGACCGTATCCGGACACCAAGGAACAGCTCGGCGGATACTTCCTCGTCGACGTGCCCGACCTCGATTCGGCGATCGCATGGGCGAACCGCTGTCCCGGCGCGCATCACGGCACCGTCGAAGTGAGGCCGGTCTGGACGATGTGACGCACCGCGACGCGCATCGCGCGGCGGAGGCGATCGCGCGGCACAGTTACGGCAAGCTCGTGGCGTATCTCGCCGCGAGCACGCGCGACGTCGCCGCCGCCGAGGACGCGCTGTCCGAGGCGTTCGCCGCTGCGCTCGTCGAATGGCCGCGCAGCGGATGTCCGCAACGTCCGGAGGCGTGGCTGCTCACCGTCGCGCGGCGCAAGTTCATCGACGGCGCGCGCCGTCGCTCGGTCGGCGAGCGCGCGGCCGACGACGTGCGCGACCTCGTCGTGGCCATCGCGCCCGACGACACACGGGAAATTCCGGACCAGCGACTCGCGCTGATGTTCGCGTGCACGCATCCGTCCATCGACGTCGCCATTCGCGCGCCGTTGATGTTGCAGACCGTGCTCGGCCTCGACGCGGCGCGCATCGCGTCCGCATTCCTCGTTTCGCCCGCGACGATGGGCAAGCGCCTGGTGCGCGCGAAAGAAAAAATCCGCAGCGCCGGAATTCCGCTGCAGATTCCCACACGCGACGAACTCGGCGTGCGACTCGACGCCGTGCTCGAAGCCATCTATGCCGCGTACGCCGAAGGCTGGAACGATCACGCCGCGAACGACACCGCGCGCCGGCAACTCGCCGACGAGGCGTTGTTCCTCGGTCACATTCTGGTGGATCTGGCATTCGACGAACCCGAAGCGCTCGGTCTGCTCGCGCTGATGCTGCATATCGAAGCACGTCGCCACGCGCGACGCGGCGACGATGGCGCCTACGTCCCGTTCGACGAACAGGATCCATCGCGCTGGGATCAGGCCATGATCGCCGCCGCCGAAAAACTGTTGCGCCGCGCCGCCGACCTGCAGGCGATCGGTCGTTATCAACTGGAGGCAGCGCTTCAATCCGCGCACGTGCACCGGCGACGCAGCAACGGCGCGAACTGGAATGCCGTCGTCGATCTGTACGATGCGCTATTGCAGTTTTCCGCATCGCCCGTCGTCGCCGTCAACCGCGCCCTCGCCATCGCCGAACGCGACGGGTTAGCCGCCGCGCTCGCGGCGATGCCGGATGCCGCGAACGATCGGCGTCTTGTCGAATATCAACCGTACTGGGCCGCGCTCGCATCCCTGCTTTCGCGAACCGGCGCGCACGCGCAGGCCCATCACGCGTACGACATGGCGATCGGTCTCGAAGCCGATCCGGCCGTTCGTGCGTTTTTGCAGCGCAAGAAGAATCGTATACAAATGTAAATTCGCGCAGTTTGCATTCGCGTGTCATCGGCATCGCCGTAATCTGCACGAGAACGCGAACGCATCGCGCGATTTCCCGGCGCGCGCCGTTCGAAATTTGGCACGCAGGTTGCCACTGCACTCGTGTCGCAGCGGCTTCGACGGCTGCCACTCCCGCATCACAGCAAAAGGAGATTGACGATGCATTCGCAACTTCGTTCGCGAGCGTCGAGTGCCCGCGCGCTCATCCGCAAGACGCTATGGCCGAGCGCACTCGCGCTCGCCATGGGCATGTGCGGCGCGGCCATCGCCGCACCGTCGCATCTGCCCGCCATCAATCAGCCGGCGAGCAACGAGCATCACGTCGGCAAGGTCGTGCTGGTCGAACTCGTCACGCCCGATCTCGACGCGTCCAAGCAATTCTATTCGTCGCTGTTCAACTGGACCTTCCGCGATTCGCAGGCCGGCAAGCTGCAATACGCCGAAGCGATGCTCGACGGCCGCATCGTCGGTGGTCTGATCCACAAGGATCTTCCGGCGGGCGATCAGCACAAGCCGGCGTGGCTCGCCTTCATTTCCGTGCGCGACGTCGATGCCGCCAAAGCGGCTGCCACATCGAAGGGCGGAAAAGTGTTGTTCGAGCCGCATAACCTGCCGGATCGCGGCAAAGAAGCGGTGTTCGCCGATCCGCAAGGCGCCGTGTTCGGCGTGCTCGCGTCCAGCAGCGGCGATCCGCCGGACGAACTCGCCTCGCCAGGCGAATGGATCTGGAGTTCGCTGATCACGAGCGACGTCGACGCCGGCGCCGCGTTCTACCAGACGTTGTTCAACTACGACGTTTATCCCGTCGACGACGATGGCGACGGCAATTCCGATCATGCCGTGTTCGCCTCCGACAATTACGCGCGCGCCAGCGCGAATTCGTTGCCCGAGAAACGGCCGGATGCGCATTCGCACTGGATCAACTTCGTGCGTGTGGACAACGTCGAACAGAGCGCCGCGAAAGTGACGCAGCTCGGCGGACGCATCGCGGTCGATCCGCGCGACGATCGGCAGGGCGGACGCATCGCCATCGCGGTTGATCCGCAAGGCGCATATTTCGGACTGATGGAATGGTCCGACGATGGCAAGGGCAAGGAGGTCAACCCATGAACATCCAACGGATGCTGCGAACGGGGGCATTGGCGCTATCGGTGACGATCGGCGGTGCGTACCTCTCCGGCTGCACCGACTACGGCGGCGGCTATTACGGCGGCGGACCCGATGTCGATGTCGGCGTCGGCTTCGGTTACTACGATACCGGCGGGTGTTGCGCGCGCGGCGGCTGGGGACGCGGCTATCGCGTCGGGCCGTGGCACGGCGATCACCGCGACGATCATCACAACGACCGCGGCGGCGGACACGGATCGACGCATTCGTACCGCGCCGCGCCGGCGGGACGTTCGGTGCCATCGATTCCGTCGCGCGGTCACGGCGGCGGTGGACACGGCAGCCCGCATCACTGATCGTTGAGCGAAGCACGCCCGCGCGGCTAACGCTGCGCGGGCGTTTGTTTGTGATGACGCATCGCCCACACCGGAGCTTGCATATGGAAAATCCCGTCGGCTGGTTCGAGATCTACGTTGCAGATCTCACTCGCGCACGCACGTTTTACGAAGCCGTCATCCGCACCACGTTCACCAAGATTTCGGATTCGCCGGAGATGTGGCAGTTCGCGAACAACATGCAAACGTACGGCGCCGGCGGCGCTCTGGTGCACATGCCGGGTTTCCCCGTTGGCAACAACAGCGTGATCGTTTATTTCGCCTGCGAGGATTGCGCGGTCGAGGAGAAGCGCGCGGTCGCCGCGGGAGGACACGTTCAGAAAACGAAATTCGCCATCGGCGAATACGGCTTCATTTCGCTGGTGTTCGACAGCGAAGGCAACATGATCGGCCTGCACTCGATGAAGTAGGCGGTTTCGCCGTTTCTTCACCAAAAATTCGCGACAATTCTCGCGTCGTGAGACGCAAACCGCCGATGCTTTTGCCGTGAATACGCTGGAAAAACTCGCCATCCTCGCCGACGCCGCAAAATACGATGCTTCGTGCGCGTCGAGCGGCGCGGACAAACGCCATTCGCTCGGCACCGGCGGCATCGGCAGCACCGAAGGTATGGGCATCTGCCATTCGTACACGCCGGACGGGCGTTGCGTTTCGTTGCTCAAAATCCTGCTGACGAATTTTTGCACGTTCGATTGCGTGTACTGCGTCAACCGCGTGTCGAGCAACGTGCGTCGCGCGCGGTTTACGCCGGAGGAAGTCGTCTCTCTGACGCTGGATTTTTACAAGCGCAACTACATCGAAGGATTGTTTCTTTCGAGCGGCATCATCCGAAATGGCGATTACACGATGGAGCAGGTGATCGAAGTCGCGCGCAGTTTGCGCGAGGATCACAAATTTGCCGGCTACATCCATTTGAAGACGATTCCGGATGCGTCGCCCGACCTGCTCGCGCTCGCGGGAAAATACGCCGATCGGCTGAGCATCAACATCGAGCTTCCGACCGAAACCGGATTGGCGAAACTCGCGCCGGAGAAAAAATTGCCGGATATCCGCGCCGCGATGGGCAACCTGCGCTGGCGTATCGACGAAGGCAAACAGGCGCGCAGAGACGCGCGAAAACTGAAAACCAAACCACCGCGTTTCGCGCCAGCGGGGCAGAGTACGCAAATGATCGTCGGTGCCGACGACGCCAACGACGGCGACATTCTGCGCACCACGTCGAATCTTTACGGCAACTATCGCCTGCGCCGCGTGTACTACTCGGCATTCAGTCCGATTCCGGATGCGTCGTCGAAACTTCCGCTGCAAGCTCCACCGCTCGAACGCGAACACCGCTTGTATCAGGCCGACTGGCTATTGCGTTTCTACGGATTCGACGTCGACGAAATCACGCCGCAAACCGCCAACGGCATGCTCGATCTCGACATCGATCCGAAGCTGGCGTGGGCGTTGCGTCATCCGGAACGTTATCCGGTCGACGTGAACAAAGCGCCGCGCGAAATGCTGCTGCGCGTTCCCGGACTCGGCACGCGCAACGTCCAGCGTATTCTGAGTTCGCGCAGTCACGGTGCGTTGCGTCTGGCCGATTTGCAACGCCTGCGCGTCCCGATGCGCAAGACGATGCCGTTCATCGCGACGCTCGATCATCATCCGCATCGTCGCCTCGACGATCCTGCTCGATTGCGCGCGCAACTCGCGCCGCCGCCGCGACAGGCCGGCCTCTTCGGCTGACCGTGTTCGCTGCAACCGTCGATCCATCGTGGGACGCGAATGCATGGCGCGCGCAAGCGCGAGCGGCGTTGCTCTCTGGCATTGCGCCGGAAAATGTTGTTTGGAACGCCGGTGCGCAAGGTGGATTGCTCGGCGGCGCAAACGTCGGCGATCAGCCCAACGTGCGTGAAGCGCCGCACGTGTCGAAAAACTTTCTGTCGTTAGCGTCGCTCGTTTTGTGTCATCGCGATCCGCATCGTCATGCGTTGTTGTATCGCGTGTTGTGGCGCATCGCGAACGGCGAACCGGAGTTGCTCGCGCGCGCGACCGATCCGGACATGCACCGCGCAGTCGAGATGGCGAAATCGGTTCGCCGCGATTCGCACAAGATGAAAGCATTCGTGCGCTTCCGCGCCGTGCCGGGCGAGGACAACGCGTTCGTCGCTTGGTGCGAACCGGATCATTTCATCGTCGATCGCGTCGCGCCGTTTTTCATGCGCCGTTTCGCGGGCATGCGCTGGGCGATCCTCACGCCGTATCGCAGCGCGATGTGGGATGGCGCATCGCTCGCGTTCGGCGAAGGCCGCACGCGGAACGACGCACCGCCGGACGACGCGCAAGAATCGTTGTGGCGAACCTACTATGCGAACATCTTCAATCCGGCGCGATTGAATCCGGACATGATGCGTCAGGAAATGGCGCAGAAATATTGGAAGCTGCTGCCTGAAGCGCATTTGTTTCCAACGTTGATCCGCGACGCGAACCAACGCACGTATGAAATGCGTGAACGCGCGCCGGAGCCGGTGCGCCGACGCATTCCGCAAACGACCGAAGCACCGGTTATTGTCGAGCCAGGATTGATCGGCATGCGTCAGGCCGCGCGCACGTGCCGCAACTGCGAACTGTGGCAACCCGCGACGCAGACGGTCTTCGGCGAAGGTCCGGAAAACGCGCGCGTCATGCTGATCGGCGAGCAGCCGGGCGACGAAGAAGATCTCGTCGGCAAACCGTTCGTCGGTCCGTCCGGGAAATTGCTCGATCGCGCGCTGCGCGAACTCGGACTCGATCGTTCGCAGATGTATGTCACGAACGCGGTCAAACATTTCAGGTTCGAATTGCGCGGCAAGCGGCGACTGCATCGCAATCCGGATCGCTCGCACGAACGCGCGTGCGCGATGTGGCTCGAAGGCGAATTCGCGTTCGTGAAACCCGACATCGTCGTGTGTCTCGGTGTGTCGGCGGCGCGCGCGATTTTCGGATCCTCGTTCCGGCTCAGCGACGAACGCGGCCGATGGCAAACCACGCCGGGTGGAAAACGTGCGTTCGCGACCGTGCATCCGTCGTCGATCTTGCGAACCGAACCGGCCCAGCGCGACGACGCCTACGCTGCGTTCGTCAACGATCTCCGCATCCTGTCAACATTGACAGGTTTTTCCTGAAGTTGTCTGCGCGCGCTCTGCGTGCTGTCCCTGTGTGTCGCGCGGCGTTGCACTAACGTCGATCGGTCCGCAACGGACGACAGACAGGGAATTAAAAATGTATACATTTTCATTTCTCAGGGCGCTCGCGCTGTTCCTGCTCACGGCGACTGCCGCGTTTGCGCAGAACTTCATCGACAATCCGTATTTCGATTCCGATATCGATTACTGGCAGGCCTATCCGAGCGCGGAAGCCGGCGCGCAGGTTACGTGGACGCCGCGCACGGACCATTTCGATACGCAGGAGAGCGGCATCGGCGGACTGCAGATTTCCGCGCCGAACAACGAATCGTTCGCCGAGCAATGCGTCGGTATCGAGAACGACCAACTCTACATCGTTTCGGTGTGGGTGCACGAACAGTGCGCCGGCGCGGCGGATCTTTATGTATTTTGGGGCAATAACGATTGCGTAAACGACGGCAAGTACGATCCCATTCGTGTTCGCGCCACGCAGATTGGCGAATGGGAACGGATCCAGATCAGCGGCGTCGCCCCGCACGACCGACGCAGGGCGCTCGTGACTCTCATCAATGTCGGCGGATGCGCAACGGATCCAAGCGCCTACTTCGACGGCGTGAATTTTCTTTCCGACTGGATTTTCAAGGACAGTTTCGAATCGTTGTAAACGCCGGCCGACGGCGCACGTAACCCGAATCTGGCAACATGGCGTCACCACCAAGGTTACGATCGACCGATGAAATTCAGCCGACTACCCGTCTTGCGCGTGTTGCTGGTGCGGCCGCGCTTGATGATATCCATCGTCATCGGTTGCCTGGTCGCGTTCGCGCTGCCGACGTCGCTGGTGCCGCATTCGGCCACGCGCATGCTGATCGGATGGAACGCGGGCGCGCTCGTCTATATCGGCCTCGCGCTCGAAATGATGGCGCGTTCCACGCGCGCGCGCATGCGCCGGAACGCGTGCACGCAGGACGAAGGACGTCACACGATTCTGGCGCTGGTGCTGATCACGTCGGTGCTCACGCTGTTCGCGACTGCCGTCGAGATGTCCGCCGCGAAAGACGTTCACGGCACTCTGAAAACTATTCACGTCGCGCTGGCCGGAATCACCGTGTTCACCACGTGGTGGGTCAACCAGATCATGTTCGCGCTGCATTACGCGCATGACTATTACCTGCACACCGGCCGCGAGGATCGCGGCCTGATGTTCCCCGGCACGGCGCAGCCGGACTATTTCGATTTCCTGTACGCCTCGGCAATCATCGGCACGTCGGGCCAGACCGCCGACGTTTCCTTCAACACGAGTTCGACGCGACGGCTCGCGATGGTGCACAGCGTGCTGTCGTTCTTCTTCAACACGATTGTGCTGGCGCTGACGATCAATTTCGCCGCCGGCCTGCTTTAGTTCTCACTCCTCGAACTGCGTCGTGTTCTCGATGCCGCAGTGATCGACGGAAGGCTGCTTCACGCGATTCTCGATCGTGGCGATCCAGCAGTCGTCGTAGACCGAGCAATAGCAGATCGCAATCTTGAAACGCGATTGCGCGTCATGGAACGCGCGTGCGAGCAGCGGATCGGTGAGCTTGACCAGTTCGATGGTCGTCTCGCGGTTGATGCTCGCAGGCAACACCGTTCCATTGATCGACGATTGCTGCGCGTGGAACGGTTGGTCGGGCGCGAGCGCGGTGCTCACGTCCTTCCAGTTGCGATACGGCTTGCCGTCAAGACTTACGATCACCGATTCGATCTTGGCCGGCCCGACGCCGTTGTTGTCGACGCGCCAGGTGAATTCGTCCGTGGTCGAGGTGTGCGTATCGTTCTCGCCGACCGCGACCGACGGCCACACGCTCGCGCGCGATTCGATCTGCATGAGTTGAGTCTGATCGCGCATGAGCTTGGATTGATACGCGCTCGTGGCGAGCGCGAGCACGCTGAGCGAAACGGCCACGAAACTGGCGATATTGCCGATGTCGCTACGTCTGGATTTGTCGGGAGCGGGCGCGGGAGTGTTCACGCGCCGATATTACGCGGACGCCTAAAGCGCCGCATCCACCATCTTCGCGAGCTGCGATTTCGACACCATGCCTACCTGCGTCGCCTGCACCGCGCCGTTGCGGAACAGCAGCAGCGTCGGTGCTGCGCGCACGCGGAATTGCATCGCCGTTTTCTGGTTCTTATCCATCTCGACCTTCACCACCTTCACGCGGCCGGCGTATTCCTGCGCGAACTGCTCGAGCATCGGCGCCATCGCTTTGCAGGGGCCGCACCATTCGCCCCAGAAGTCGACCAACACCGGGATGCCACACTGAAGAACATCGCACTCAAAGGTGTTATCAACACAACTTTCAATGGGCATAGTCGTATCGCTTGTTTTTCTTGTAAGTAATAGAGATTGAATTTGTACCTACGTCCAACACGAAGCTGCCGATATTGTGCTTTATGGCGCTGTCTAATCGAGTAAGGCGGTTCAGGTTGTTTTGGGAAAAGAAGCGTTGCACGAGTGGTCCAGATTCACGAATGTTTTGAAGCAACGAAGGTAAATAATCAGCCTGCCTCGATATTTCCTTGCGGAGGGACGCAAGACTTGCTTTATCCGCAACATCTAAGCGATCGAACTTGACAGCAAGATGCACGACTATCTCTTCTGCCCTCTGCATCATCGCGCACAGCTCTTTGTCACCACGAAATGCATTCAGCCCGTCAATTCGATTAGCTGAGGCGTGAGACAGGACACTGCGCGTCTCTCCACCGTCTGAAGAGAATGTCTCGATCTGCGACTGTCCGAGAGCCGCGCGACGCCTCAATTCCGCGAGCAAGTCATTCGGAACGGTTTCGCGGAAGCTCTTCATACACGCTAATTCTGCGGCAAGTCGCCGACGCAAATCTCCAACTTCGCTTTTAAACGCTGGAAGATTTTCTTGCAGACCAGCCAATGATCTGATCGCTATCGATCTCTGACGAACAGTCGTATTTCGGCGCTTTAACTCCTCCCATCGGTCCGGAAAATGAGTAGCACCGCAATCGAAACCTATGTTTGTCACCCCGCCGTCCGCCAACGCTACGATGATGCTATTTTTTTGAGGCTGCTTGCAGTCGCGAAGTCCGCATTGCCCGTAGGTTGGCGCATGCAACTCGCCGATCGGTTCAACTAGCACCGCCTTTGAAACGAGCGATTTGTAAGTCGGCAGTTCGCGTAACTGGTCCCAGCTTATAAGCTGTAGATACTCCGACGCAGAACGAATCGTCATTGACGAATCAAATCGCTTTCCACCTGTGTCAACCGCATTTGCTATAGCCGCAATTCAGACACGTCGCGCACCCATCGAGCAACACTGTCGCGACCGTGTTGCACTTGTGGCACATCGTCGCCCCGGGCGGAAAGCCTTTGGGTTCTTCGCGCCGCACGCCGTCGAGATCGGCGCAGCTATTGGATTCGCCGATGCCGCTGTCGGCCGGCTCTTCGCTTACGTCAAAGTTTTTTTTTGAGTCGCCGCTGATGCGCGATTCGTACGCGGCGCGTTTTTCGGCGATGAGCTTGCGCTGTTCGGCGCTCATCTCCGGATCGTGGATGAGGCCAATCGATTTCAGGTGCTGTTCGATGATCGCGCCGAGTTCGGCCACGATGCTCGGCATGTATACGCCACCGGCCTTGAAGTAGCCGCCGCGCGGATCGAACACGGCTTTCAATTCTTCGACGAGGAACGTCACGTCGCCGCCTTTGCGGAACACGGCGGACATGATGCGCGTCAACGCCACGATCCACTGGAAATGGTCCATGTTTTTCGAGTTGATGAAAATCTCGAACGGACGGCGCAACTGATATTCGGTGCCTTCGTTCAGCACGATGTCGTTGATCGTGACGTACAGCGCGTGCTCGAACAGCGGCGATTTGATTTTGTAGGTGGCGCCGATCAGCGTGTCGGGACGCTCCACCTTTTCGTGCATCTGGATCACTTCGGCCTTGGGCGGAAGTTCGATGACGTCGGCCGGATCGGGCATTACCGTCGGAGACACGGCCGCTGTGGCGTCGGGCTTTCCGACGCTGTAGCTTTTGATCTTTTTTGAAATCTTGATGGCCATGCCTCAACTCCTGGATCGACGTTGTAATCACCGCCGACCGGACGCTGAGCGCCGATCGGCGGTTTTATCGCTTACCGGCGACGGCCGGATTTACGCGCTGCTTTCTTCACGGCTTTTTTGACGGCCGTTTTCTTGCGCGCGACTTTCTTCGATGCTTTCGTGGCGGCTTTCTTCACCGTGCGCTTGGCGGCGCCGACTTTGCGCGTCACCTTCTTCGCCGCCGCTTTCGCGGAGCGCTTCACGGCGGCTTTCTTCGCGCCGACTTTCTTGGCGACGGATTTCTTCGCCGCCTTTTTCGGCGCGGCTTTCTTGGTCGTCGCTTTCTTGGCGGCCTTCGTCGCGGCCGTCACGCGCTTGACCACGGCTTTCTTCACCGCCGTCGCTTTCTTCGCCACCGCTTTGCCGGCGGCGGTCGCGCCTTTCACCACGGCGTTCTTCACCTGCACGGCTTTGTCCGCGGCGACGTCGCGCACCGCCACGGCCACTTGACCGGCCTTCTGCACGGCTGCCGATCCCACCTGTTGCGCCTTGTCCACCACCGACGCGCCGACTTCCTGAGCTTTCTCGACTACCGCATCGACTGCATTGGCGGCGCCTTCGCCCATCGGCGTGTGTTCGTTTTGCATAGAGCCTCCGACGATCTGCTTGAGCTTGAATGAATGCCGAAATTGCAGCAATTTATACAATGCAGCAATTTACCGTAAGCCAAAAACTGATTCCTTAGAACTTGCCGTAATAGCCTTCCTTGAGGGCGTCGAAGAGATTGGCGGCGGTATGGGTTTCGCCGTCGTATTCGATCTCGTCGTTGCCTTTGGCTTCGACTACGGTACCGTCTTCCAGCTCGAAGCGGTAGAGGGTGTTTTCGAGGTCCGTCTCCTTCACGAGCACGCCCTGGAAGGCGGCCGGATTGAAGCGGAAGGTGGTGCATCCCTTCAGGCCCTGTTTGTGCGCGTAGGTGTAGATGTCCTTGAAATCTTCGTACGGATACGCGGTCGGGACATTCGCCGTCTTGGAGATGGACGAATCGATCCATTTCTGCGACGCGGCCTGGATGTCGACGTGTTCCTTTGGCGTGATGTCGTCGGCGGCGACGAAATACTCCGGCAGTTTCTGCTCGACGACATCGCTGAACGGCATCGCCTCGGCATTGATCAGTTCGCGATAAGCGAGCAGTTCATAGCTGAACACTTCGACCTTTTCCTTCGACTTCTTGCCTTCGCGAATCACGTTGCGGCTGTAGTGGTGCGCGAACGACGGCTCGATGCCGTTGCTCGCATTGTTGGCCAGCGACAGCGAAATCGTGCCGGTCGGCGCGATCGAGGTGTGATGCGTGAAACGCGCGCCGTGTTCGGCTAGGTCGGCGACGAGCGCAGGCGCTACCTCGGCGACGCGCTGCATGTAGCGCGAATACTTTGCGTGCAGCACGCGGCCAGTGATGATGTCGCCGACTTTCCAGCCGTCGCTGACCATTTCCGGACGTTTGCGCAGCATTTCCGACGTGACCGCGAGTTCTTCGAGCATGATCGGCGCGGGACCTTTTTCCTGCGCGAGACCGAGTGCGACTTCCCAGCCGGCCACGGCCATTTCGCGGCTGACGTCTTCGGTGAACTGGCACGCTTCTTCGGAACCGTAGCGCATCTTGAGCATCGTCACCGTCGAGCCGAGGCCGAGAAAGCCCATGCCGTGACGGCGCTTGTTCATGATCTCGTGACGCTGCTGTTCAAGCGGCAGACCATTGATCTCGACGACGTTGTCGAGCATGCGCGTGAACACGCGCACGACTTCTTTGTACTCTTCCATATCGAAGCGCGCTTTCGGTCCGAACGGATCGCGCACGAACGTGGTGAGATTCACCGAGCCGAGCAGGCACGAACCATATGGCGGCAACGGTTGTTCGCCGCACGGATTGGTCGCGCGGATGTTTTCGCACCACCAGTTGTTGTTCATCTCGTTGACGCGATCGATGAGGATGAATCCCGGCTCGGCGTAGTCGTACGTCGAGGTCATGATCATGTCCCACAGATGTTTGGCGCGGATGTGGCCGTAGATCTTGCAGGCCACCAGGCCGTCGTCGCGCGTCACGTAATTGCGGTGCGTGGGCCATTCGCGCCAGATCACTTGCGTCGGATCGTCGAGCGCGATTTCATCTTTTTCTTTCAAGTTCACCGGGAACACGAGCGGCCAGTCGCCATCGGTTTCGACCGCTTCCATGAAGCCGTCGGTGATCAGCAGGCTGAGATTGAACTGACGCAGGCGTCCGTCTTCGCGCTTGGCGCGGATGAATTCCTTCACGTCGGGATGCGCGACGTCGAACGTGCCCATCTGCGCGCCGCGGCGTCCGCCGGCGGAGGAGACGGTGAAACACATCTTGTCGTAGATATCCATGAACGACATCGGGCCGGACGTATGTGCGCCCGCGCCAGACACGTACGCGCCGCGCGGACGCAGCGTCGAGAATTCATAGCCGATGCCGCAGCCGGCCTTCAACGTCAGTCCGGCTTCGTTGACCTTGTCGAGGATGCCGTCCATCGAATCCTCGATGGTGCCGGAGACGGTGCAGTTGATCGTCGAGGTGGCGGGCTTGTGCTCCAGCGCGCCCGCATTGGACGTGACGCGGCCGGCGGGAATCGCTCCGCGACGCAATGCCCACACGAAACGCTCGTACCAGTACTTCTGCTTTTCCGACGTCTCTTCGACTTCGGACAGCGCCTTGGCGACGCGCTGGTAGGTGTGATCGATGCTCGCATCGACCGGCTCGCCTTGCTTGGTTTTGAGGCGGTACTTTTTGTCCCAGATGTCGTAAGAGGCGGGCTGCATCGGGATTTCCGCTGCGCCGCGATTGAGAGCTTCGATACGGACCGTGCTCATATTCTTCTTTTTATCCTCCCGGAATCTCGCAATTTCTGTATTTCAAATTCTTATAGTGCAAACGTTTTCTTTTTCTTTTGCCGCGCAAGCCACCCTGGCGCGGAGAAAAACGCACCCGTCAGCGCCG
>DATBAU010000073.1:0-4256 GCA_036271355.1 Rudaea sp. | reverse complement strand
ACGACGCTGATGATCCAGAAACGCACGATGACGCGCGGTTCGGGCCAGCCTTTCAGTTCGAAGTGGTGATGGATCGGCGCCATGCGGAAGATGCGTTTGCCGGTGAGTTTGAAACTCGCGACCTGCAAAATGACGGACGCGGTTTCCATCACGAACACGCCGCCCATGATGAGGAGCACGATTTCCTGACGCACGATCACGGCTACGCAACCGAGCGCCGCACCGACGGCGAGTGCGCCGACGTCGCCCATGAACACCATCGCCGGATATGCGTTGAACCAAAGGAATCCGAGTCCCGCGCCGGCGAGCGCGCCGCAAAAAATGCACAGTTCGCCGGCACCGGGCACCGCGGGAATCTGTAGATACGTCGAGAAGATGCTGTTGCCCGCCGCGTATGCGAACACGCCGAGCGCGGAGGCGACGAGCACCGTCGGCATGATGGCGAGTCCGTCGAGACCATCGGTGAGGTTCACCGCGTTGGAAAATCCGACGACGATGAAATAGCCGATCAGTACGAAGATCATGCCGAGCGGAATTGCGATCTGCTTGAACAGCGGCACGTACAGCGCGATCGCCGACGGCGAGTTCTCGTTCATCACGTAGAAGATGCCGATCGCGGCGGCGAGTCCGCACACCGACTGCCAGAAATATTTCCAGCGCGCGGGCAGTCCACGACTGTCTTTGAGTACGAGTTTTTTGTAGTCGTCGTAGAAACCGATGATGCCGAACGCGATCAGCACGCCGAGCGTGATCCACATGTAGCGATTGTGCAGGTCGCTCCACAGCAGCGTGGCGATGGCGACGGCGAGGATGATGAGCGCGCCGCCCATCGTCGGCGTTCCCGCCTTCGACAAGTGCGACTGCGGACCGTCGCTGCGGATCACCTGTCCGGCTTTCACGGCGGTGAGTTTGCGAATCAGATCCGGCCCGAGCAGCAACGCGACGACGAGCGCAGTCAACGCACTCATGATCGTGCGGAACGTGACGTACTGAAACAAGTGCAGCGAATTGAATTGGCCGCGGAAAAGTTCGGCGAGTTCAAGCAACATGTCGCTCGCCTCCCGTCTTCGCGTGCTCGCCGCGCAGCGCGTGGACGATGTGTTCCATCGCCGATCCGCGCGAGCCTTTCACGAGCACGTGGATGCCCGGCTTCACGTCGGAAGTAAGTGCGGCGATTAGCGCGGTCTGGTTGTCGAAATGTTTCGCGGTCGCGCCGAACGCTTTCGCGGCGGCGGCGGAAAGTTCGCCCACCGTGTATAGACGCGCGATGCCGCTGTCGTGCGCGAGCTTGCCGGTTTGCGCGTGCAGCGTGCGCGCGTCGGCGCCGAGTTCGCGCATGTCGCCGAGCACGAGCCACGCTTCGCCACCCTCGGAGGCGAGCGTGGAAATCGCCGCCGCGGTCGAACCGGGATTTGCGTTGTAGCTGTCGTCGATCAGCGTCCAGCCGCCCGGCATCGCATAGCGTTGCAAGCGTCCTTTCACCGACGGCGCCGCTTCGAGTCCTTGCTTGATGCGCGCGAGCGGCACGTCGAGCGCGATGGCGCACGCGGCGGCGGCGAGCGCGTTCTGCACGTTGTGCCGGCCGTTGAGCGGCAGCACGATGTCGATACGATCGTCGCCGATGGCGAGCGTGAACTGCGACGATGCGCCGAGCCGGATGTTGTCCGCGCGGACGTGCGATTTTTTGTCGTTGCCGAAACGGATCGCGCGGCGCGTGCCGGTGAGATTGCCGAAGAAGGTCGCAAACGCATCGTCGGCGTTGATCACGGCGACGCCTTGCGCCGGTAGCGATGTGTACAAAGCGCCTTTTGTCTCGGCGATGCCTTCGAGCGAACCCATGCGTTCCAGGTGCGCCGGCGCGATGTTGTTGACGAGTCCGACCTCCGGACGCGCGATCGCAGCGAGGTACGCGATGTCGCCATGTTTGCCCGCGCCCATTTCGAGCACCGCGAATTCGGCGTCTTCGGGAAGACTCAGCAGCGACAGCGGCAATCCGATTTCGTTGTTGAGATTGCCGGCATTGACGTGCGTTTTGCCGTGCAGTTGCAGGATCGACGCGAGCAGCGTTTTCACCGTCGTCTTGCCGTTCGATCCGGTGATGCCGACGACGCGTGCGCGGCGTTGCGCGCGCACCGCGCTGGCGAGATCGCCGAGCGCCATCGTCGTGTCCGACACGATGACCTGCGGGATGTCCAGACGTAGCGGACGCGACACGAGTGCCGCCGCCGCGCCGCCTTGTTGTGCGGCTTCGACGAAATCGTGCGCGTCGAAATTTTCGCCTCTCAATGCGACGAACAACCCACCGGCTTTCGGTGCGCGCGTGTCGGTGAACACGCCTTGCACGCCGACGTTCTTGCCGTGCACGCTGCCGCGCGTCCAGAGTGCGACATCGGAGAGTTGCAGGCTCAGCATGGCCGCGACTCCAGCGCGCGACGCGCGATCACGGCATCGTCGAAATCGTGTTTGACACCGCCGACTTCCTGATACGGTTCGTGACCTTTGCCGGCGATCAGCACGACATCGCCGGCGCGCGCATCGCACACGGCGGCGCGAATCGCGGTGTTGCGGTCGCGCTGAACGTTTGCGCGCTCGCGCTGATGCAAGCCGGCGAGGATTTGCGCAACGATGGCATCGCCATTTTCGCCGCGCGGATTGTCGTCGGTGACGATGATGCGATCGGCCAGTCGTTCGGCGATTGCGCCCATCTGTGGACGCTTGCCCTGATCGCGCTCGCCACCCGCACCGAACACGCAGATCAATTCGCCACTCGTGTGCGCGCGCAAACTGGCGAGCGCCTGTTCGAGTGCGTCGGGCGTGTGCGCGTAGTCGATGACGACGAGTGGCGCGTCGCCGCCACCGAGGCGATTCATGCGGCCGGCGACGGGTTTCAGTTGCGTCAGCGCATTGTGGATTTGTACAAATGTATATCCGAGCGCGCCGAGGCAGCCGGCGACGGCGAGCAGGTTGTAGACATTGAAATGGCCTAGCAGCGGCGTGGCGACGGCGCCTTCGCCCCACGGCGTGATCAACTGGAATTCGAGGCCGCGATCGCTGCTGCGGACTTTCTCGGCGCGCACTTCGGCGGCGTTGTCGATGGCGTAGCGGATTTGCTGGACGTCATCGCGCAATTCGTCGGCGAGCTGGCGGCCGAAGGCGTCGTCGACGTTGATCACCGTTGCGCGCAACGTTGGCCATGCGAACAGTTTCTGTTTCGCGGCGCCGTAGTCTTCCATCGTGCCGTGATAATCGAGATGGTCGCGCGTGAGGTTGGTGAACACGGCGATGTCGAAGTCGACGCCGTCGACGCGGCCCTGATCGAGCGCGTGCGACGAGACTTCCATCGCCACGTGCGATGCACCGGCGTCGCGGAATTCGGCGAGCAGCGCTTGCACGCTGATCACGTCGGGCGTCGTGCGCGCGCCTTCCTTGATCGCGCCGACGAGACCTGCGCCGAGCGTGCCGATCGTCGCGGAGGTCGCGCCGAGACTTTGCAGTGCGGCGGCGACGAGTTGCACGATCGAGGTTTTGCCGTTGGTGCCGGTCACGCCGATCATCGTCAGCGCGGCGGATGGACGTCCGAACAAACGCGCGGCGATTTCGCCGAGGTTCGCGCGCAGATCGTCGATCCAGATCGCGTCACCTTCAAAAACGGCGGGCGGCGGTGCTTCAGCCAACACAATCGAAGCACCGCGCGCCAACGCCGACGGGGCAAACGTGATTCCGTGCGTGCTGCCGCCGCGGAGCGCGACGAAGGCATCACCGGAACGAATCGAACGGGAATCTAGCGAAAGTCCTCCGACGGAAATGTCGCGCGACGGATCGATCGCGGCGATACCGTGAAGCAAGTCGGACAAGCGCGCGCTCACGGCACTTCCTCCGCGGCATCGTCGCTAGAAACAGCAGCCGGCACCGGCGGCGGTGTCGCGGGGCCGCCCGCGTACCAGCGCTGCACGTTGTCGGGCGACACGTCGAGAATGCGCAGCGAGCCGTCCATGACTTTGGCGAACACCGGCGCGGACACGTCGCCGCCGTAATATCGCGCGCCTTGCGCATCGTGAATCACGACCACGCCGACCAATCGCGGCGCCGTCGCGGGCACGAAGCCGACGAAAGTGGAAACATATTTGTTCTGATAACTGCCTGCATGCGCCATGCGCGCGGTGCCGGTTTTTCCGGCGACCAGATAATTGGCGACGACCGCTTGCGGATACGCGGTGCCGCCGGGCTGCACTACCGTCTCCAACATTTTCACGATG
>DATBAU010000072.1:0-1639 GCA_036271355.1 Rudaea sp. | reverse complement strand
CCTGCACGCGACCGGTATCAAGCTTCTTGAAACTCTGGACTGCACGAAGCCAAGGGCGGTGAGGTTAAGAGCAAATCCTTTGTGTTGCTCTTGCAGCCTCTCCGCGAGAGCACGGCGTGCAGTGATCTTTTACAAGAAGCTCGATACCGGTCACCTGCACGTTGAAGCGAGGGTGATCGCGCGCAGGGATGCGCGCGGTCCGCAGCCAGCAGCACGGACGTGCTGTCTGCGGACAACAGACGCCGAGAACAAAAAAGAAACGTTTTTTGGTGACCTTTTTGCCGTTGAGCAAAAAGTTACCCGCTCCTTGGAGCGGAAGCTTTTGCTTCAAAGAGAACGCAACCACACCGCGCTACAATAGCAACATGCGCAACCCCCCCATCATCCACTCGACAACCCTCGCCGAAGGCAGCCAGTTCCTGAAAGTCGAACTCCTAGACCTCGAATTCTCGAACGGCGAAAAACGCACCTACGAACGCATCAAGGGCGCCGGTCTGGGCGCCGTCATCATCGTTCCGATGAAGGACGACGACACGGTGCTTCTCGTGCGCGAATACGGCGCCGGCATCGAACGTTATGAACTCGGCCTGCCGAAGGGCCGTCTAGATCGCGACGAAACCGTCGAGCAAGGCGCGAATCGCGAACTCAAGGAGGAAGTCGGATTCGGTGCGCGAGAAATGCACATCCTCGCGACGCTGTCGCTGTCGCCTTCGTACATGACGGCGATGACACACGTCGTCATCGCGCGCGATCTTTACCCGGAACGTCTCGCCGGCGACGAACCGGAGGAACTCGAAGTCGTCGAATGGAAATTGTCGGAACTGCATACGTTGTTGCAGCAGCCCGACGTCACCGAAGGCCGATCGATCGCCGCGCTGTTCATCGCGCGCGAATATCTCGCCGGCCGCTACACGCCGCGGCCGTGATGCAACCCACCGACGATCCCGCCGAACTGGTGCATGGCATCTGCGGCATCGCACGCACGGCGGGTGCGGCGATCCTGCGCGTGTACGCGAGCGATTTCGCGGTCGAGCACAAAGACGACAACTCGCCGCTGACCGAAGCCGATCTCGCCGCGCATCGCGCCATCGTCGACGGTTTGCATCTGCTCACGCCGAACATCCCGATCCTGTCGGAAGAATCGGCCGAGCAGATTCCGTGGCGCGTGCGCCGCGAATGGACGCGTTACTGGCTGGTCGATCCGCTCGACGGCACGCGCGAATTCGTCCAGCGCAACGGCGAGTTCACCGTCAACATCGCGTTGATCGAAGACCACGCGCCGACGATGGGCGTGATCTACGCACCGGTGATCGACGAAATGTACTGGGCGTGGCGCGGCGGGCACGCCTGCTTCGACGACGGCAAGGATCATCGCTACACGCGCATTCACACGCGTCGCCGGACCGAGCCGGTCGTGATCGCGGGCAGCCGCTCGCACGCCGATCCGCGATTGGGTGCGGCGCTCGAAAAAATCGGTTCGCACGAATTGCGCGCACTCGGCTCGTCGCTCAAGTTCTGCCAGGCGGCGCGTGGAAATGTGGATTTGTATATTCGTTACGGTTTGACCAGCGAATGGGACACGGCCGCCGGTCAATGCGTGCTCGAACAAGCCGGCGGCGTCGTGGTGACGATGGATGGC
>DATBAU010000071.1:0-15550 GCA_036271355.1 Rudaea sp. | reverse complement strand
CCAGCCGCTTCTCAGATCGGAAACCCGCGAGTAGACTCGAAGTCAGTTGTTCTCGCGGAGGAAGGGGTTGAAGCCTACCGATATTCGCGTTCCCGATTACTTTCATAAAGTCGTCGATTGCCAGTGGGCTTGCCCCGCACATACTCCGGTCCCCGAATACATCCGTCTCATCGCCGCCGGGCGTTATTCCGACGCGTATATTGTCAACTGGAAATCCAACGTATTTCCAGGAATTTTAGGTCGCACCTGTGATCGTCCGTGCGAACCGGCGTGCCGGCGCGGACGCGTCGAGGAAAACAACGCGGGCAAACCCGAACCGGTTGCGATCTGCCGTCTCAAGCGCGTCGCCGCCGACAACAAGGACAATGCCGCCGTCAAAGCGCGCATGCCGAAACCGGCGATGCAGAAAAATGGAAAGCGCATCGCGTGCGTCGGCGCGGGTCCGTCATCGCTGACCGTCGCGCGCGATCTGGCGCCGCTCGGTTATCACGTCACCGTGTTCGAAGCCGAAACGAAAGGCGGCGGCTTCATGCGCACGCAAGTTCCGCGATTCCGTTTGCCCGAAGAAGTGATCGACGAGGAAGTCGGTTATATCCTCGATCTCGGCGTCGACTATCGCGGCAACTCGCGCATCGATTCGATGCGTCATCTTCTCACGCAGAATTTCGACGCGATCTTCGTCGGCAGCGGCGCGCCGCGCGGACGCGATCTCGATCTTCCGGGCCGAACCGAAGCCGCGAAGAACATTCACATCGGTCTGGACTGGCTCGCGTCGGTTTATTTCGAGCATATCAAGCAGATCGGCAAGCGCGTGATCGTGCTTGGCGGCGGCAACACCGCGATGGATTGCTGTCGTTCGTCGCGTCGTCTCGGCGGCGATGACGTCAAAGTCATCGTGCGATCGGGTTTCGACGAAATGAAAGCGTCGCCGTGGGAAAAAGAGGATGCGATGCACGAAGGCATTCCGATCCTCAACTACATGGTGCCGAAAACGTTCGAACATCGCGATGGAAAACTGATCGGCATGACGTTCGAGAAAGTGCGCGCCGAACGCGATGCGAAAGGCCGCCGAACGCTGGTGCCCACGGGCGAACCGGACGAACTCGTCGAATGTGACGACGTGCTCATCGCCGTCGGTCAGGAAAACGCGTTCCCATGGATCGAGCGCGACGTCGGCATCGACTTCGACGAATGGGGTTTGCCGAAAGTCGACAAAGCGACGATGCAATCGACGCATCCGAACATCTTTTTCGGCGGCGACGCGGCGTTCGGTCCGAAGAACATCATCTGGGCGGTCGCACACGGACACGATGCGGCCGTTTCCATCGACAAGATGCTCAACGGCGAAAACATCCACGAACGGCCCGATCCGATGGCGAGCCTTATTTCACAAAAGATGGGCATCCACGAGTGGAGCTACGACAACGACATCTCCAACGACATCCGCTACGCGGTGCCGTGGCGCGAAAAAGAGAAAACGCTGAAAAGTATAAAAGTCGAGGTCGAACTCGGCTTCGACGCGAAGACCGCGTTCGCCGAAGCGCAGCGTTGCCTGAACTGCGATGTGGAAACGGTATTCAGCAAGGACGTGTGCATCGAATGCGACGCGTGCGTCGACATCTGCCCGATGGATTGCATCACGTTCACGCCGAACGACGAAGAGATGGCGCTGCGCACGCATCTCACCGCGCCGGCTTTGAATCTCACGCAGGATCTTTACGTGTCCGAGACGCTGAAAACCGGCCGCGTGATGGTGAAGGACGAAGACGTCTGCCTGCATTGCGGCCTTTGCGCCGAACGTTGCCCGACCGGCGCGTGGGACATGCGCAAATTCTTGCTCGAGACGACACAAGCCGGACCTGCTTGCCACAAGCCGAAGAAGCGAGAGGTCGCATGAAGGCGATGGAAGCCGTCAACGATTTCGTCGTCAAGTTCGCGAACGTCAATGGGTCCGGTTCCGCGTCGGCGAACGAATTGTTCGCGAAGGCGATTTTGCGCATGGGCGTGCCGGTCAGTCCGCGCAACATCTTTCCGTCGAACATCCAGGGACTGCCGACGTGGTATGAAGTGCGCGTCACCGAGCGCGGCTGGCTCGGACGTCGCGGCGGCATCGATCTGATGGTCGCGATGAATCCGCAAACCTGGGATGCGGACCTCAAGGAACTCGCACCCGGCGGTTATCTTTTCTACGACAACACCCGTCCCTTGCCCGCATCGAAATTTCGCGACGATATTCACGTCGTCGGCATGCCGCTCACGGCGATCTGCAATCGGACATATGCCGATGCACGGCAGCGGCAGTTGTTCAAGAACATCATGTATGTCGGCGCGCTGTCGGCGTTGCTCGACATCGATCCGGCGGAAATCGAAAAACTGTTCGGCGAGCAATACAAAGGCAAGGAAAAGCTGCTCGACTCGAACGTCAAGGCGCTGCATCTCGGCCGCGATTATGCGAGGGACAACCTCGCGCCGATCGGGCTCAAGGTGAAACGCGCGAGTGCCGTCGGCGATCGCATCTTCGTCGAAGGCAATGCGGCGGCCGCGCTCGGTTGCGTGTACGGCGGCGCGACGGTGTGCGCGTGGTATCCGATCACGCCGTCGTCATCGCTCGCCGAAGCGTTCCAGAAATACTGCATGAAGTATCGTGTCGATCCGGAAACCGGCGCGAATAAATTCGCGATCGTCCAGGCCGAAGACGAAATCGCTTCGGCCGGCATGGTGGTCGGCGCGGGATGGAACGGCGCGCGCGCATTCACGACGACATCGGGTCCTGGCATTTCATTGATGAACGAATTCATCGGCCTCGCGTACTTCGCCGAGATTCCGATCACGATCATCGATGTGCAGCGTGGCGGGCCATCGACCGGCATGCCGACGCGCACGCAGCAGTCCGATGTGATCGCCTGCGCGTACGCTTCGCACGGCGATACAAAACACATTCTTCTCTTTCCGGAAGATCCGTACGAATGCTTCGAGTTTTCGGCGCAAGCTCTCGATCTCGCCGATCGATTGCAGGCGCCGATTTTCGTCCTCACCGATCTCGACATCGGCATGAACCACCGCTTGTGCAAACCATTCGTTTGGGACGAATCGCGCGAATACGATCGCGGCAAAGTGATGACCGCCGAAGAACTCGAAGCGGGCAAGGATTTCGGTCGCTACAAGGATGTCGACGGCGATGGCATTCCGTGGCGAACCTATCCCGGCACGCACCCGAGCAAAGGCGCGTATTTCACGCGCGGCACGTCGCGCGATCCGTATGCGCGCTATTCCGAGCGCGGGCCGGATTACATGTACAACATGGAGCGCCTGCTACGGAAGTTCGACACGGCGAAAGCACTCGTGCCGCAACCGATCGCTCGCAGTGCGCAGCAAAAGACGCGTTACGGCGCGATCTATTACGGCTCGACGAGTCCATCGATGGATGAAGCCATCGAAGCGCTCGAACGCGACGGCATGCATCTCGACACATTGCGCGTGCGCGCATTTCCGTTTCCGGATTCGGTCGCCGACTTCATCGCCGCCCATGAAAAAGTGTTCGTCGTGGAGCAGAACCGGGATGGCCAATTGCGTTCGCTGGTGATCAACGAGTTCGGCATCGATCCGGCGAAACTCATCGCGCTGCTGCATTACGAAGGCGCGCCGATCACCGCGCGATTCATCGGCGGCGAGATTTCAAAAATGCTGCATCAGTGGAAAGTGGTTCCGATCGAATCCGGACGAGTGGCTCATTTATGACTTACATCGCGAAACCGAAACTTCATCACCCGACACTGGGTTGCAACAAGATCGGATTCACGCGCCGCGATTACGAGGGCAAAATTTCCACGCTGTGCGCCGGTTGCGGACACGATTCGATTTCCGCCGCGATCATCCAGGCGTGTTGGGAACTGGATATCGAACCGCATCGCGTGGCGAAACTGTCGGGCATCGGTTGCAGTTCAAAAACGCCCGACTATTTTCTTGGCCAGTCGCACGGATTCAACACAGTGCACGGACGCATGCCGTCGGTGCTCACGGGTGCGAATCTCGCGAATCGCGATCTTATTTATCTCGGTGTGTCGGGCGATGGCGATTCGGCGTCGATCGGCATCGGCCAGTTCGTACACGCGATCCGGCGCGGCGTGAACATGACGTACATCGTCGAAAACAACGGCGTGTACGGATTGACGAAAGGTCAGTTTTCGGCGACCGCCGATCTCGGTTCGAAATCGAAGAAAGGCGTGACGAACACCGACAGTCCGCTCGATCTCGTTGGACTCGCGCTGCAACTCGGCGCGAGTTTCGTCGCGCGCGGATTCTCCGGCGACAAAGCGCAGCTCGTGCCGTTGATCAAGGCCGCAATCCGACATCGCGGCGCGTCGTTCATCGATGTGATCAGTCCGTGCGTCGCGTTCAACAATCATCCGGGCAGCACGAAGAGTTACGAATATGTGCGTGAACACAATGAAGCGGCGAATCGTCTCGACTTTATCGATGTGCGCGCCGAAATCGTCGTCGATTATGCGGAAGGCGAACTGATCGACGTCACGCAGCACGACGGCTCGATCGTGCGCTTGCGAAAATTACATGCGAGCTACGATCCGCACGATCGCGTCGCCGCGATGAACTACGTGCACGAACGTCAGGCGAAGGGCGAAGTCGTGACCGGTTTGCTTTACGTCGACGCGGACGCGCAGGATTTGCACGAACACTTCAACACGAGCGCGACGTCATTGAACAAACTTCGTGCGCAGGAATTGAGTCCGGGCAATGCGACGCTCGCTAAAATCAACGCGTCGCTGCGCTGAATGACGAAACGCTACGATCGCGCCTACTTCGACAAGTGGTATCGACATCCCGATCATTCGGTCAGTTCGAGACGCGAGCTTGAACGCAAGGTCGCGCTCGCTGTCGCCGTCGCCGAATATTATTTGGCGCGACCCATCGTCAACGTGCTGGATGTCGGCTGTGGCGAAGGTGTGTGGCGCGCGCCGCTGCGAAGGCTTCGCCCGAAGATCGAATATCTGGGACTCGACAGCAGCAAATACGTCGTCACGCGCTACGGACGTTCACGCGATATCCGACTGGCCTCGTTCGGCGATCTGGCCGAACTTCGATTCGATCGCGATTTCGATCTGGTCGTTTGCTCGGACACGATCCATTATGTTCGCAACGCCGAATTACGCCGCGGTTTGCGCGGCATCGTCGACATGCTCGATGGCGTCGCGTTTCTCGAACTGTTCACGTCGAAAGACGCACCCGAAGGCGATAAACTCGGATTTATCGCGCGATCGCCGCGTTGGTACTTGAGCGAGTTCGAGGCGGCAGGATTGGTGCCGGTCGGCACGCACTGTTATCTCGGCCCGCGTTTGAAGGGCCGCGTCGCGGAACTCGAGTTGCCGCGCGCTCACTGAAAAATCAAAAGGAGATTGATATGAGCAAACCACTTTCCGGCCGCGTTGCGTTGGTCACGGGCGCCTCATCCGGCATCGGCGATGCGACTGCGCGCGCGTTGGCGGCAGCCGGCGCGGACGTCGTCGTCACGGCGCGACGTGCGGATCGTCTCGAGGCACTCGTTCGCGATCTGGGAAAGATGGGCGTGAAGGCGCACGCCATCGAAGCCGATCTGCTGAAGGAAGGCGACAACAAACGCATCGTCACCGAAACCGAAGAAAAGTTTGGACGGCTAGACGTCCTCGTCAATAATGCGGGTGTGATGTTGCTGTCGCCGGTCGCGGATGCCGATCCGGCGGATTGGCGGCGCATGCTCGAACTCAACGTGCTGGCGATGATGGTTTCGTCGCAGGCGGCATTGCCCGGCATGCGTGCACGCGGTGGTGGCGACATCATCAACATTTCATCGACGGCGGGCCGCGTGGCGAGTCCGGCGGGTTCCGGATATTCGGCGACAAAATTCGCCGTCGTCGCGCTATCCGAGTCGCTGCGCAAGGAAGTGCACAAAGAAAAGATTCGCGTGTGCGTGATCGAGCCGGGATTGGTAGCGACGGAATTGCGCGATCACATTCCCGATCCGACGACGAAGAAAGCGCTGAATCAATGGGCCGAGGGACTGCGGCAGTTGCAGCCGGAAGACATCGCGAACGCGGTGGTCTACGTTGCGTCGCAGCCGGCGCACGTCAACGTCAACGAAATCCTGATCCGACCGCTCGATCAGGAGCGCTAAGAAAAACGCCACCCGAAGGTGGCGTTTTGTCGAGTGGCTTACGCCTTGCGTGCGTCTCGATTGCCGCGCCACTGACGATGCTGCTTGTTCGCAGCCGCGTGCGGTTTGGCGTTCGAGTTGTTGCCCGCGTGCGGACGGCGCGCGTGGCTCGGATTGCGCGGACGGTTCGCGTTCGGCTTGTTCGGCGCGCCGCGGTTGGAATCGAGATTGAGCGGCGAACTCGGCTCGTAGCCGGCAATCGACTCGATCTGGATTTCCTGTTTCAGCATGCGGCGAATGTCGCGCAGCAAACGCACTTCGTCATGCGCGACCAACGACACGGCCAGACCTTCCGCGCCCGCGCGGCCGGTGCGGCCGATGCGGTGGATGTAATCTTCCGCGACCATCGGCAGATCGTAATTGACGACGATCGGCAGTTGATCGATGTCGAGACCACGCGCGGCGATGTCGGTGGCGACGAGGATGACGACCTTGCCACCCTTGAAATCCTTCAGCGCACGCGTGCGGGCACCCTGGCTCTTGTTGCCGTGGATGGCAGCGGTGCGCAGACCGGATTTCTCGAGGAAGGTAGCGAGCTTGTCGGCGCCGTGTTTCGTGCGCGAGAACACCAGCGTCTGACGACGGCTGTCGGCGGCGAGCAGATGCAGCAGCGCATCACGCTTCCTGGCGCCGTCGACCGGATGCACGCGGTGCGTGATCGTGGCGGCGACGCTGTTGCGCGCGGCGACCTGGATTTCCGCCGGATCGCGCATGAACTGCGCGGCGAGCTGCTTGATCTCTTCGGCGAACGTGGCCGAAAAGAGCAGCGTCTGGCGCTGTTTCGGCAACACGCCGAGAATGCGCTTGATCGCGGGCAGGAAGCCCATGTCGAGCATTCGGTCGGCTTCGTCGAGCACGAGAACTTCGACGCCGGACAAATCGACCGTGCGGCGTTCCATATGATCGATGAGACGGCCCGGCGTGGCGACGATGATGTCGACGCCGCGACGCAGCGCGTCCATTTGCGGACCCATGCTGACGCCGCCGAAGATGGCGGTGCTGAAGATGCGCAGATGCTTGGCGTACGTGCGCACGCTTTCATGAACCTGCGCGGCGAGTTCGCGCGTCGGCGCGAGAATCAGCGCGCGCGTTTTGCGTTTGCCGTTCGGCGTCGACGCATTGGCGAACAGGCGTTCCAGCATCGGCAGCGCGAACGCGGCGGTTTTGCCGGTGCCGGTCTGCGCGCCCGCGAGAATGTCGCGGCCGGCCAGAACGGTGGGGATGGCGGCGGCCTGGATCGGCGTCGGCTCGGTATAGCCTTGGTCGTTCAGCGCGCGCAGCAGGGCGGACGAAAGTCCGAGAGAATCAAAAGACATGTAAAACGCTCCTGTGACCGTCGGGAAATCCGGCGATCGTTCGATGTGCTACAGCAGCGTTCCCAGCCAACCGCGCCGCAATAAAAAGCGATCCGAAAGTCGGATCTAAGGTGCGTCGGGACCGAGTGGTGCAGGCTTCCGTCGCGAGCGATGCTCGCAGCGGTTGAGCCTTAAGGGAAAAACGGGAGGTCGACGCATTGCCGATATCCGTATCGGCGAGCCGCAAGTCCTTTGCGGTGTTGAAGCGGCGCGAACTATATAGCAAATCGCGCTGATTATCCAACGAATTCTGTTATGCGGCCGCGCGGCGTGTTTTCAAGTCAATAGTGTCCTGTGCAAGAACGTCTCTTTGTTCGCGCAAGTTTGTATTTCGCCGACAACCTGCCCTGAGATTAATCGCGAACCGCGACGTCCAATTCGCCTTGCTGTACCCGGTAGGAAAAGCAATTCATTAGCGTTGCGTGGTAGACGCGTGCGTGCCAACATCCGACGGCTAATCTGCTCAGCCAACGTCCAACATGGAGTGTCACGATGTCCGCCAAGCCATTTCTCACCGATATCAAAACGATTCAGAAGCGCGCGCGCAAAGAGATCGAAAAGGGCGCCGTGACGGGCGGCTATCTCGCCGATCGCAAACGTGTCGTTGAAATTCTCAACGAGGCGTTGGCGACCGAAATCGTTTGCGTGCTGCGTTACAAGCGCCACTACTACATGGCCAAAGGCATTCACGCGAAGAGTGTCGCATCGGAATTTCTGGAACACGCGGGTGAAGAGCAGGGTCATGCCGACAACATCGCTGCGCGAATCGTGCAGCTCGGCGGTGCGCCGAATCTTAATCCGGATGGGCTCAGTTCGCGCTCGCATTCGCAATACCACGAGGGCGTCGATCTCATCGAAATGCTCAAGGAAGACCTGATTGCCGAACGCATCGCCATCGATACGTATCGCGAAATCATCCAATACCTCGGCAACGACGATCCGACCACGCGGCGCATGATGGAAGCTATCCTCGCCAACGAAGAAGAACACGCCGAGGATCTAAGCACGCTGCTCGAAAACCTCGGACACGCCGCCAGCGAATCCGGCGGCGACGACAAGAGGATGAAATCGAAGTCGAAGTAATCAGTCGCGTTCGCGGATGGCGCGCAACGCCATCCGCAATGCCGCGAACTGACGCGACACATTCGTACACGCGTCGCAAATCATCAGGTGCAAGCGCAGCCGCATTCGCTGAGTCCACGGAAGCGGTTCGTCTTCGCGCTGCGAGAGCAAACGCGATGCATGTTGGCAGCTCAAACGCACCGCCATCGTCATTCCGCCTGTGTCCGGCCGAAGCCGCCGCGTTCCAGGCATTCCCGCAACATCATTCGCGCTCGATAAAGTTGTACCCAGACGTTGGACGAGGTGAGGCCCAAATCCTTACACAACTCCTTCGTGTCGCTGCCGAACACTTCGCGCAGCACGAATACCTGGCCGATTCGTTTCGGCAACCGATCCACGCAGATCTGCACGGCGGCGAGGAAGTTGTCCTGTTGCGACAACTCCGCCGGATCGCGCACGTCGCTCGGCATGTGGATGTAGTGACCGCTCTCGTCGAAGATACGATCGATGGCGCCTTCGTCGTCGGGTGAGGCCGCGTCCAGCGATTGCTCGCGCCAGCTTTTTCGCAGGAAATCGACGATGCGGTTTTTCAGGATCGACGTCAGCCACGTGCGCAGCGAACTGCCGCCGCGAAACTGCGCGCGACGCTCGAATGCCTGCGCGAGTGCGTCCGCGACGAGATCTTCCGCGAGCGTTTCGTCGCGAAGCTGCATGCGCGCGATCTTCAACAGATAGATGCGGTGGCCTGCGAGTGCGTTGCCATCGATCGTCGCGGATGTTTCGTCGGACATCGCGCCAGCTTAGAGGAATTCGGATTCCAGATCGACCGTCGAACGCTGGCCGAGATCGTCGAAGTGCGCATCGATCCAGCGTCGCGCTGCCGTCGCGCCGCTGTCGCGCAGGTGCGTGAGGAATTTCACGTCCGAACTGAATTTCGAGGCGACCGAATGCGCGGTCATCGCTTCGTCGTCGCGGATCGAATGGATGAGCATCTGCTTCATTTCGCCGCCGTTGATTTTTCCTTGTTCGATGAGCCGCGTGACGAAAGCGATCGCGCGCATCTCGCGCATCAGCGAGGAATTGAAGCTGATTTCGTTGATGCGATTCATGATCTCGGGGGCCGTCGTCGGCACGCCGTGGCGGACGATCGGGTTCACGTGAACGATGACGACATCGCAACTGCGCGATTGATAGATCAGCGGAAAAATCGCCGGGTTGCCGATGTAGCCGCCGTCCCAGTAATGCGCGCCGTCGATTTCCACGGTCTGGAACAGAAACGGCAGGCACGCGGACGCGAGGACGGCGTCGACGCTCACTTCGTGCCGCTCGAAGATGCGCACTTTACCGGTTTCGACATTCGTCGCGCATAGATGGATGCTCACGCCTTTCGTCCGGCGCAAGCGCTCGAAGTCGACGTGTTCTTCGAGCAGTTTTCGCAGCGGATTGAAGTTGAACGGATTGAGCTGGTACGGTGAGAACACGCGCACCATCGCATCGAACATCCAGTAGGCGGGCGTTTGTTCGATGGGAAAGCCGACATCGAACATCTGCACCGGATTCCATTGCCGCCCGGTCGCGGCGATGGCGCGCCAGAACGCGGCGAGGCGTTCGCGCGCGACGTCGCGACCGCCATCGACGAGCGCATCGGCGAGCACCACCGCATTCATCGCGCCGGCGCTCGTTGCGCTGATCGCTTCGATGTCGATGCGGCCGTCCGCGAGCATCGCGTCGATCGCGCCCCAGGTGAACGCGCCGTGCGCACCGCCGCCTTGCAAGGCGAGATTCACCGGCCGTTGCTTGGAACGGGTCTTCTTCGCGGCCATGACGTCCCCGATTGCGGCAAGCGGCTATCGTACCCGTTGCGACGGCGCGGCGCGCGCGGTTCGGCTGGTAAAATGACGGCTGCCGATCACGCCGGAAACCCGCGCCCATGAATGACGTCCTGTTTCACATCCACCACATCGGCGTGACGCCGTGGAAACTCATCGGCTACATCGGCACGTTCCTGTTCACGGCGCGCTGGTTCGTGCAGCTTTATGCGACCAAACGACTCAAGCGCGTGGTGATGCCGATGACGTTCTGGTATCTGTCGATCGTCGGCAGCGTGATGACGCTCGGTTATTTCATCTGGGGCAAGAACGATTCGGTCGGCATCATCCAGAACGCGTTTCCGATGTTCGTCTCGATGTACAACGTGGTGATCCACCTGCGCCACCACAAACCCGAAGTCGTTGCGCCGGGCGGCGCCGAAGAAGACTTCGACGATCACTCCGGATCGTAGTCGAGATTCGGCGCGAGCCAGCGTTCCGCCTCGGCGACCGACCAGCCTTTACGTTTCGCGTAATCCTCGACCTGTTCTTTCGACAAACGGCCGACCACGAAATACTGGCTGCCCGGATGACTGAAATACCAGCCTGACACCGCGGCCGCCGGATACATCGCGAAACTTTCGGTGAGTTCGATGCCGGTGTTTTTCGGTGCGTCGAGCAATCCGAACAGCGTCGCTTTTTCGGTGTGATCTGGACACGCCGGATAACCGGGCGCGGGTCGGATACCGCGATATTTTTCGCCGATCAATTCGTGGTTGGCGAGTTTTTCGTCCGTCGCGTAGCCCCAGAATTCCTTGCGCACGCGCTGGTGCAGGCGTTCGGCGAAGGCTTCGGCAAGGCGATCGGCGAGCGCTTTGAGCAGGATCGACGAATAATCGTCGTGATCGCGCTGAAACGTTTCCAGATGCGGTTCGATGCCGATGCCCGCCGTGACGGCGAACGCGCCGATCCAGTCGTTAATGCCGCTGTCTTTCGGCGCGATGAAATCGGCGAGACAGAAATCCGGTCGGCCCGGCGGTTTGTCCGCTTGCTGACGAAGGCAATGCACGACCGTACCGTCTTCGAGTTCGATGTCGTCGCCGACGCGCTGCGCCGGAAAAAGTCCGATCACGCCGCGCGCCGTGAGCCATTTTTCGGCGACGATCTCGCGCAACATTTTCTGCGCGTCGTCGAACAGTTCGCGCGCCTGTTCGCCGACGATCGCGTCGTCGAGAATCTGCGGATAGTGGCCGGACAATTCCCACGTGTTGAAAAACGGCGTCCAGTCGATGCATTCGACGAGTTCCGTGAGCGGATAATCGTCGAACACGGTGATGCCGGGTTTGTTTGGAGCGGGCGGCACGTAGTCATTCCACTTGCCGTCGAACGCCTGACCGCGCGCGTGATCGAGCGAAACGAGCCGCTTCGCCGCGCCGCGGTCTTTGTGACGCTCGCGGATTTCCGCGTATTCGGCGCGGATCTTTTCCATGAACGCGTCGACGAGTTCTTTCGAGATCAACGATTGCGCCACGCCGACCGCGCGCGACGCGTCTTTCACCCACACCGTCGGCGATTTGTAGTGCGGCTCGATCTTGAGCGCGGTGTGTGCGCGCGATGTCGTCGCGCCGCCGATCAGCAGCGGCACCGCGAATTCCTGACGCTGCATTTCGCGCGCAAAATGGCTCATTTCTTCCAGCGACGGCGTGATCAATCCGGACAATCCGATCATGTCGGCCTGTTCCTTTTTCGCCGCATCCAGAATTTTCTGCGCGGGAACCATCACGCCGAGATCGATCACATCGAAGTTGTTGCAGCGGAGCACCACGCCGACTATATTTTTTCCGATGTCGTGCACATCGCCTTTCACGGTCGCGAGCACGATCTTGCCGTTGGATTTGTGCACTTCGCCGGTGCGCGCTTTCTCTTCTTCGATGAACGGAATCAGATAGGCGACGGCTTTCTTCATCACGCGCGCCGACTTCACCACTTGCGGCAAGAACATCTTGCCCGCGCCGAACAGGTCGCCGACGACGTTCATCCCATCCATTAGCGGACCTTCGATCACGTCGAGCGGACGCGTCGACAATCCGCGCGCTTCCTCGGTGTCCGCTTCTACGTACTGATCGATGCCATGCACGAGCGCGTGCGACAAACGCGCACGCACCGGCAGTTCACGCCACGCGTGGATCTCGACGATCGCTTCGCCTTTCTTGCCTTTGTAGCGCTCGGCGATTTCGAGCAGGCGTTCCGTTCCATCGGCGCGTCGATTGAGAACGACGTCCTCGACGCGCTCGCGCAATTCGGGGTCAAGATCGTCGTAGATCGGCAACGCGCCGGCATTGACGATGCCCATGTCCATGCCGGCCTTGATCGCGTGAAACAGGAAAACGCTGTGGATCGCTTGACGCACCGTTTCGTTGCCGCGAAACGAGAACGACACGTTCGACACGCCGCCGGACACGTGACAATGCGGCAATTTCGCCTTGATCTCGCGCGTCGCTTCGATGAAATCGACGGCGTAGTTGTTGTGTTCGTCGATGCCGGTCGCGATCGCGAAAATGTTCGGATCGAAAATGATGTCTTCCGGCGGAAAACCGATTTCTTCCGTCAATAATCTGTACGCGCGTGTACAGATTTCCACTTTGCGCACTTTCGTGTCGGCCTGACCTTGCTCGTCGAACGCCATCACGACGACCGCCGCGCCGTAGGCGAGCACCTTGCGTGCGTGTTCGAGGAAAACGTCTTCGCCTTCCTTCATCGAAATCGAATTGACGACGCCTTTGCCTTGCAGACATCGCAACCCCGCTTCGATCACCGTCCACTTCGACGAATCGACCATCACTGGCACGCGCGCGATGTCCGGTTCGGAGGCGATGAGGTTGAGGTATTTCGCCATCGCCATTTCGGAATCGATCAATCCCTCGTCCATGTTGACGTCGAGGATCTGCGCGCCGCTCGCGACCTGTTGGCGCGCAACGTCGACCGCTTCTTCGTAGCGATCGTCCTTGATCAGTTTCTTGAACTGCGCCGAGCCTGTGACATTCGTGCGTTCGCCGATGTTGACGAACAACAACTCGGGCGTGATGACCAGGGGTTCCAGACCGGAAAGCCGCGTGTAGCGCGGTGGTGAGCTCATGCCGCGCGTGCGTCCTGATTCGGGAGCGCGCGTGGCGGCACATCGCGCACCGCTTGGGCGATCGCGCGAATGTGCGCGGGCGTCGTGCCGCAACAGCCGCCGACGATGTTGAGGAGGCCGCTCGTCGCGAATTCGCCGATGGTTTTGGCCATCTGTTCCGGCGTTTCGTCGTATTCACCGAACGCATTGGGCAAGCCCGCGTTGGGATGTGCGCTGACGTAGCATTCGGCGATTTGCGCGAGCGCATCGATATACGCGCGCAATTCCGTCGCGCCGAGCGCGCAGTTCAGTCCGATCGACAACGGATTGGAATGACGCAGCGAGTAATAGAACGACTCGGCCGTCTGTCCCGACAGCGTGCGGCCGGACATGTCGGTGATCGTTCCTGAAATCATGATCGGCACGCGCGCGCCGCGCCGCTTGAATTCTTCGTTGACGGCGTACAGCGCCGCTTTCGCGTTGAGCGTGTCGAAAATCGTTTCGACCATGATCACGTCCGCACCGCCGTCGAGCAGACCGCGTGTCGCGTCGCGATAGGCCGAGTCGAGTTCCTCGAACGACACGTTGCGAAAACCGGGATTGTTCACGTCCGGCGAAATCGATGCGGTGCGGCTCGTCGGTCCGAGTACGCCGATGACAAAGCGTGGCTTGTCAGGAGTTTTTGCTTCGACCGCATCGCAACTTTCGCGCGCGAGTTTCGCGCCGTCGCGATTAAGTTCGTAGACCAGATGTTCGAGGTGATAGTCGGCCTGACTGACCGACGTGGAATTGAACGTGTTCGTCTCCAGCATATCGGCGCCGGCATCGAGATACGCCGTATGCACGGCCTTGATGATGTCCGGCTGCGTCATCGTGAGCAGATCGTTGTTGCCTTTCAGATCGCACGCGGTGCCGTGCGCGTGGTGCGCGTCGCAGCCGCCGGAGAAACGTTCGCCGCGATAGCCGGCTTCGTCGAGCTTGTAGCTTTGCAGCATCGTGCCCATCGCACCGTCGATGACAAGGATGCGACGATTCAACGCATCGAGGAGTTTTTGCGTACGCGCAGGATCGAGATAGGGCAGTGCGTTCATCGCGTCGGTTTCCGTGCCAGCAGAGTCAAAACTTCGAAATGGGGTTTACGTCGTTCGCGCGTGATCGGCTCGCAGCGCAAGACTTTCAATCCGGCCTTCTGCGCGTATTCGCGCAACTGCTCGACGGTGAAGCCGAGGTTGCGATGATCGAACGGCGCCACGACGTTGCGATGCGCGTGCTGCGCCAGCGTCGTCGCGAGCAGGCGCCCGCCGGGTTTCAGCACGCGCGCGGCTTCGCCGATCACCTTGCCGGGCTGATCGCTGTACGTGAGGGCGTGCATGAGCAACACCAGGTCGAATCGCCGATTGCCGGTGTCGAGCGCGTGCATGTCGCCCGCGCGGACCTCGACGTTCTTGCATCCTTTCAATCGTACTTTCGCCGCAGCGACGACGCGTTCGCTCGCGTCCAGGCACAGGATCGATTCGGCGTGCGGCGCGAGCAGTTCGGCCAGCGCGCCGTCGCCGGATGCGATGTCGAGCACGTCGCCGCAGTCGAGCAGGCTCGAGAGCGCGCGCGCGAGTGCTTCCCATGTGCGGCCCGGCGAATAATGGCGTTCCATATCGCCAGCCACGCTGTCGGCCCAGCCTTCGGCGTGCGCGCGTTTCGCAAGAATCGTCGGCAGGCGGCGCAGATCGTCAGCGATCAGCGAATCATTGACGTTGGCGCGCAACGCGCCGAGCAATGCCGCTGATTTATCATCGAGGTCATCGTTGCAACGATAATAAGCCGACACGCCGGCGCGACGGTCGCGCACGAGATCGGCTTCCTTCAGTTTCGCCAGATGCGTGGACACGCGCGGTTGTGCCAGATGCAGTACCGTCGACAGCTCGGCCACCGTCAGTTCCTCGCGCTCCAGCAACGCGAGCAGACGCACGCGCGTCGGGTCCGAGAGCAGGCGGAGCAGGGCGGAGGT